>JBFWXZ010000028.1:0-23428 GCA_050186955.1 Flavobacteriaceae bacterium
GCGGGCACCAGAAGCCCCATTCGCGCAGGCGCGGCCCGGTGATGAACACCGTGATGGCCGGCGGCGAGGGGATCACCAGCCGGTGCGCGAAGCGGGCCGGCCGCCAGACGACGTCGCCGGCGAGCAGCCAGCGGCATTCCAACCAGCCCCCGTCCGCCGGATCGGTGCTGAAGTGCTCGATTATCCGGCCATCGAGCATCAGCGACAGCGACGGCCAGGGATGGTCGTGCAGCGCCCGGTCGTCGTCGTCATGCAGCATCCGGTGCAGATAGACGTTGAAGGCGCGGTTGCGCGGCAGCAGCCACCAGCGCTGCATGTAGGGGTCGCCGGCCGGGCCGATCTCGAAATCCGGCGCCCGGCGCGCCATCACGGCCCGCGCGCGGGCCAGCAGGAAGCGGCGGAGGGAATGCGGCATGCGGATCATTGTTTGCCCCGCTGGTCACCCGTCGGGCTTCGCCCGCCGTCGTCAGTGGGGGCCCCGTTGGTGTTCGGTTTCTTCATGGTCGGTGAACCCTCTTTGCGCGCCTTGGAGAACGCCGCGCGGATCGCCGCCGGGCTGGGGTGGCGGTCGCGCGGGCGATGGCGGCAGGTGACGAGGCAGGTCAGCCGCTCGCGATCGCCGAGCGCGGCAACGCTGAGCCGCGCCCCGCAGGGGCAGACGCGGCGGATGCGCGCGGCGATCTCGCGCGGCGCGACGCGCAGCACGAAGCGCGACATGGGATCGAGCGGCAGCCGGACGGAGAACTCGCCCTCGAAATCGGCGAGCGGGCCGGCGGGGCGGGGCTGATGCGCGCTCATTCGGCGGCCTCCCCGGCGAAGAGCGGTCCGGCATCCGGTATCGGCGTCGCCTGCTCGACCCGCCATTCGCGTTCGATGCGCCGGCGCGCCTGGGCGGCATAGTCGGGGTTGAGTTCGATCAGCGCCGCGCGCCTGCCGTGGCGCAGGGCGGCGAGCGCCGTCGTGCCCGCGCCCCCGAACGGGTCGAGAACCAGCCCGCCCTTCGGGCACCCGGCGAGGATGCAGCGCGCCGCCAGCTCCGGCGGCATGGTGGCGAAATGCGCGTCGGTATAGGCGCGCGTCGCGATGTCCCAGACCGGCGGGCAGACCGGCTCGTAGTTGCGCAGCAGGCGGCCGTTCTGCTGCTGCTCGGCGCGGTCCATCGCGTCCCAGCGGCCATTGAAGCCGGCATGGCGCCGGGAATGGCCGCGCTGCTTGTCGGCGCGCTTTCCGCCGACCGCCTTCATCGTGCCGTTTGTCTTGGCGCCGCCATTGGCGCGCGTGCTGCCGGCTTGCTCCTCGATATTCTGCGACAGGCGCTGAACCGAGGACGGCTGCATTCGCTGCCGCACGGCGCCGGCGTCGTAATAGTGCCCGGTGCAGATCCAGCGGTTGATCAGTTTGGCCGGGTCGGTGATCGCCGGCGCCCGCTCGGCGAGGTCGGGCGCGAAGCTGATCTCGCCGGTGTCGCGGGCGACCCACACATCGGCATCGCCGGACCTTGTCAGCAGGAAGAGCTTTTCATGCGCCGTCGAGGGCCGGTAGCGGCCGCTGGAATCGGGCATCGGGTTGGGCTTGCCCCAGACGATCTCCGAGCGCACCCACCAGCCCGCCTCCTGCAGAGCGATGGCAAGCCGGTTCGGCACCATGCAGAGGTCTTTCGGCTTGAGCACCGGCCCTTCGCCGACGATCCGTCCGCCATGGGCCGCGCCGGTCCCGACACGCGCCGTCTTCTCGTAGCCGGGCCTGTAGATCGCGCCCGCCGTCCCGAAGGGCTTGTCGCGGAAGGTGCGGTCATCCTTGCCGTCGCTCTTGTAGTCGGCCGCGCTGCGCCCGTTGGGGCTGGTCGCGTAGGTGTCGCCGTAGTTGAGCCACAGCGTCCCGGTCGGCTTGAGCACCCGTCGCACGGCATCGAAGACCGCGACCATCACCTCCAGATGCTCGCCGAGCGTCGATTCCAGCCCGATCTGCCCGTCGACGCCATAGTCGCGCAGGCCCCAATAGGGCGGGCTCGTCACCACGCAATCGACGCTGTCGGGCTCCATCGCCGCCAGCACGGCGAGGCAGTCGCCCTCATGCAGCGTCACGCGCCCGTCGAGAAAGGTCTTCGACCTGCTTTGGGAGTGCGCCATCTCAGGTCTCCCGGCTTGCCGACGACCGAACACCAATGGGGCCCCGGATGACCGGGAGGGCTTTGCCCGATCCGGCAGGGCCGGATTCTTGGACGACGGCGGGCGCAGCCCGACGGTTGACCGATGGGGCAGAGAACCCTTCGGTTTCACGGGAAACGGGCACTGAAACAGCCTTCGGCTGTCTGCTGTCTATTCGGGAGGACTTCCCGGTGATCTTCGGTCTGTCGCCGGCCCGGCCTTTCCACGGCGTCCGGCCCTTGATCGGCCCCGTTCTGAGCAGGAAGTCGCCGGCCTGCATGCCGAGCGCCGAACAAAGCGGCAGGAAAAGCGCGAAACTGACCGGCCGGCCCGCCGCCGCGCGCGAGACGGTCGGCGCCGAGACGCCGCTCGCCGCCGCGAAGGCGCGCACCCCTCCGGCGCGGCCAAGCGCCTTTTCCAGCGCCGCGCTGAAACGGCCGCCGTCGAAAGCCCCCATCGAGCGCCGCCCGCCCGGCCAGCCGTCGCCGGGGTCGCAGCCGAGCCAGGCGCAAAGGGGGAACCAGTGGACCAGCGGCACCGGCCGCGCGTCGCGCGCGGCGATCGCCCAGGGCGAGGCGACCCCGCTGCCGGCGATCACGTCCTTCAGCGGCAGCGCCCGCGTGCGGTCGAGGAAGGTCAGCAGCGCGGCCATGCGCTCGCGCGCCTCGACGGCCGGGGCGTAGGGCGCCGCGTCATTCATTGTCTGCCCCGCCGGTTTCGTCGGCGCGGCAAGCCATCGCATTGCCAATTGCCAGGTGGCCGATCTGGTCGATGTTCTCAAGGATGGACCGGAACGTCAGGGCGACGATCCACGGGTTATCGTCCCATGAGCAGCCGGGCCGCTTGGCGTTGATGGAATTCCATAAGGCGGCGAAACACCCCCGCATGGAGGAATACACAAGAGCGTCGCGCATTTGGACGAATGCAGCGCCTTTCCCGGACGGCTCCACCCCCTCCGCAATCGCATCTTCCTCGCTGATCTCCTGCAACCGCTGGACGCGCACGTCCGAGACGATCAGGGTTAGGCGGGAGGCCCATCGGGGCATGTGGATGGAGGAATGGCGGCGAGGCCGAAATGCCCAGTAGTCAGCTCGGTCTCCCCAACTATCCGGGACAAATATAGATGGCCGATTAGGAAGGCTGTCTCCATCAGCATTGTAGCCAATGCATATCTCCAGCCCTCTCTCGCTGTCGTGATTGATGTAGGTCCACGCCTCGCGCACCCACAGCTTGGCGCCGACCGCGTATGGATGCTTCGGTTTGGCAATCCAATGCGGCTCGATATAGTCCTCTTGCCCACCTGCCGCGTCGTAGATTGCCCCGCCGTCCGACCAGATGGGCTGCGGCTTGAGCACCCGCCGAAGCTGCGTCTGCCGGCCCTCGCGGATCGCGTTGACCTCGTGCGCGTGGAGATTGATGGGGCGGTCAGTCATGAGTCGCCGCCGGGCGATCAGAGCGCGCGTGCCGGCCTCGCGGAATCAGCGGATGACGGCCATCCGGCGTGCCGTCGCAGAACCAGGCCGTCGCGGCGAGCTCACGCAGCAGCTCGCGGCCGAGCGCGTCTATCGCCGCGTCGACCCTGTCGGAGAACGTCAGTTGCGCGCTCATGCCGGCGCCCTCCCCGCCTGCTTCCAGCCGTCGAGCAGGCGCGTCACGCGCTTTTCGGGAATGCCGGTGGCCCGGGCGATCGCCGCGGTGTCCGCCTGGCCGGCCATGCAGAAGACGAGGCGCAGCTGCTCCTCGAGCTCGGCATCGGCCGGCGGGTCGCCGCGCTCCTGGCCGACGCGGGCGGCGAAGGCGGCGTCGAAGAGCAGAGAGGCATAGACCGAGGCGGTCATCCCGCGCGCCCGCGCCGCCTCGTGCAGGCGCTCGCGGCATCGCGGGGCGACGAGGATCTCGATCGGCACCGGCTTTTCCGACCTTCTGGCGCGGGCGACCGATGCCCGTTCGGGCCGTGCCGTCTCGCGGGCGCTCTCTCGCCAGCCCTTGCGCACCCGCCCGCTCATTCGCCGTGGCTTTCCGAACGCGCCTGGTGGTGCGCGCAGTAGCGCGAGGGGGCGTGCGGGGCGTGGCCGCAATAGACCCGGTCGTCGGGCGACGGCGTCGGGTCGCCCGGCCCCCAGAGCGGCCAGCGGCAGGTGCGCTCGCTCAGCTCCAGCAGCGAGACGCGCGGCATCTCGGCGAGCGGCGGCAGCGCCTTGCGCGGCGGGATGCCCCCCCCGATCTCCCCGTCCGCGATCAGCGGCGCGCGCGGCCTCGCGAGCCGGGGCTGCTTCTTCGCCGCCGGCTTGCGGGTGTCGCAATGCGCCCGCCGCCGCGCATGGTTGACGGCGCGGCGGCCGGAGCGGGGAACGGTGCGCTTCGGCTGCTTGCGGGTGAACTCGGCGCCGAGGCGCGAGACCTTGCCGATGACGGCGTTGCGGGTGACGCCGAGCCGGGCGCCGATCTGCGAGGCGGTCAGCCCCTCGGCGAGCAGGCCGCGCAGCTTCTCCACGCGCTCGTCGGTCCATGAGAGCCTATCCGTCCACATGGTTTTCTCCCGTGAAGTCCGGCCCGCCGCCGCGCCAGCCGATCAGCGCCGCGGCGCGGGCATGCCAGCGCCGGCTCCGCGCCGCGCAGCGTTTGGCGCGCCAGTGGCAGAAGGCCTCGGCGGGCGCCGCGAGCCATGGCCGCAGCGCGGCCGGCACGACGCCGGCGACGGATTGAAGGAAGGCAGAAGCCTGCCGCATGGAGTGGCCCCGTTTCCGGTTCGGGCTGTCGAAGCCCTCGAACCCCCTGTTTGAAGTTCCCCGCCGGGCACCGGACGCCGCACGAATCGCGCCCGGCGGGGCCGCGCTCTAGTCCGCCGCAACCCCCGCCGGGGTTTCCGTTCCCTCGCGTGCACGCGCACGCGAGGCGTTCCGCTTTGCCGGCTTATCGGCATTGAGAGTTACCGAGATCGCCGGTGCCGCCCCTTTGTCGGTTTCGCCGGACTCGCCGGCTTCCCGGTCGCCGCCAGGCAGCATCCCCAGGGCGTGCATGTAGAGATCGGCGATCTCGTCGAACTCGGCGCGCTCCGCCGGCTCGACGCGGCGCTGGCGCACGACGTGCTTCAGCACCTTGGTGTCGAAGCCCATGGCCTTGGCCTCGGCATAGACGTCGCGCTTGTCCTCGTTGATCGCCTTGAGCTCCCCCTCGAGGCGCTCGATGCGCTCGACGAGCGACCGGAGTTGCGAAGCAGCTGTCGGCGATCCACCGGGGATGCCCCGGATCTGATAAGCAGCGAACGAGGTCATGATTGCTCCTCCAGTTCCCTCAGCCGCGCCTGCAGATCCTGAAGCTCGGCGCTGAGGCGCCGGTGCTCCTCGGCGCGGCAGGCCGTGTCGAGCCAGCCCGGCGCGTGGCGCACCGAGGCGGCGACCAGGTCCGGCCCGTAATGCTCGGCCAGCGTCCAGAAATTCGAGGCCGAAGGCGCGGCGCGCAGCCGCAGCCAGTTGCGCACCGTCTCCATCGGGATGCCGGTCACGTCGGCGACCTTCCAGGCCGTGTCGAAGGGATGGCGCCGGCGCAGGAAGGCGGCGAGCGCCGGCCCGTCGACCAGCGCGCCGGCGATCCGCGCGCCGAGCCGGCCGGCGAGCGCCGGCAGCCCCTTGCGGGGCAGGGTTGCCCGCTTTTCGGGGCAGGGTTGCCCAGGAATCGGGTCAGACATGCGGGGCCTCCTCGTCCATGATCCGCTTGCTGAGGACGGAACGAAGGACGAGGGGGGCGTCTGCCCCCGGTGAAGGGAAAGCGGAGGCGCCGTCATGGACGAACCCCCATCAGGAAGAACCTGACCCAGAGAACGGAGATCACGCAGGAGAGCGCGACATAGACGACGAAGGCCACGTCAATGGCGCTCTGGATCAGTGGCGGCGCGAACCTGCTCTGGATGCTTTCCAGCGCATTATGCCCGGCGGTCGCCATGACGACGTTGAAGGCGACGAGGACGATCATCGCCGCCCACTGATAGCCCGCCCCGCTCACGCCGCCGCCTCCGGGCGCGCGATGCCGGCCGGCCAGGCGGCGTCCGCCGGCCAATTGGCGGCGAACCAGTCTATCGCGGCGTTGTATCGCGTGACGGTTATGTCGCCGCCGCCGCGAAGCATGCCGATTTTCTTGCTGTCGCCGAAAACCCGGTGGCTGAGCGTGACTTCCTTGATCGCCGTGGCGGCGATGAAGGCGTCCGCAAGACGCAGGAGATGAAGGAGGTCGGCCATGGCGACGGACTATCGGTTATTTAACCGATCTCGTCAACGGTTTTATAACCGATAGTCAACATGCATCGCGTCGGTAACATTACCGCCCATGCTTAGCGAAGTGCTCGACCGCATCCACAGCCGTCTCGAAGCCGTCGGGTTGAAGGCTTCGACGGCTTCGCGGCGCGCGGGGCTGAGCGATTCCGCGATCCGCAATATCGAGCGCACGGTCCAATCGGGCCGACCGGGAGCGGGCGTCTCGACCGGCACGCTGGCCGCACTGGCACCTGTCCTGCAGACGAGCGTCGCGTGGCTGCTCGATGGAACGGGCGAGGAAGAGGTCGTGCGCGATGACGTCAGCGTGCGCGAAATCGATGTGCGCGCCGGCGCAGGCGGCGGCGGCGAGACCCTGCTGCTGGTTGAGGATGCTGGCAACGGGATCACCATCGCCGCGGAAGCGGTCGCAACCCAATGGGGCATTCCCGAGCGCTATCTGCGCGGCGAGTTGCGCGTGAACCCCAAGGGCGCGGTCGTCATCGAGGTGCAGGGTGATTCAGGATACGACCCCAACAATCCCGGCGCGCCCGGCTCGCTCTTTCCCGGCGACCGCGTCATCGTCGACACGAACGACCGGCGACCGTCGCCGCCAGGCCCTTTCCTCGTCTACGACGGCACGGGGCTCGTGGTGAAGCTCGTCGAGGTCGCCCGCAGCAGCGAACCGGTGTCGATCAACCTGAGCAGCCGCAATCCTAGATATTCGTCCTATCAGGTCAGCCTTGATGAAGCGCATATCGTCGGGCGTGTCCGCGGCCGCATCTGCGCGATGTAGGGACGAGGTCAGCGATGCGGCCGTTCGTGCGCTTCCTACTGCTGACCGCCTTGATCGTCGGCGGCATCATCCTCTGGGCGGAGAAGAACCCGCCTTCGTCGCTCTCCACGTCATCGAACGCACCGGAAACCGGCGGGCCGAAAACCTGCGGCGAGGCGGACCTGGAATGCTGGACGTCACTGGTGCGGTTCGAGGCGAGCCCTGCCTGCGCGAAACGGATCGAGAGCCTCGCGCGCTACGATGTCGAGTGGACCGACGGCTGGCTCGAGCCGCTGCTCACGCGCATGAAGTGGCGGGACGACGACCACACCGTCATCACCTTCTTCGGCGACAAGGTGAAGTTCCAGAACGGCTTCGGCGCCTGGCAACCGCATGTCTATCGGTGCGACTTCAATATCTTCTCGCGGCAGGTCGTCGACGTCTCGGCCGCACCCGGCCGCATCGAGTGAACGGCTAGAAGAACACGCCGTAGCTGCACCAGCCGACGAGCGCCGCGACGAGCAGCGGCCCGACGACAGGCCAGCGCGCGCCATCCATCGCCGGCTTCCGGGCAAGGCGCAGCGCACGCCCCTCCCCTGAAACCATGACGCGGATAGGGACAGCCACGGCCGCCCCGCCGGACCTGTCCATTCACACCTGCCCGCGCGGATCGTTGCGGCGCGGCGGCGGCGGCTCGTCGACGGTCTCCTGCGGAATCGGGGCGGGAAGCCCCTCGCAGCCGCGCTCCCCGGCCACCTTGCGCATTGTCGCCACCGAGCCGCGCAGCTGGGAGATGTCGAACTCGCGCTCGCGCTGCGGATCGAGCATCGACGGCGTGATCCCGACGATGATGCCGAGCGCGACGTCCTGCCGGTGGCGCGCCCGCTGGGCGTCGGTCAGCGAGACGAGTCGCGGCTGGATCTCGCCGATCACCTTGGCGAACTGCTCGCAGCTCCAGCTGTCATATTGCGCCTCGGGCACATAGGCCGCCTCGATCGAGCCCGGCGCGGCGGCGCAGCCGGCCGCCAGCAGCGCCAGCCCGCCCGCGGCGATATGCAGTTTTTTGATCATCCCCGCCCTCCCCATTGCTATACGTGGAACAAAACCCTGCCCCCAGAAGCCGGCTGATACCAGAATTAAATCAGCTGCTTGCTTCGAGATCGGTTTTATAACCGATTTTATCTTGGCAATCGGTTATTTTACCGATATCCTCTGCGACCATTCAGTCACGGAGGTCTCCCATGAACGCCCCTGAAAAATTCCCTGACGTCGACTTCGCCGCCATCGACGCGGATCTTGCCCGCATCGGCGCCGCGCTGACGCGGATCCGCGACATCGGCCTGCCGCCGCCGCGCTGCGTCGGGCTCGGCGAGCCGGCCACCGAGCGCGCCGTCGTGCTGCGCTGCGCGTCGAGACTGTCGGAGATCGCCGACCTCCTGGACGACACGCGCCGCCGGCTGGCGGCGAGGACACCGCAGCTGCGCATGGCCGAAGCGATGGCCGAGCGGGTGCGCGCCGAGGGCAATGTCGACGGCGGCTGCACCGACGAGGATCTCTATCGCGCCGGCTTCACCGCCGCCGAAATCATCGAATATGCCGACGAGGCGCGCGGCCGCGCGCAGCGGATGCTGGAGAAATCCGGTGGCGAGAATGCCAATCCCGCTGGCGCCGCCTCGACGTCGCCGTGCATGGACCAGATCGCCGACCGCGTTGCCGCCGAGCTGACGCGCCGAGGCTATCGCCTCGCGCCCTCCGTCTACGGAAAGTAGGTGCCGCATGAACGCCCCGGCGCCGCTCTATCCCGGCCATCGCGTGTCGCGCGTCGTCAGGCGCGAGGACACCAACGATCCGGTGCACGCCAAGCTGCGGCGCGCGCTCGAAAAGCGCCAGAGTGCCTATCTGTGGGTGCCGGAGGACGCCATTACCTTCGTGCCGAAGGTTTCGCCGGTGATCTACGGCGATGGTCGGGCGCTGTTCAGCATCGCCACGAGCAATCAGCGCCCGCGATACTGGATCATCAGGGCATGCAGCACATGGGGTTGCGGCTTAGACCGCGAAGATTCCCACGGCCCCGACTTCGCAGAGGTCGTCGACGATATCATGACGGACCTTGAAGAAGCTTTTGGCCGTGGTAGCTGCGGATATTCCGGAAATAACCTCTTCTGGCCGCGCCGAGAACGCCTCCGCAACTGCCAGTGCGAGGAGTGCTCTGACCGCTTCACGGCAAAATGGCCAATGGTCGATGACCGCGGCGGCTGTTCCTGGTCGCGGATGAATTGGCCGGAAGGCTTTCCTGTCGAACCGAACCCGCTGCATTGGCGCGGCAACCTCCTCGCCAAGGCCAAGGGAGGCGAGGGATGAAACTCTCCGAACTCATAGCCGCCTATGGCGACGACGCGGTGCAATTCCAGAACCTCGACGAGTGCTTCCTGACGCTGAATATGAGCGGCGGCAAGTCGAAGATCACGTTCGGCACCGAGCAGCCAGTCTGGCTCAACGGGCCGGAAAAGCTCGGCCTGATCGTCTGGCTCGACCGCGAGAGGGTCGCAGAAATCATCGCCAAGGCCAAGGGAGGCGCCGCATGAACGCCCCGCCGCTCTATCCCGGCCATCGCGTGTCGCGCGTCGTCAGGCGCGAGGACACCGTCGTCCGCCTGGTGCCCAACCTGCTGTCGGTCAGCTCCGGCGCCAAGGGCGCGGACGCCTATATGCCGGTTTCGCTGCCGCGCCTGCGGTTTCTGGAGCGGGAGTTGGCGGAAGGATGACGCGCGGCGCGGGAAACGACGCCGGCTGCCTGCCGATGATCGCCATGGCCGTGCTCGGTTGGAGCGCCGCGCTCTGCCTCGCCGCATGGGTGCTCAGGTGATCTGCGCCAACTGCCGCCGCCCGGTCGCCGAGTGCGACTGCGAAGTCTCGACGGCGACGCCCGAAACCGACGCGATCGCATGGCTCGGCGGCATCCGCGCCGGCCTCGCCGCCATCAGGGCCAACGCCACCGACCTCGAGGAGACGGCCCGCCGCCTGCTCGATCTCGCCCGCGCCCAGAACGACGCCGCCGCCGATCTCGAGCGGCGCATCCATGCCGGAGGGGAGAATGGCTGAAACCAGCACCATCGAATGGACCGACGCGACGTGGAACCCGGTGACCGGCTGCAGCGTCGTCTCGCCCGGCTGCACCAACTGCTACGCCATGCGGCTGGCCGGCAAGCGCATGAAGCATCACGAAAGCCGCGCCGGCCTCACGATCCCGACGAAGGCCGGCCCGGTCTGGAACGGCCAGGTGCGGCTCAACGAGCAGTGGCTGGACCAGCCGCTGCGCTGGAAGCGGCGGCGCATGATCTTCGTCTGCGCCCATGGCGACCTGTTCCACGAGGCGGTGCCCGACGAGTGGATCGACCGGATTTTCGCCGTCATGGCGCTATGCCCACAGCACACGTTCCAGGTGCTTACGAAGCGCAGCGCGCGGATGCGGGAATACTGCATCCGCCCGGGAACAGCCGAGCGCATATCGAAGACGATGGGTAGCCTCGCATGCGAGCTGTCGTGGCCGAGAATACGGGCAGGCATCGTTGTATCTGTATCGCTGTTGCGCGGAGACGGCTGGCCCCTCCCCAACGTCTGGCTCGGCGTCTCGGCCGAGCGCCAGCAGGAAGCCGACGAGCGCGTTCCCGATCTGCTCGCGACCCCGGCGGCGATCCGCTTCGTCAGCGCCGAGCCGCTGCTGGGGCCGGTGGAC
This sequence comes from Flavobacteriaceae bacterium, assembly GCA_050186955.1. Classification (GTDB taxonomy): domain Bacteria; phylum Pseudomonadota; class Alphaproteobacteria; order Rhizobiales; family Tepidamorphaceae; genus JACKJP01. The sequence continues at coordinate 10,905 of JBFWXZ010000028.1, forward strand.
TTCGAGAACTTCTGCGATGGCGTCAAGTTCATCGACGCGCTGCGCGGCAACTGGATGCACGACTGCGAAGGCCCGTACATCGAGCGCGGAAAGCCAAAACTCGACTGGATCATTGTGGGCGGCGAGAGCGGCAAGGGCGCCCGGCCGATGCACCCGGACTGGGCGCGGTCGATCCGCGACCAGTGCGCCGAGGCCGGCGTTCCGTTCTTCTTCAAGCAGTGGGGGGAGTGGCAACCGCTCCCGCAATGGCTTGTTGGAGACGGAGGCGACTACCACAAATTTGAGGACGGCACCGGCCTCCATCGCTCCGGCAAGAAAGTCTCCGGCCGCCAGCTCGACGGCGTGGAGCACAACGGGATGCCGGGCCGATGACCGACGGGATTCCACCCGACGCGCCGATTCCGCTGGCCCGCGCCGCCGCGCTCGCCTTCCCCTTCGGCGCGATGACCGCCGCGCGGTTGCGCCGCCAGCGGGAGAGGGGCACTCTGGAGACCTTCTTCATCGGCCGGCGCGAGTTCACCACCCTGGCCGACATCGCGAGGATGATCGAGACATGCCGCGCCGCGAGAAAGGCCCCCGCCTGTGGCTCCAGCCCGCCCGCCAGCGCGACGGCGCGTTCTATAACAGCGCCGTCTGGGTCATCCGCCACGGAACCCGAAAGATTAGCACTGGCTGCGGCCCTGAATCGCGTGAGGAGGCTGAGCGCGCCCTCACCCGATACCGCGTCGAGATCCACGACCCGGCGTCGGCACGCGCAAGGGCAGACAACGATCCGCTGATCGCCGACATGATCTCGCTGTGGCTGGACGCGCGGGCGGCGGCGCATGCGCGCCCCCGCGAGACGGCGGCGCGCGCCGCGCGGCTGCTCGCCTTCTGGTCGACCAGGCGGGCGAGCGACATCACCGGCGCCAACTGCCGGGCCTATGGCAAGGGCCGGACCGATTCCGCCGTCCGCCGCGAATTGCAGGACCTGCGCGCCGCCTGCCGGCATGCCTGGCAGGTCGAGCGCATCATCGATCACCCGGTCCCGGTGCCGATGCCGGGCAAGGGCGCGTCACGGCAGGAATGGCTGACCCGCGACGAGGCCGCGGGCCTGATCCGTGCGGCATGGCGGATGCGCCAGCGCTTCGGCGGCGAGCCGACGCCGCGGGCGACCGGCCGCCACGTCGCGCGGTTCATCCTCGTCGCGCTCTATACCGGCACGCGCGCCGGCGCGGTCTGCGGCGCGGCGATCCGGCCGACCATCGGCTCGCCCTATGTCGATCTCGATCAGGGCGTCTTCCATCGCCGCGCGCCCGGCGCCGCGGAGACGAAGAAGCGCCGGCCGTCGATCCGCCTGCCGGCGCGCCTGCTCGCGCATCTCAGGCGCTGGGAGCGGCTGGGGATCAGCAGCGCCTTCGTCGTCGAGTGGAACGGCCGCCCGGTCGCGCGCATTCACAAGGCGTTCCGCGCCGCCAGGACCGCCGCCGGCCTGCCCGCGACCGTCACCCCCCATGTGCTGCGCCACACGGCCGCCAGCTGGGGCATGCAGAACCTGGAGAGCCCCGGCGACATCTTCGATCTCGCCGACTATCTCGGCATGACGGTCAAGGTGCTGCTGGAGGTCTACGGCCACCACAACCCCGAGCACCAGCGCGCCGCCATCGCCGCAATCGGCCGCAGGCCCGGGGCCGCGCAGCCGGCCGGCGAACAAAGCGGGCCCGACCGACAGATACCGACAGAAACGCGCGAACCGAATGGGAACGGCGCGCGGCGCAAACGCCGGATCTAGGCGGTTCCGGCGCACCAATTCGACCCGTCTCCTTATTCGGGACGAGGGGGTCGCAGGTTCAAATCCTGCCACTCCGACCAATCATTTCAATGATCTAGTCGACCGGCCGGTTTCTGTTCCGACAGAAACGGCGACAGTCGCGTCGTTGCCCACTTCCAAGCCGATGAATCGCCGTCCCGGCTTTTGCCGACGGCGCCATCGGGATGGGTGAAAATCGCGCCAGACCGATCCGTCTTACGTGATCACCAGGCTCGGTCCCATAATGCCGGCGTGCTGCGAGAGATTGCCCGCCAAGACGAAGGCGGGCCTGGAATAGGTGAGCTTCATTCCACCGCTCCGATTGCCCCTGTTCTCCGACTCATACAATCGCTCGCCGCCGGCCGCAATTCGCAAGCCTGGGACTTGAATGTCGATTGGCCCTAGTCCGGAAGCTGCCGGTCCTTGACGTTCGGCGAGAGCCGCTGGCGCGCCTCCCGCGTCGGCTGGCGGGTGAAGCCCTTGACGTCGCCGGTCTCCTTGAAGTCGCGCTTAATGTGGACCGGGCTCAGCGCATAGGCGGTGACCAGCTCGGCGAGCGAGCGCAGGGCGTGGACATGGATGCGCTCATAGCCATGCGAGGCGTCGATGCCGAAGGTGATGAGGGCGGTGCGCACATCGGCGCCGGCCTCGATGGCGCTGGCGGAATCGGAGCGGTAGTAGCGGAAGATGTCCTTCTGGTAGCGGATGTCGTTCTCCTGGCAGAGCTCGACCAGCTTCTTGGTCAGGTGCCAGTCGAAGGGGCCGGTCTGGTCGGCCATCGAGACGGTGACGCCGAACTCGTCGGAATTCTGCCCCGGCGCCGTGGTGCCATTGTCGATGGTCACCATCGAGGCGACGTTGTGGGTGAGGATCGACGAGGCGCCGACGCCCACCTCCTCGGCGATGGTGAACAGCCAGTGGGTGTCGACCTCGGTCTTGCGGCGGCGCTCCTGCAGCGCCTTGAGCGCCGCGAGCATCACCGCCACGCCCGCCTTGTTGTCGAGATGGCGGGAGACGATGAAGCCGTTGTCGAGGAATTCCGGCTGCGGGTCGATGGCGACGATGTCGCCGATCTCGATGCCGAGATTGTGGAGGTGCTCGGCGTTGCGCGCCAGCGCGTCGACGCGCAGCTCGACGTGGTCCCAGCCGATCGGCTGGGTGTCGATCTCCTCATTGAAGGTGTGGCCGGAGGCCTTGAGCGGCAGGATGGTGCCGCGATAGGCGCCCTTCTCGGCGAAGACGGTGGCGCGGGCTCCCTCGGCGAAGCGCGCCGACCAGCTGCCCACCGGCACCAGCGCCAGGCGGCCGTTGTCCTTCACCGCCTTCACCTGCGCGCCCAGCGTGTCGACATGGGAGACGAAGGCGCGGGCGCCGCGCTCCTCCTTGCCGGGGCGGATCGCGCGGATCGCGCCGCGCCGGGTCAGCTCGACCGGCAGGCCTAGCGAATCGAGCTCGCCGGAGACGAAGCGCACGACCGGGTCGGTGTAGCCGCTGGGGCTCGGTATCTCGAGCAGCTTCCGCAGCGTGTCGGTCAGATAGTCCGCGTCGATGGTCAGCCGTCCCGTCATGCCTGCGCCCCTTCCTTCTTCTCCGCGCCCGTACCCTTGCCGCGCCGCGCCACCTCGCGCACCGGCGCGGGAATCGACAGCGGGAACAGCAGGTCGATGAAGCGCTCCGCCGTCGGCTGCGGCTCGTGATTGGCCAGCCCCGGCCGCTCGTTGGCCTCGATGAAGGCGTAGTCCGGCCCGCCCGGCGCCTTGACCATGAGGTCGATGCCGACGACCGGGATGTCGATGGCGCGCGCCGCGTCGACGGCGGCGCGGACCAGCGCCGGGTGCACCTCGCCGGTGACGTCGTGGATGGTGCCGCCGGTGTGCAGATTGGCGGTCCTGCGCACCTGCAGCGCCTCGCCGTCGGGGAGCACGCCGTCGAAATCGAATCCCGCCGCGCGCACGGTGCGCTCGGTCTCCGCGTCCACGGGAATGCTCGATTCGCCGCCCGTCGCCGCCGCGCGGCGGCGGCTCTGGTGCTCGATCAGCTCGCGCACGCTGCGGCTGCCGTCGCCGACGATGGTGGCCGGGCGGCGCATCGCCGCGGCGACGAGGCGGTAGTTGATGACGATGAGCCGCAGGTCGTCGCCCTCGACCATCTGCTCGATCAGCACGTCGCCGGAAAGCGCGCGGGCGTTTTCGACCGCGCCGGCGATCTCCTCCATAGTGGTTAATCCGGCGGCGACGCCGCGACCCTGCTCGCCGCGCGCCGGCTTGACCACCACGGCGCCGTGGCTTTCCAGGAACGCCGCGATCTCCGGTTCCGGCGCCTCGGCCGACACCTGTTCGGGCACCGTTACACCGGCCGCCTCGACGACGCGGCGCGTCACCGCCTTGTCGTCGCAGATCGACATGGCGACGGCGGTGGTGAACTCCGACAGGCTCTCGCGGCAGCGCACCGAGCGGCCACCATAGGTCAGGCTGAAGAAACCGCCCTCGGCGTCGGTGACGTCGACATGGATGCCACGGCGGCGCGCCTCGTTGACGATGATCGCGGCATAGGGGTTCAGCCCCTCGTCGATCTTCTGGCCGGTGAACAGCGTCTCGTTGATCTCGTTCTTGCGCTTGACGCTGAACAGCGGCACGCGGCGGAAGCCGAGCTTCTCGTATAGGGCGATGGCGAACTCGTTGTCGTGGATCACCGAGAGATCCATGAAGGCGGCGCCGCGGGCGGCGAAATGTTCCGCCAGCCGGCGCACCAGCGCCTCGCCGATGCCGGCCTGTCGCGCCTGCGGGTCGACCGCGAGGCACCACAGCGAGGAGCCGCGCTCGGGGTCGTCGAAGGCGCGCGTATGGTCGACGCCGGTGACCGTGCCGAGGATGTCGCCGCTGCGCTCGTCCTCGGCGACGAAATAGGTGATGGCGCGGGCGTTGCGGGTCGACCAGAAGAATTCCGGCGGCACCGGCACCATGCCGCGCGCGGCGTAGATGCGGTTCACCTGGTCGGCGTCGGCCTGCGAGGTCAGCCGGCGCACGAAGAAGCCGCTCGGCGCGCGGCGCGACGGCCGGTAGGTCGACAGGTCGAGCCGGAAGGTATGCGAGGGATCGAGGAAGAGCTCCTGCGGCGCCTGCGCCAGCAGCACGTGCGGGTCACCGACATAGACGGCGATGTCGCGGCGGTCGGGCTTCTCCTCGCGCAGCGTCGAGACGAGCGTCTGGGGGTCGGCGAAGGTCTGGCCGAAGACGAGCTGTCCCCATCCCATGTCGAGGGCGTAGTCGGGGGTCGGCGGGTCGTCGAGCGCCGCCTTGGGGTTGGCGGCGGCAACGCCCTGCATCGCCATGCGATGGCGGCTGGGGCGCTCGCGCTGGCTCCGCCGGCTTCGCGTCGTCCTGGGCTTGGCTTCGTTACGGGACGCCATGACGGTCTCGCTTCCGTTTTCGCGCGGGATCAGATCGCTATTCAGATCGCTCTTCAGACCCCTTGGGCCTGCAGCCACATCTCCAGCAGCGCCGCCTGCCAGAGTTCGGAACCGCGAAGCGGCGTGATGTGTTCCGAGGGATCGGCGAACAGGCGGTCGAGATAGTCCTTTCGGAATATCCCGCGCTCGCGCGCGGCCTGCGACGTCAGCGCGTCGCGCGCCATCTCCAGATAGGGCCCGTCGAGATATTTCAAGGCGGGCACCGGGAAGTAGCCCTTCTTGCGGTCGATGACCTCGCTCGGGATGACCTGGCGGGCGGCGTCCTTGAGCACGCCCTTGCCGCCGTCGGCAAGCTTGAGCTCCGGCGGCACCGTCGCCGCCAGCTCGACCAGCTCGTGGTCGAGGAAGGGCACGCGCGCCTCCAGCCCCCAGGCCATGGTCATGTTGTCGACCCGCTTGACCGGATCGTCGACCAGCATGACGTGGGTATCGAGCCGCAGCGCCCGGTCGACCGGGGTCGCGGCGCTGTTTGCGCCGAGATGCGCGGCGACGAGGTCGCCGCTGTGGTCCTCCTCGCCGATCCAGTCGCCGCCGAGCTGGGTCGCCAGCGTCGCGTGGCTGCGGTCGAAGAAGACCTTCGAATAGTCGGCGACGACGTCGTTGGAGTTGGCGAGCGGCGGATACCAGTGATAGCCGCCGAAGACCTCGTCGGCGCCCTGCCCCGACTGCACGACCTTGATGTGCTTGGAGACCTCGCGGCTGAGCAGGTAGAAGCCGACATTGTCGTAGGAGACCATCGGTTCCGACATCGCGGCGATGGTGCCCGGCAGCTCGCCGATGAGGTCGGCGGAGGGTACGAAGATCTGGTGATGGCGGGTCTCGAAGCGTTCGGCGATCAGGTCGGAATAGACGAACTCGTCGCCCTTCTCGCCCTTCGCCGCCTCGAAGCCGATGGAGAAGGTCATCAAATCCTGCTGACCCTGCTCGGCGAGCAGGCCGACGATCAGGCTGGAATCGACGCCCCCCGACAGCAACACGCCGACCGGCACGTCGGCGACCATGCGGCGGCGCACCGACTGCCGCAGCGCGTCGAGCACGCGGTCGCGCCAGTCGGCGGAGGAAAGCCCGCTGTCCCCGGGGCGGCGCAGATAGGCCGGCTTCCAGAACACGCGGTCGCTGTGCGAGCCGTCGGGCTCGATGGTGCGCACCGTCGCCGGCGGCAGCTTGCGGACGCCGTTCAGGATGGTGCGCGGCGGCGGCACCACGGCATGGAAGGTCATGTAGTTGTGGAGCGCCGCCGGATCGATGGAGGTGTCGATATCGCCGCCGGCCAGCAGGGCGGGCAGCGTCGAGGCGAAGCGCAGCGACGCCTTGCCCCCGGCGAGATAGAGCGGCTTGATGCCGAAGCGGTCGCGCGCCAGCGTCACCCGGCCGGACTCGCGCTCGAGGATCGCGAAGGCGAACATGCCGTTGAAGCGCTCGACGCATCTGTCGCCCCAGGCGTGAAACGCCTTGAGGATCACCTCGGTGTCGCCGGAGGAGAAGAAGCGGTAGCCCGCCGCCTGCAATTCCTCGCGAAGCGCCGGATAGTTGTAGATGCAACCGTTGAAGACGATCGTCAGGCCGAGATCGGGATCGCTCATCGGCTGCTCGGCGCTGTGCGACAGATCGATGATCTTCAGCCGCCTGTGGCCGAGCGCCACACGGCCGCGCGCCAGCACGCCCGAGGCGTCCGGTCCGCGCGGCGCGAGCCTGTCGGTGATGCGCGTCACCGCGCCGATATCCGCGTTGGCGCCGTCAAAGCGTATCTCGCCGGCAATGCCGCACATCGCCATTCACCTCCTTCGTGATCCTTCGGGCAAAAAAGCGGGCGCAGAATTTACTTCCGCGCCCGTAGAGCTATTTGTTACAGCACTAATGATTTGAAATCAAATTTGTTCCCCTAGGACGAGGGGAGCGGAACGAGGGAAACGCCCGATGACGCCTGAATCCTCGCGCACCGACGCGGCCGAAATCATGGCGAGCATCCGCCGCATCGCGCGGGCGATCGACACGCGCTCCAAGCGGATCTCGCGCGAGACGGGATTGACGATTCCGCAGATCGTCGTCCTCCAGGCGGCCCGCGACCTCGGCGAGGTGACGACGGCGGCCCTCGCCAGGCACGTGATGCTGAGCGCGCCGACGACGGTGACCATCCTCGACAATCTCGAGCAGAAGGGGCTGGTGACGCGCACGCGCAGCGACCGCGACCGGCGCATCGTCCACACGGCGCTGACGGCGGAGGGGGCGCGGACGCTGGAGGCGGCGCCGGCGCTCTTCCACGAGCGCTTCGCCGCCGCCTTCGCGGCGCTGCCGCAGACCCGCCAGCGCGACGCGCTGAAGGCGTTCCGCACCGTCGCCGACCTGCTCGATCCGGGGGAAGCGGAAAAGCCCGCCTGAGGATCAGCCGGCCACGGTCTCCAGAAGCGCGCGTAGCGCCGGATCGAGCGGCGCCGGACGCCGCGTCTCGCGGTCCACATAGACGTGGACGAAATGACCCTCGGCCGCGGCTTCCTCGTCGTCCTCGCGGAAGATGGCGATCTCGTAGGTGACGGAGCTGCTGCCGATGCGGGCGACCTTGAGCCCCGCCGTCACCCGCTCGGGGAAGCTGACCGGCGCATGATAGACGCAGCGGGTTTCGCGGACGAGCCCGATCTGCCGCCCGGCGGCGATGTCGAGGACGCCGCCGCGAACGAGGAACTCGTTCACGACGGTGTCGAAATAGCCGTAATAGACGGTGTTGTTGACGTGGCCGTAGGCGTCGTTGTCGGCCCAGCGGGTGGTGATGGCGAGCAGGTGCGGATAGTCCGACCGGCGCGCCCGCCCGCTGGAGGCCGAAGCCATCTGCCCTGGATCAGGCGCCGCGCAGGTCGCGGAAGATCCTGCCGCCGGCCATGATGACGGCGACGGCCAGCGCCAGCTTGACGATCTCGGCGGGCAGGAACGGGTAGAGGCCGAACTGGAGCGTCTTGTCCCAGCCGACCAGCGTGCCGAGCCAGAGCAGGCCGAGCGCGTAGAGCACGATTTCGGCGGCGAGCATGACGCCGGTCAGCGCCAGTGGCCGGCGGTCGAAGCCGCGATCGGCGAACCAGCCGGTGATGAAGGCGGCGGCGACGAAGCCGGCGAGATAACCGCCCGTCGGCCCGGCCATGTAGGCGAGCCCGAGGCCCTTCTCCGGCGTGCCTGTGAAGACCGGCGCGCCGAGCGCGCCCTCGGCGAGATAGGCGAGCACCGTCAGCGTGCCGAGGCGCCAGCCATAGGCGGCGCCGATCATCAGCACGACGGCGGTCTGCATGGTCATGTGGACCGGCCAGAAGGGAACCTTGAGCTTGGCGGAAAGGGTCAGCAGCGCGGTTCCGGCGATCACCAGAACGATGTTGCGCAGCAGCCTGGCGGAGGCGGTCGATGCCGGCCAGAAGCGCTCGGCGAGAGTGGAAGTGCCGGTGATCGTCGTTGCCAAGCCAGTCGTTGCCATGCCAGTCGTTGCCATGCCAGTCGTTTCCATGCCAGTCCCCGATTGATTCCGTTGCGTGTCGAACTATGACACAAGTCCGCAGCCGGTATAGTCGCCCCCGACCGGGGCGGCAAGCCGCACCTTTCGACATCCGCCCCGCATGGAGGGCTTCTTGAGCGACGAGCTGCCGATCCGGCGCGAGATGAATTTCGAATACGGCCGCGCCGACGAGGTCGCGCCCGGCACACGCCGCCTGGTCTCCAACAATCCGAGCCCGTTCACCTTCCACGGCACCTGCACCTATATCGTCGGGCGCGGCGAGGTCGCGGTTGTCGATCCGGGGCCCGACGACGATGCGCAGTTAGACGCCATCCTGCACGCGACGAAGGACGAGAGGATCGGCCTCGTGCTCGTCACCCACACCCATCGCGACCACTCGCCGCTGGCGGCGCGTATCCGCGAGCGCACCGGCGCGACGATCGCCGGCGCCGCGCCCTTCGCGCCGACGCGGGACCGCGGCATCGGCGAGGGGCTCGACGCCGCCCACGACCGCGCCTACGCGCCGGACAGGGTGCTGCGCGAGGGCGACACCGTCGCCGCCGGCGACACCGTCTTCCGCGCCATCGAGACGCCCGGCCACGCCGCCAACCATCTCGTCTTCGAGCGCGCGGACACCGGCGAGCTGTTCTCCGGCGACCACGTCATGGCGTGGTCGACCAGCGTCGTCGCGCCGCCGGACGGCAATATGGGCGACTACATGCGCTCGCTGGAGAAGCTTACCGGCGCGGCGCACCCGGTCTACTGGCCGGGCCATGGCGGGCCGGTGGCGGAGCCGCAGCGCTTCGCGCGGGCGATGCTCAACCACCGGCGGTTGCGCGAGACGGCGATCGTCGGGCGGCTGCAGAAGGGCGACCGGACGATCCCGCAGATCGTCGCCGCGATCTATCCCGGCCTCGATCCGCGCCTCGCCGGGGCGGCGGGGCTTTCGGTGCTCGCGCATCTCGACGATCTCGTCGCCCGCGGCGTCGTCGCCGCGGACCCGATGCCGGCACCCGATTCCGAGTTCCGTCTGGCCTGACGCGGGATGCCTACTGCGCCGGGGTCAGCGGCGCCGAGGCGGCGACGACGGCCTGCAGGAAGGCGAAGATGCGCGCCGCGTTGCGCCCCAGATCGTGCCGCCCGTAGCGCGAAGCCGAGCGCATGTCGATGCGCGTGCGATCCTCGCCGAGACGGCTGACGATGACCGCGACATCATCGCGGAAACCGAAGAAGGGCGTATAGGCGATGGCCTCCAGATGGCCGGCGAGCCCGTTCGCCGGCGCCTGCTCGTCGACGAGCTTCCACCGCTCGGCGGCGGCCTGCGAGAGCACGAGCTGCCAGACATCCTCGACCGGCAGCGCGATCTCCACCGGATCGATCTCCGGATAGGCCTTGCGCTGGACGGCGGCGGTCGCCGGATCGTAGCGCACCGCGTTGGCGGAGGGCGGTCGGGTGCGGCTCGCCACCGTCAGCGCCGGCGGGCGCGCCGGGTCGGTGACGATGTCGGTCAGCGACGGCTTGTCGACGATCGCCACCATCGAGTAGCCGGGGATGGCAAGGATCGCGAGGGCGGCGAGCAAGCCGAAGATGGCGTTGCGCAGCCCCTTCCTGCCATCGCGCCAGATCGACACGAAGGCGCCGAGGGCGAGCACCAGCGCGACCGCCGCCAGCGCGATGGCGAAGCCGATGACGGCGAGCGCCACCGTCGTCTCGATCAGCTCGAGGCGGTGCAGCAGCGCCGTGAGGCAGACGAGCGGGATCGCGAAGAACCCGAGCCGCCGGCTCCACAGCGCCTGGCGCGAGCGCAGGACGCGGTAGCGTGTCGTCATCTTCTGTTTCTCTTCAGCCTTCCGCCGCGGTGGGAAGCGTGTAGCCGGCGAACTGGTCGCGCAGCGCCGTCTTGAGGATCTTGCCGGTCGCCGTGTGCGGGATCTCGGAGACGAAGGTCACGTCGTCGGGCATCCACCACTTGGCGCATTTGCCTTCCATATAGGAGAGGATGCCTTCCGCCGAGGGCTTTGCGCCCTCCTTCGGCACGATGATGAGCAGCGGCCGCTCGTCCCATTTGGGATGCGCGATGCCGATAACCGCGGCCTCGGCGACGTCGGGGTGGCCGACCGCGATGTTCTCCAGCTCGATGGAGGAGATCCATTCGCCGCCGGACTTGATGACGTCCTTCGAGCGGTCGGTGATGTGCATGTAGCCATTGGCGTCGATGGTGGCGACGTCGCCGGTATCGAAATAGCCTTCCTCGTCGAGGATGTCGCCGCCCTCGTCCTTGAAGTAGCGGCTGGCGACGGCGGGGCCGCGCACCTTGAGGCGGCCGAACTTCTTGCCGTCCCAGGGATATTCCTCGCCGGCATCGCCGGTGATCTTCATCTCGACGCCGAAGGGCGCGTGGCCCTGGGTCTCCTGGACGTCGAGGCGGGCATCGCCCTCCAGCACGGCGTATTCGGGCTTCAGGCTGCAGACTGTGCCGAGCGGGCTCATCTCCGTCATGCCCCAGGCGTGCATGACCTCGACGCCGTAATTGTCCTGGAACTTCTGGGTCATCGCCCGCGGACAGGCGGAACCGCCGATCACCACCTTGTTGAGATAGGGCAGCTTCTTGCCGCTCTGCTCGAGATATTGCAGCAGCATCAGCCACACCGTCGGCACGGCGGCGGTGCAGGTCACCTTCTCGGTGTCCAGCAGCTCCCAGATCGATTCGCCGTCCATCCTGGCGCCGGGCATCACCATCGCCGAGCCGGCGAGCGGAGCGGAGAAGGCAAGCGACCAGCCATTGGCGTGGAACATCGGGACCACCGGCATGATGCGGTCGCGGGAGGAAAGACCGAGCATGTCGGGCTGTGCGGCGACCAGCGAGTGGATGACGTTGGAGCGATGGGAATAGAGCACGCCCTTGGGATTGCCCGTGGTGCCCGAGGTGTAGCACATGCCGGCGGCGGCGTTCTCGTCGAGGGTCTTCCAGCGGAAGTCGCCGTCATGGCCGGCGATCCAGTCCTCGTAGGCGACGGCGTTCTTCAGCTTCGTCTCGGGCATGTGCGCGCCGTCGGTCAGCACGACGACGAGCTCCAGCGTCTTCAGCTTGTCGGCGAGCGCCTCGACCAGCGGCAGGAAGGTCAGGTCGGTGATGAGGATGCGGTCCTCGGCGTGGTTGACGATATAGGCGATCTGCTCGGGAAAGAGCCGGGGATTGACCGTGTGATAGACGGCGCCGACGCCGAGGATGCCGTACCAGACCTCCAGATGCCGCCAGGTGTTCCAGGCGAGCGTCGCCACCCGGTCGCCGGCGTCGATGCCGAACTTGTCGAGCGCCTGCGCGACCTTGAGCGCGCGGTGGCGGATCTCGGCGTAGTTGGTGCGATGGATCGGCCCCTCCACCGAGCGCGACACGACCTCGCGCGCGGGATGGTTGAGCGCCGCATGGTCGATGATCCGGTGGCACAGAAGCGGCCAGTCCTGCATCAGTCCGAGCATTTTCGAAGTTCCTCCCAGTCGGCCGGCCTCCCCGCCGGCGCACCCGAACGTTAGCTTCTAGAGCAAATCATGCCAATTGGGGCTCAGTTCCGGTTGCCGGCACGATTTGCACTAACCACTGACATTCCAACAGCGCCGGCGCGGCAATTCAGCCCCGCGGATCGATAGGCCGGCCCGTATCGAGCCCGAGGATCGATTCGAGCAGCGCCGCCGACGCCAGCAACCCCGCCTCGCCGTGGACCGGCGCGATCATCTGCAGCCCGACCGGCCGGCCGTCGGCGGTGAAGCCGGCCGGCAGCGACAACGCCGGACAA
>JBFWXZ010000029.1:0-23194 GCA_050186955.1 Flavobacteriaceae bacterium
CACCGCAGCCAGGCGGAGCGGCGCGGCCGCGCCATGTGCGAGAAGCTGAAGGAGATGATTCCGCAGCACATGTTCCAGATCCCCATCCAGGCGGCGATCGGCGGGCGCGTCATCGCCCGCGAGACGATCCGCGCGCTCAGGAAGGACGTGACCGCCAAGTGTTATGGCGGCGACGTGACCCGCAAGCGCAAGCTGCTCGACCGCCAGAAGGAGGGCAAGAAGCGCATGCGCCAGTTCGGCAAGGTGGAGATTCCGCAGGAAGCCTTCATCGCCGCGCTGAAGATGAACGAATAGCCGTTCACGGATCGGGGATCGGCTCGACCGGCGTCCCGAACGCGTTCGCGCCCTCGTCCCCCGGCCGCGAGAACAGCCAGATAAGCACCAGCCAGCCGATCAGCGGGATCAGTCCCGCGAGCAGCCACCAGCCGCGCCGCCCGGTATCGTGCAGCCGGCGCATGCAGATCGCGAGGCTCGGGATCAGCAGGACCAGCACCAGCAGCGACGAGAGCGGCTGCCCCGCGCCCTCGGCGCCGAATTCCGCCCCCAGCATCGGCGCCGCGAAGAGCGCGTCGAGAATGCCGGTGACGAAGTTGACCACCATGCAGGTCACCACCCACCACCAGAAATTCCGCCGGTGCTCGCGGCCGGCGAAGTCGCCATAATGCCGCAGCCCGTTGGCGGCGGCCGCCATCATCGGTCCGATCAAGGTCTCGAATCCCCCCGTCAGCGCGCCTTCGCGCAAGGCGCAGATTCCACTATCCGCCAATTTGCGGCCGTGCCAAAGTCCGTGTCGCACCGCTTGGGTTCAGGCGGTTCATGCCGGGGGGCGCCACGATGTCCATCAGCCGCATTGCGGTTACCGCCGCGCTGGCGATAGCCGCGGCCGCGCAAACCTGCGCGGCTTTCGCCGATTCGCTCACCTTCAGTATCCGCAATCGCCATCAATACGCCGTCGAGCTCGAGTTCTACTCCCAGGATCGCGATCACGTCTGGCCCGGCGGCGGCCAGGTCTACATCCTGCGCGACGAGGATGTTCACGAGTTCTCGCTCACCTGCCGGAGCGGCGAGCGAATCTGCTACGGGGCATGGGTCAGCAACGACACCGACACTTTCTGGGGCGTCGGTTTCGACAATACCGAATCCTGCGAACGGTGCTGCGCCACCTGCGGCGAGGGCGATACGCCGACCGTCAACCTCGATCCGTGACCGCGCCCTCGGGCGCCGGGCGTGCTTGGCGCGGCCGCCGGCCCGCCCCATAATGCGCCGGGGGATGGGCGATACGGAAAGCGGGAAGCCATTGTCTTTACCTGCCGTTTACCCTCTTGCGGCGATGCTTTTCCGCCACCGGCAATCGAGCCCCGAGCGGAAGGCGGCCTCGCGCCGCGCTAAGATGAGCGACACCCCGATCGATACACGGACGGCGCGCGAGGCGCAGCGCCAGGGCGTTGCCGCGATCCTCGCGGCGATAGGCCTCTTCATCGCGATGATCCTCGTCGGCATCGCCGCCTTCGCCGCGTCTCCGGCGAGCGCCGAACCGGCGGCGAAGACCCTGTTCGGCGGCAAGTTGCTGCCCGCCGACCTGCCGGCGCGGGCCATCGGCTCCTATGCGCGCGGCTGCATGGCCGGCGGCGTGCCGCTTCCGGTGACCGGCGACGCCTGGCAGGTGATGCGGCTTGAGCGAAACCGCAACTGGGGCAATCCGGCGCTCATCGCCTATCTCGAGCGGCTCGCCCGCGATGCGCGCGACAAGGAGGGCTGGCCCGGTCTTCTCGTCGGCGACATCGCCCAGCCGCGCGGCGGGCCGATGCTGACAGGCCACGCCAGCCACCAGATCGGCCTTGACGCGGATATCTGGCTCCGGCCGATGCCCGACCGCGTGATGTCGCCGGAGGAGCGCAGCGAGAAATCCGGCATCAGCGCCGTCTCGATGCTCGCCGAGGACAAGGTTCACGCCGACCCGGCGAAATTCACCGACGCCCACAAGCGGCTGATCCGCCGCGCCGCGTCCTACCCGCAGGTCGCCCGCATCTTCCTCCATCCCGGCCTCAAGCAGGCGCTGTGCGACTGGGAGAAGGGCGACCGCGGCTGGCTCAACAAGGTCCGTCCCTGGTGGGGCCACTACTATCATTTCCACGTCAGGCTTTCCTGCCCGGCGGGCGTCTCGGGCTGCGAGAACCAGGCGCCGCCGCCGCCCGGCGACGGCTGCGGAAAGCAGATCGACGACTGGATGGCGATGCTCTCGCGCCCCGTCGCCCCACCCAAGCCCGGCGCGAAACCCAAGCCGAAGGCGCAGCTGACCATGAAATCGTTGCCCGACGCCTGCCGCGACGTGCTCGCCGCCAACGCGGCGATGCCCGGCGGCTCGTTCGCCGCAGCCGCCGCCATGGCCGCCTACGGCATTCCGCTGCCGACCCCGCGGCCCCGGCGGGACTAACCGGGCGTTTACCACGCTCAAACGATTAGAAATTGAAGTAATTTTATTAATCGGGCGGAAAGCCGGCCCGCGTAAGGTGGCGCCAGTTCCAGCACGGGTCCGACCAGACCAGAGACACCGGCGGGGACAAAGCTTGGTGTAGTATCAGGAGTATGGATCCATGAAGAAGCTCGTCCAGTTCATGAAGAACGAATCCGGCGCCACGGCCATCGAGTATGGCCTCATCGCGGCCGGCATCTCGATCGCCATCATTCTCGTCGTCGGCGAGATCGGCGGCAACCTCTCCACGACCTTCGGCGAGGTTCGCGACGGCCTGCAGTAAGGCCTTCGCCCGGCGCTTCGAGCGCCGGCAATCCACGGAATTCAAGCGGGCTCGCGACTTCACGTCGCGGGCCCGTTTCCTTTTGTCTTCCGGTTCCGGCGATCAGGACGCGGCGGCGATCCCCGTCGGGCAGGCGATGCCGGTGCCGCCCAAGCCGCAATAGCCGCCGGGGTTCTTCGCCAGATATTGCTGGTGATAGTCCTCGGCGAAATAGAACTCGGGCGCGTCGAGAATCTCGGTCGTGATCGTCCCGTAGCCGCGCTTCTCCAGCGCCTGCGCGTAGGCGGCGCGGCTCTCCAGCGCGGCCGCCTTCTGCGCCGCTGTCGTCACATAGATGCCCGAGCGGTACTGGGTGCCCACATCGTTGCCCTGGCGCATGCCCTGGGTCGGGTCGTGGTTCTCCCAGAACGCCTTCAGCAAGTCCTCAAGCGCGATCTTCGCCGGGTCGTAGACCACGCGCACGACCTCGTTGTGGCCGGTCATGCCGCTGCAGACCTCCTGATAGGTCGGATTGGGCGTCGCGCCGCCGGCATAGCCGACCGCGGTGACGATGACGCCGGGCAGCTTCCAGAAGAAGCGCTCCGCCCCCCAGAAGCATCCCAAGCCGAAGACGATCGTCTCGCTGCCCTGCGGATAGGGGCCCTTAAGCGGCTGGCCGTTCACGAAATGGGTCGCGGCGGTGGGGATCGGCGTGTCGCGGCCGGGCAACGCCTCGGCGGCGGAGGGAATTTCGAGCTTCTTGCGCTGGAAGAACATGGGGCCACTCCTTGTCGGGATGGCCCTAATATGGGGTCTGCCTCAGCGCAGGTCGAGATCGCCGATCGGTCCCGACGCGTTGCGCCGCCGCCCGAGCCACAAGAGCAGCAGCCCGAGCGCGCCGGCGACCGCGAAGGCCGGTAGCTTGAGGAGGGTGATCAGCACCGGGTCCCACAGGAACGCCGCCCAGGAGCGTTCCAGGCCGGCCTGCACGAGATTGAGGCTCGGCGCATGGATCCAGTACCAGACCTGGCCGGCGGGAAGGGTGACGAACTCGGCGGCGGCGATCGAGCGCGCGCCGTCGGCGATCAGGCCGATAAAGGCTGCGGCGAGGATCCAGAAGCCGAGAAAGCGCGCGATTGCCCGCAGCATGAATATGCCTGTTGTCGATACCGTCGCCGCCGCATCGGGGCGGATATGGCCGGACAATAGCCGGCGCGGGCGCGAAGGCAAGGCCCGCGCTTTTCGCCCGTGCGCCGGGCCGCCTTCGCGGCTCTTGTCATCACCCCTGCATCGGGCTATGTCGCACGGCGATCTTGCGGAGGGGTGGCCGAGTGGTTGAAGGCGCACGCCTGGAACGCGTGTATACGGGAAACCGTATCGAGGGTTCGAATCCCTCTCCCTCCGCCATCGTTTCGCTCGCGGCAGCTTCGCTTCGCTCGATACCCCCGCGGGGACGGCCTTTCGACCCGTCGCGCGGTCGCGCTCCCGGTTCCGGGAGCGGACAATGACCGTCAGACGCATCGTCGCGAATGTCGCGACGGGTTCCGTGCCCGAACTCCGGCGCTTCTACGCCGAACTGTTCGGTCTCGATGTTCTGATGGATCATGGCTGGATCGTCACCCTCAGCAACAGGGCGACGATGACCGTCCAGCTCGGCATTGCCAGCGAAGGCGGCTCGGGCACCCCGGTTCCTGATCTTTCCATCGAGGTCGACGATGTCGATGCGGTTCGCGCCCGCGCCGGCGCGATGGGCTGCGACATCGTCTACGAGCTTGCCGACGAGCCGTGGGGCGTCAGGCGCTTCTATCTCCGCGATCCGGCGGGCAAGCTGGTCAACGTGCTGTCCCACGCGGGATAGTTGCGCCGCTGCGGACCAGTCGCGCGGCAATGCGTTTCCCAAGGCGGCGAATTGGCTTATGAGACCCGGGCAAGGACGGAGCCCGCGTCAGGATCAAAGGCCAGATGACCACCCTCGTCACCGGCGCAGCCGGGTTCATCGGCAATGCGGTCGCGCTGGCGCTCGCCGCGCGCGGCGACGATGTCGTCGGCGTCGACAATCTCAACGCCTATTACGACCCCGCGCTCAAGCGGGCGCGGCTGAAGCGCCTCGATGGCCTCGGCAATTTCGCCTTCGAGAAGCTCGACCTCGCCGACCGGGAGGCGACGGCGGCGCTGTTCGCGAGGCTCCGCCCCGGGCGCGTCGTCCACATGGCGGCGCAGGCCGGCGTTCGCCACGGCATCGACCACCCGCACGACTATGCCGACGCCAACCTGACCGGCTTCCTCAACGTGCTGGAGGGCTGCCGGCACGCCGGCGCCGGCCATCTGCTCTACGCCTCCTCGAGCTCGGTCTATGGCGCCAATGCCAGCCTGCCCTACGGCGTCGGCGACAATGTCGACCATCCACTGAGCCTCTACGCGGCGACCAAGAAGGCCAACGAGCTAATGGCCCACGCCTATGCCCATCTCTACGGCCTGCCGGTCACCGGGCTGCGCTTCTTCACCGTCTACGGGCCGTGGGGCCGCCCGGACATGGCGCCGATCCGCTTCGCATCGGGCATCCTCGAAGACCGGCCCATCGAGGTCTATAACGAGGGACGCCACGCCCGCGACTTCACCTATATCGACGACGTTGTCGACGGCGTGCTGCGCGTCCTCGACCAGCCGGCGATGCCGGATCCCCAATGGTCGGCGGCGGCTCCCGATCCGGCCGGCTCATCCGCCCCCTATAGGCTCTACAACATCGGCAATTCGGCCCCGGTGGAGCTGATGGATTTCATTGCTGCGCTGGAGGAGGCGCTCGGCCGCAAGGCGACGTTGAAGCTGATGCCGATGCAGCCGGGCGACGTCGAGACGACCTTCGCCGACGTCTCGGCGCTCAGGCGCGATTTCGGCTACGCGCCGGCGATGCCGCTGAAGGAGGGCATCGCCCGCTTCGCGGCGTGGTATCGCGACTACTACGGGGCCTGACTCTAGCGCGCGTCGACGTCGGGACGGCCGACCGACTTGTAGAGGAACCCCGTCCCCTCGAGCTCGTCGGCGCGGTAGATCAGCCGCGTGTCGAACATGACGGGCCGCCGCATCCGCCGCCGGAGTTCGGCGAAATCGAGCGTGCGGTAGATGTTCCACTCGGTCAGGATGACGATCAGGTCGGCGCCGTCGGCGGCGTGATAGGGGTCCTCGGCCCATTCGACGCCGCCGAGCGCCTGGCGCGCCGAGTCCATCGCCTCGGGATCGTGCGCCCGCACCTTCAGGCCGGCCGCCTGCAGCTGCGGCACGATGGTCAGGCTCGCCGCCTCGCGGATGTCGTCGGTCTCCGGCTTGAAGGCGAGGCCGAGCACCGCGACCGTGTCGCCGCCGCTCTCGCGCAGGATCGCGGCGATGCGCTCGGCGATCTCTCCCTTACGCGCCTCGTTGATGGAGACGACTTCCTCGATCAGCCGCTGCCGGGCGCCGGCCTTGCGGCCGATGGCGACGAAGGCGCGGGTGTCCTTGGGAAAGCACGAGCCGCCGAAGCCGGGGCCGGGATGCAGGAATTTCGGCCCGATGCGGTTGTCGAGGCCGATGCCGCGGGCGATCTCCTGCGCGTCGCCCTGCTCGATGCGCTCGCAGAGATTGGCGATCTCGTTGATGAAGGTGACCTTCATGGCGAGAAAGGCGTTGGCGGCGTATTTGATGAGTTCGGCATTCTCCAGCGTCGTCACGACGAGCGGCGTCTCGCGCAGGTTCAGCGGCCGGTAGAGGCGGCGCATCGTCTCTTCCGCCGCCTTCGAGGAGACGCCGACGACGATGCGGTTGGGCCGCATGAAATCCTCGATCGCCGCGCCCTCGCGCAGGAATTCCGGGTTCGACGCCATGGCGAAGTCGAGATCGGGCCGCGCGGCGCGGATCGTCTCCTCGATGCGCCGGCAGGTGCCGACGACGACGGTCGACTTGACGGCGACCAGCACGCCGCCCTTCAGCGCCGGGATGATGGTGTCGAGGGCGGCGAACACATATTGCAGGTCGGCCTCGCCGTCGCCGTGCCGCGACGGCGTGCCGACGGCGATGAAGACGATGTCGGCGTCCGCGACGGCGCCGGCGATGTCGGTGGTGAAGGTCAGCCGGCCTTCCTCGACGCCGCGCGCCAGGAGCATCTCCAGCCCCGGCTCGTAGATCGGCACGCGGCCGGCCTCGAGGTCGCCGATCTTGCCGGCGTCGATATCCGCGCAGGTCACGGCGAATCCGAGCTCGGCGAAACACACGCCGGAAACGAGGCCGACATAGCCGGCGCCGATCATCACGATCTTCACTGGACGAAAGGCTCCCTGTCCGAGACGGCGCCGGTCCGGCGGCGCCGAGGCCGCCGGGATCGCGTCACCGCCTATATCGATTCGCGTGACGGGCCTGTGTCAACGGCGGAAGGCGTTAACCCCGGCCCTTATAACCCCGGCCCCATCAGAGCGGTCGGAAGCCATGTCGCGATGCCGGGGAAAAAGCACAGGATGACGATCGCCGCAACCATGCAGCCGACATAGGGCAGCGACCCGCGCAGGATGGTCTGCAGCGGCACGTCGGGCGCGATGCCGTTGATGACGTAGAGATTGAGGCCGACCGGAGGCGTGATGAGGCCGATCTCCATGTTGATGGTCAGCACCACCGCGAACCAGTAGGGGTCGAAGCCGGCCTGCGTGATGATCGGCAGCAGGATCGGCGCCGTCATCAGGATCACCGCGACCGGCGGCAGGAAGAAGCCGGCGATCAGCAGGAAGACGTTGATGATCGCCATCAGCACCCAGCGGTTGACGTCGAGATCGGCGATCCAGCCGGCGATCGACTGGGTGACGAAGGTCGATGAGAGGGTGAAGGCGAACAGCTCCGAGGCGCCGATGATCATCATGATCATCACCGACTCGCGAATGGTGTCGCGGAACATGGCGACGATCGGGCCCGCCCTGAACATCCGGTAGATGACGACGACGAGGACGAGGCAGAACAGCGCGCCGACGCCGGCGGCCTCCGACGGCGTGGCGACGCCGCCATAGAGCACGTAGAGGATGCCGACGATGATCGCGAAGAAGGGCAGGACGCGCGGCAGCACCTCGAACTTCTCGCGCCACGAATACTCCCCGCTCATCTCCGACAGCGACAGGCCGCGGCGCTTGCAGGCGTACAGCGTCCACGCCATGAACAGCACGGTGAGCAGGATCCCCGGCAGGATGCCGGCGATGAACAGCCGTCCGATCGAGGTCTCGGTGGAGATGCCGTAGACGATCATCGTGATCGACGGCGGGATGAGGATGCCGAGCGTGCCGCCGGCGGCGATGGAGCCGGTCGAGATGGCGTTCGGATAGCCGCGCTTGCGCATCTCCGGAATGCCCATCTTGCCGATCGCCGCGCAGGTCGCCGGCGAGGAGCCGGAAAGCGCCGCGAAGATCGAGCAGGCGCCGAGATTCGACAGCACCAGCCCGCCCGGCACCCGGTTCAGCCAGCGGTCGAGCGCCTCGTAGAGGTCGCGTCCCGCTGGGCTGGAGGCGACGGCGGCGCCCATCAGGATGAACATCGGGATCGAGACGAGGCCGAAGGAGTTGAGGCCGCCGAAGAAGGTCTCGCCGAGAATGTCGAGGGCGCGCAACCCGTCGGTCAGCACCAGCGCCGCGATCGACACCGCGCCGAGCGCGAAGGCGATGGGCATGCCGGTGGCGAACAGCAGCAGCAGGCCAAGGAAGATGTAGAGGCCGATCTCCAGCGGGCTCATTCGGCGGCTCCCGGCTTTCCGGACCCGGTCGCCATCTTGGCGATCTCGGCGGCGTACTGCATGACCAGCGCGCCGATGCCGAGCGGCAGCGGCAGCAGCGGAATCCACAGCGGCAGCGCCCACACCGTGTCGGTGCGCCATCCGCGCGTCAGCGCCTCGTGGAAGTAGTTCCAGCCCGACCACGCCAGCACCGCGCAGAAGGCGATGGAGAGCAGCGCGGCGATCAGCTCGATGGCGAAGCGGGCGCGCCCGTGCAGCAGGTTGGGAATGAGGTCGACGCCGACATGGCCACGATGCAGCAACACGTAGGGCGAGCCGATGAAGGTCGCGGCGACCAGGGAATAGATGACGAACTCGGTCTGCCAGACCGTGGAGGAACGCAGCGCGTAGCGCACGAACACCATCTCGCAGACCACCACCACGGCGGCGGCGAGCAGCAGCATCGAGACGACGCCGCAAAGTCTGGAGACGGAATCGGAGAAGCGGATGAATGCGTGCATCTGGCCGGCCCGGTCAGAGGCCGGACGGGCAGCGTCGCCGCTGTCCGCCCGGCGTCACGTTGTGGGGGTGCTTATTCGACGGCGAGCGCCTTGTCGATCAGCGCCTGTCCGCCGTCGATCTTGGCGAACTCCTTGTAGGAGGTCTCCTTGGCGATCGCGAGCCAGGCGTCGTAGTCCGACTTCGACATCTCGGCGATCTCGACGCCGGCGTCCTTGAAGGCCTTGACCATCTTGTCGTCGAGCGCGCGGGCCTGGCCGTCGAAATATTCCTGGGCCTTCTTGCCGGCCGCCATGATGGCGTCCTGCTGTTCCTTGGACAGGCTTTCCCAGGTCTGCTTCGACATCAGGATCGGCTCGTACATGAACCACAGGGCGTTCTCGCCCGGCGCGGTCAGGCACTTGACCTGCTCGTAGAGGCGGTACGAGACGAACGAGCCCGACGAGGTGTTGGTGGCGTCGAGAACGCCGGTCTGCATGCCGGTGTAGATTTCCGACGACGGCATCGAGGAGATCGACGCGCCGGCGCCGACGAGCATCTGCTCGAAGGCCGGGCCGGCGGCGCGCGTCACCTGGCCCTTGATGGTGTCGGGCGCGGTGATGCAGTTCTTCTTCGAGGCGAAGGCGCCGCCGAGCCAGGCGTCGGCGATCACGACGACCCCGTTATCCTCGATCAGCTTCTTGATGTCGTTCATGAACGGCGAGTCGTTGAGCCGCTTGGCGCGGTCGTGGTTGCGCACCAGGCCCGGCATCAGGGTCGCCGAGAACTGCGGCACCCGGCCCGAGGCGTAGTCGAGCGGGAAGGCCGACATGTCGAGCTGGCCCTTCTCCATCGCGCCCCACTGCTCCTTGGGCTTGAACAGCGACGCGCCCGGATAGATCTGGATCTTCAGGCCGACCTTGGCCGCCTCGACCTCGCGGGCGACGATCTGCACCATCTCGTCGCGCGCATCGCCCTTGCCGCCCGGCCACTGATGCGAGGCCTTGAGCACGCGGTCGTCGGCGTGGGCGGTGGTTACCAGAACCGCGAGCGCTGCCGCGGAGATCAGAAATCGACGCATATGGGACGTCCTCCTTGTTGGTTTGTTCCGGACCGCATGGGGCCGGACCCGGCGTTTCCTTTTTCTGCCGCGGGCGCGGGCTCGCCTGTGGCGGCCCGTCTTTCGGCCGGAACGTGCGCTCCGGTCGTCGCGGTGAACCGCAAAATTGTCAGCGATCCGGCAAAAGGTCCAGCCTGAACCGCCCCGACCCCCCGCATCGGCGGCGATTTGACGCGAACGGGGCGGAAAATCCCGGCCTGCCGCCTATTCCGTTGCCCCGGGGAAACGCCGTATAGTCGCCGCGCATAAGAGGCAGGGCGTTCCGGAACGGACGGTGCAGACGATGTCCAGGGTTTTTCCGCGGCACACCAAAGCGGTCCTGCCGACCGCCGCCAGGGGCGACGGCTGCTATATTCTCGACACCGCCGGCAAGCGCTATCTCGACGCCTGCGGCGGCGCCGCCGTCTCCTGCCTGGGTCATTCCGACAAGGCCGTCGCCGACGCGGTCAAGGCGCAGCTCGACAGCATCGCCTGGGCCCATACGAGCTTCTTCACCTCCGAGCCCGCCGAGGCCCTTGCCGACCATCTCGTGGCGCGGGCGCCGGCCGGCATCGACCGCGTCTATTTCGTTTCCGGGGGGTCGGAGGCGACCGAATCCGCGATCAAGCTGGCGCGCCAGTATTTCCTCGAGAAGGGCGAGCCGCAGCGCCGCCACGTCATCGCCCGCTGGCAGAGCTATCACGGCAACACGCTGGGGGCGCTCGCGGCCGGCGGAAACCGCTGGCGGCGCGCCCAGTTCCAGCCCTTCCTCACCGGCGCCATGCACCATGTCGATCCGTGCCACTACTGGCGCTGGCACGAGCCCGGCGAGACCGAGGCCGAATACGGCGTCCGCGTCGCCGATGCGCTGGAGGCGAAGATCCGCGAACTCGGGGAGGATTCCGTCGCCGCCTTCATCGCCGAGCCGGTGGTCGGCGCGACCATGGGCGCGGTGCCCGCCGTCGACGGCTATTTCGCCCGCATCCGCGAGATCTGCGACCGCTATGGCGTGCTGCTGATCCTCGACGAGGTGATGTGCGGCATGGGCCGCACCGGCACGCTGTTCGCCAGCGAGCATGACGGCATCAGCCCCGACATCGTCTGCATCGCCAAGGGGCTGGGCGGCGGCATCCAGCCGATCGGCGCCATGCTGTGCTCGAGGGAGATTTATTCGGCGGTCGAGAACGGCTCCGGCTTCTTCCAGCACGGGCACACCTATCTCGGCCACGCCGCGGCCTGCGCCGCCGGCCTCGCCGTCCAGCGGCAGATCGAGGAGCGCGACCTTCTCGCCAATGTCCGCCGCCAGGGCGAGGCGCTGAAGGGCGCGCTGCAGTCGCGGCTCAACCAGCACCCCCATGTCGGCGACATCCGCGGTCGCGGTCTGTTCGTCGGCCTCGAGATCGTCGCCGACAAGGAGACCAAAGAGCCCTTCGACCCCGCGCTCAAGCTGCACGCGGCGATCAAGAAGGCCTGCTTCGCCGACGGACTGATGGTCTATCCGATGGGAGGCACGGTCGACGGCGAGCGCGGCGACCACGTGCTTTTCGCCCCGCCCTACATCATCGACGAAAGCCATGTCGGCGAGATCGTCGAGCGGTTCTCCCGGTCGTTCGAGACCGTCATGCGCGAGGCGGCCGCCGCATGAGCGCGGCGAAAAGGCGCAAGGCCGCGGCGGGGCCCGCGATCACCTGCTACCGGATCCGCGACCGCGCGCCGGAGATCGTGCCGGGGCGCGCCACGCGCGACTGGATGGACAATACCAACCAGCGCTTCGCCTATCGCTGCCTGCCGCTCTCCATCGCCAACGGCATGGGCTGGGAGGTTGTGTCGCCGGTCCGGCTGACGGCGGTGTGGAACGGCAAGCAGGACCTCGACGCCATCGACGTCAAGGTCGACAGCGACGACGAGTACTGGCACGGACACCGCCTCGCCAGCTCGCATTTCGGCCACGGCATCCTGACCTTCCAGACGGGCCACCTCTTCCGCACCCCGCCGGGCATCGGGCTGTGGGCGCGCGGCGCGCCGAACTGGCCGAAGGACGGCATCTGGCCGCTCGACGGGATCATCGAGACCGACTGGCTCGCCTTCACCTTCACCATGAACTGGCAGTTCACGCGGCCCGGCGAGGTGGTCTTCGAGAAGGACGAGCCGTTCTGCTTCATCACGCCTATCGCCTATCGCGGTCTGGAGGACGTGGTGCCGGAAATCCGCCCCATCGGCGAGGACGAGGAGCTCGCGCGGCAGAACAAGGTCTGGTCGGATGCCCGTTCCGACTTCAACAGGAAGCTCGCCGAGGGCGATCCCGACACGGTCCGGCTCGGGTGGCAGAAATGGTACATGCGCGGCGTCAGTCCGGAAGGAGGCGGCGGCTCCAATCCCGACCATCTCGGCAAGCTCCGCCTCGCCCAGCCCGTGTGGCGCGGGAAGGACGATGCCGGCGAGCGCTGAGCCGTTCCGGGTGCGGGTGTGGCCGATCGGGCACGGGAATCTGTGACCAATGTGCAACAGTATTCCCCCATGCGCCGATGGCGCGGAAATTCGGCTGGATCGTTAGCCGGCGGGCGTGATACGGGGATTCCCCAACGGTAGACGTTTACGGGGAGCAACAAGATGACGATCCATCCATTCGGACCGCCGCCGCCTGTGGACGGCACGGCGATCTTTGTCGATTTCGGCCCTTCGCCGCCTCCCACCATGGGCGGTACGAAGATCTTTGTCGATTTTGGCCCGTCTCCCCCGCCCTCCGGAGTCGCGCTGTTTGCCGATTTCGGCCCGTCGCCGCCTCCGCCTGCCGCCATTTAGGCGTCCCTAAGGCCGCTTGCGCGGCAGGAACCCGAATCCCCAGTAGAATTTGCGTGGCGTCAGTTCGCCGTCCTGCAGCCTGACAGGTGCGCCGGGCGGGCTGTCGATCTCGCGCAGCATCTCGCCGAGACGCGTGCGCTTGAGAATCTGCTTCTTCTCCCGCAGCTCGATCCTGTCGCGGACATACCGCCCCATATAGGGGTTGGTGTTGATCTCGTAGACCACGGTCTTTCCGTCGACGGTCGAGTGGTCGGCGCGCCCGAACTCGATGCCGGCGATCTCGAAAGCGGGCCTGAGATCGTCGTTGAACCTGTTGTCGAGGCAGGCGGCATATTCCTCCTCGATCACCGCCGGCGTCAGCTTCGCCCACACCCCGTATTTGACCAGCCAGTTGTCGTCGACGGCGACGTGGTCGAGGCTCATCCTGTCGGCGACCTTGTAGGTTCCCCATTTGTGGTAGAGCCCGTCGATCCATTCCTGCGAGGAGTATTCGACGACGATGACGCCGGCGAGCGGAATGCCCCGCCCGGGCAGCGAACCGAGCGTCTCCTCGAGCTCGCCCTGGGTCTCGATCAGGCCTGAAAGCGGCTTGCCGTGATCCTGCTCGTAGCGCAGGAAGACCGGAAAGCGCGCCGGGCGCGGCGCGTCCTCCGCCCGGTAGGCGGTGAACGGGTTGATTCCGGCCTCGTGGAGCGCCCGCAGCAACGCGTATCGGCCCTTCACCTTCGCCGGATCGTTGAGGCAGCGCAGCCCCGCATCCCGAAGCCGCCGGTAGAGCTCGGAGGCCAGCCTCAATTCCCACGGCGCCAGCCGTTCGAGATCGGCGAATATGTAGGTCGCGCGCGGCACGATGCGGCGCGTGAAGTAGGATTCGTAGGAGCGCATGTGCAGCCGCGGCGCCGGCGCCCCGAATAGCTTCGTGCCGATCCGGCGCAGCGTGTATCCGTGTCCGCGCGTGGTGAGAACGACGATCATGCGGCTCAGGCCTCTGCCCGCTCCCCGGGATTCCGGTCGCCTACATCGCACCGCCTCGATGGCGGCGCAAGCGGCCGCTCAGACCCAGCGGAAAACGCAGAACGCGTAGACCAGGCAGATGGCGATTCCGCCCCATAGCGGCGTCCCCATGAACGCCAGCCAGGCGAGCAGGATGAAGGCGCTGCCGAGCAGCGAGATGAACAGCCTGTCGCCCCGGGTGGTGTCGATGGCGAGGATGCCGCGGCGCGGATCGCCGCCGGGCCGCATCCATTCCCACAGGCTCATCGCCAGCAGGCAGGCGAGGATGAACCCGAAGAAGGCCGCCGTTTGCCAGGTCCACGCCATCCATCCGAGCAGGTCCATCGAACTTTCCTCACACCCGCCCGAGGGCGAAGCCCCTGGCGATGTAGTTGCGCACGAAATAGATCACGAAGGCGCCGGGAACGATGGTCAGCGTGCCGGCCGCCGCCAGCAGGCCGAGCTCGTAGCCCGAGCTCGAGGCGGTGCGCGTCATCGTCGCAGCGATCGGCTTCGCCGCGACCGAGGTCAGCGTCTTGGCGAGCAGCAGCTCGACCCAGGAGAACATGAAGCAGAAGAAGGCGGCGACGCCGATGCCGGCGGCGATGGTCGGCAGGAAGATGCGCAGGAAGAAGCGCCAGAAGCTGTAGCCGTCGACATAGGCCGTCTCGTCGAGCTGCTTCGGCACCCCCGACATGAAGCCCTCGAGGATCCACACGGCGAGGGGGATGTTGAACAGGCAATGCGCCAGCGCCACCGCGATATGGGTGTCGAACAGGCCGATCGCCGAATAGAGCTGGAAGAAGGGCAGCGCGAAGACGGCCGCCGGCGCCATGCGGTTGGTCAGCAGCCAGAAGAAGAGGTGCTTGTCGCCGAGGAAGCGGTAACGCGAGAAGGCGTAGGCCGCCGGCAGCGCCACCGCCACCGAGATCACCGTGTTGATGACCACGTAGATCAGCGAGTTGATATAGCCGGTGTACCAGACGGGATCGGTGAAGATCTTGCGGTAGTTCTCCAGCGTGAACTCGCGCGGCCACAGCGTGAAGCCGCCGAGAATCTCGTTGGTGCTCTTGAACGACATCGAGACCAGCCAGTAGATCGGCAGCATCAGGAACAGGATGTAGAGCGTCGGCACCAGCCATTTGAGGCGTCGCATCACTGTTCCTCCCCGCGCGTCATCACGGTGTAGAAGATCCAGCTCAGCAGCAGGATGATCAGGAAGTAGATGATCGACATCGCGGCCGCCGGCCCGAGGTCGAACTGGCCGAGCGCCACCTTGACGAGGTCGATGGACAATAGCGTCGTCGAGTTGCCCGGCCCGCCGCCGGTCAGCACGAAGGGCTCGGTGTAGATGTTGAACGAGTCCATGAACCGCAGCAGCACGGCGATGGTCAGCACGCGGTTCATCTTCGGAAGCTGGATGTAGCGGAAGATCGCCCAGGGTGAGGCGCCGTCGATGCGCGCCGCCTGATAGTAGGCGTCGGGGATCGCCGACAGGCCGGCATAGGCGAGCAGCACCACCAGCGAGGTCCAGTGCCACACGTCCATGGCGATCATCGTCGCCCAGGCGGCGCCCGGCTGGCGCGTGTAGTTGTAGTCGATGCCGAGCTTGCGCAGCGTGTTGCCGAGCATGCCGATGTCGGGCAGTGCGAAGATGTTCCACATAGCGCCGACCACGTTCCACGGGATCAGCAGCGGCAGCGCCATCAGCACCAGGCAGACCGAGACCCACACGCCCTTGCGCGGCATCGCCAGCGCGATCGCCACGCCGAGCGGCACCTCGATGAGGAGGATGGTGAAGGTGAACGCGAGCTGGCGGCCGAGCGATGCATGGAAGCGCTCCGAATGCAGCACCTGCTCGAACCACTTCACGCCCTCGAAGAAGAAGAGGTTGTCGCCGAAGGTCTCCTGGACCGAGTAGTTGACCACCGTCATCAGCGGGATGAGGGCGTTGAAGGCGACCAGCACCACGACGGGCAGGACGAACAGCCAGCCGCGCTGGTTCTCGGTCTTGGCGCTCATCGCGTCGCTCCGATCAGCCAGCCGTCGGCATAGAGGCGCGTCTGCGCCGGATCGAAGGCGACGAAGGCCTCGGCCTCGGGGATCGCCGCCTGCTCGTCGACCAGCAGGTTGATGCGCGTCTCGCCGTGGCGGACGTCGACGATGCGGTGGCGGCCGGCATCGGCGACGGCGTTGACGCGCACCGGGATCCCCGATCGCGCGAAAGAGACGAATTCCGGCCTGACGCCGATCTCGACGCGGCCCGATTGCCCCGCCGCCGCCCGATTGGACGCCTCGATGGGGTTTCCCGCAAAGCGTGCGACGCCGTTCTCGATCGTCGCCGGCAGCACGTTCATCCCCGGCGAGCCGATGAAATGGCCGACGAAGGTGTGCTGCGGGCGCTCGAACAGGTCGACCGGCGTGCCGGTCTGCACGATCTCGCCGTCATGCATGACGACCACCTTGTCGGCGAAGGTCAGCGCCTCGGTCTGGTCGTGGGTGACGTAGATCATCGTCACCTGGATCTTCTGGTGCAGCTCCTTGAGCTTGGAGCGCAGCAGCCATTTGAGATGCGGGTCGATGACGGTGAGCGGCTCGTCGAACATGATGACGTTGACGTCCTCGCGCACCAGCCCGCGCCCCAGCGAGATCTTCTGCTTACCGTCGGCGGTCAGCCCGGCGGCGCGCCGGTTCAGCATCTCGGCGAGATCCGTCATCTCGGCGATTTCCTTGACCCGCCGGTCGATGTCGGCTGCCGCCGCGCCGCGGTTGCGCAGCGGGAAAGCGAGATTGTCGTAGACGCTCATCGTGTCGTAGACGACGGGGAACTGGAAAACCTGCGCGATGTTGCGCGCGTCCGGGCCGACGTCGGTCATGTCGCGGTCGTCGAAGAGGACGCGCCCCGAAGTCGGCTTCAACAGCCCCGATATGATGTTCAGAAGCGTCGTCTTGCCGCATCCCGACGGGCCGAGCAGCGCGTAGGCGCCACCATCCTCCCAGTCGATGTTCAGTTCCTTTAGCGCGTAGTCCTGCGGCCCCTTGGGATCGGCGAGGTAGGAGTGGCGCAGCCTGTCGAGCGTGATCCTGGCCATCAGCCGGCGATCCTCCGCCCCGACTTTTCGAAATAGACGCAGCGGCCGGTGTCGATGAAGAAGCGAGCCTCCTCGCCGACCTCGAAGGCATGGATGCCCGCCGATTGCGAGATCCATTGCTGCGAGCCGCCATGGATGAAGTGGACGACGCTCTCCGATCCCGACAGCTCGGTGATCTGCACGCGGCCGACGATCTCCGCCCTGCCGTTCCCGCCCTTTGCCGGGGCGATGTTGTAGGGGCGGATGCCGACCGTGTAGTCGCCGTCGGCGAGCGCGGCGGCGGCGCCTTGCGCGGCCCAGGAGACCTCGTCGCCGAGATGGATGCGGTCGCCGCGCTTGGCGACCGGCGACAGGTTGATCGGCGGTTCGGAGAAGACCTGCGCCGTGGTCACGTCGACCGGCCGGCGATAGACGTCGCCGGTCGGCCCGAACTGGGTGACGCGGCCCTTGTGGAGGGCGGCGGTATGGCCGCCGAGCAGCAGGGCTTCCGTCGGTTCGGTGGTCGCGTAGACGACGGTGGTGTCGCGGTCGGCGAAGAGCTTCGGCAACTCGTCGCGCAATTCCTCGCGCAGCTTGAAGTCGAGATTGGCGAGCGGCTCGTCGAGCAGCACCAGATCGGCGTCCTTGACCAGCGCGCGCGCCAGCGCGGTGCGCTGCTGCTGGCCGCCGGAGAGCTCCGCCGGCCGCCGGTCGAGCATCGGCGACAGCCGCAGCAGCTCGGCGATGCGCCCGACCCGCGCCCTGATGTCGCCCTCGGCCATCCGCGCCACCCGCAGCGGCGAGGCGATGTTCTCGAAGACGGTGAAATTCGGGTAGTTGATGAACTGCTGGTAGACCATCGAGACGTTGCGCCGTTGCACCGGCACGCCGGTGACGTTCTCACCGCGGAACAGGATCTCGCCTTCGGTCGGCCGCTCCAGCCCGGCCATGAGCTGCATCAGCGTCGTCTTCCCGGCGAGCGTCGTGCCCAGCAGGATGTTGAAGCCGTTCTCGGCCAGCGTCAGGCTTGTCGGGTGGATGTACGTCTCCGCGCCGACGCGCTTGACGACATCCTTGAGTTCGAGAGCCACCGCCAGCCCACCTTCGCTTCGCTTGGGGCCCCGCTCGCGTCAGCCGGGGCGCCGTAATCCTCATATTGCCGTCCGGCGGCCGGCGGGGAAAGGGACGGCCGGCTCCGCCTGAAGCGGTGTGCCGGCCGTCGCCAGGAGTTTCCGCGCGGGGGCCGCAACCGGCGCCCCGCGCGGGTCAGGAGGGTCCGCCGCTTATTTGGCCCAACGCTTGACGATTTCCTCATAGGCGATGGTCTCGCCCTGGGGCTTCTCGTTGTCGAGCTTCTTGGCCGGGCCGTCGGCCTTGCCGAGCCACTCGGAAGGGTCCTTCGCCTCGTTGAGGCGCGGGCCGCAGCCGCCATAGACATTGGCCTTCTCGTCGGCCGCCTGCATCCGCGACATCACGAGATCCATCTCGCCGGCCAGGCGATCCATCGCCTCCTGCGGGGTGAACGCGCCGGAGTTCACGTCGCCGATCTGCTGCCACCAGAGCTGGGCCAGCTTGGGATAGTCGGGGACGTTGATGCCGGTCGGGGTCCACAGCACGCGGTCGGGCGAGCGATAGAACTCGACCAGGCCGCCGAGCTTGGGCGCGCGCTCGGTGAAGGATTCATGGTTGATCGTCGAATTGCGGATCACCGTCAGGCCGACATGGCTCTTCTTCACGTCGACCGTCTTGGAGACGACGAACTGGGCGTAGAGCCAGGCCGCCTTGGCGCGGTCGGTCGGCGTCGACTTCAGGATCGTCCACGAACCGGCGTCCTGGTAGCCGAGCTTCATGCCTTCCTTCCAGTAGGGACCGTGCGGCGAGGGGGCCATCCGCCACAGCGGGTTGCCGTTGTCGTCGACGGTGTTGTTGCCCTCGGACTTCGGCGCCACCATCGAGGCGGTGAAGGCCGTGTACCAGAAGATCTGCTGGGCGACGTTGCCCTGGCTGAGCGCCGGCAGCGACTGGTAGAAGTCGTAGTCGGCGGCGCCGGGAGGCGCGTATTTCCTGAGCCACTCGTCCCACTTGGCGATCGCGTAGACCGACGCCGGGGCGTTGGTGCCGCCGCCGCGGCTGACCGATGCGCCGGCCGGGTTGCAGGAGCCTTCCTCCATGCGGATGCCCCATTCGTCGATCGGGCGGCCGTTCGGCAGGCCCGGCGAGGTGGAGCCTGCCATTGACAGCCAGGCATCCGTCATGCGCCAGCCGAGGTCGGGCGCGCGCTTGCCGTAGTCCATGTGGCCGTAAACGCGCACGCCGTCGATTTCCTTCACGTCCTCGGTGAAGAATTCGGCGATGTCGGCATAGGCGGACCAGTTCACCGGCACGCCGAGATCGTAGCCGTATTTGTCCTTGAACCGCTTCTTCAGATCCTCGCGGTCGAACCAGTCCTTGCGGAACCAGTAGAGATTGGCGAACTGCTGGTCGGGAAGCTGGTAGAGCTTGCCGTCCGGCCCGGTCGTGAACGACTTGCCGATGAAGTCGTCGATGTCGAGCATCGGGTTGGTCACGTCCTTGCCGTCGCCGGCCATCCAGTCGGTCAGGTTGACGGCGAGCTGCAGGCGCGAATGCGTGCCGATGAGGTCGGAGTCGTTGATGTAGGCGTCGTAGAGGTTGCGGCCGGTCTGCATCTGCGTCTGCACGGCCTGGACGACCTCGCCCTCGCCGAGCAGCTGGTGATTGACCTTGATGCCGGTGATTTCCTCGAACGCCTTGGTCAGCGTCTTGGATTCGTACTCATGCGTCGGGATGGTCTCCGACAGCACGTTGATCTCCATGCCCTTGAAAGGCTCCGCCGCCTTGATGAACCAGTTCATCTCCGCCATCTGCTCGTCGGCCGACAGCGTCGAGGGCTGGAACTCGCTCTCCACCCATTTCTTCGCCTCGGCCTCGCCGGCAGCCGCGGGAGACGCGAACGACGCAAACGCCAACAAGGCGAGCGCCGCCGTTGTGGATCTCCTCATGTCAGGTTCCTCCCCTTGAGCTTGAGTTTTTGTCGAGAAAAATCCAGCGGGAACGCTACAAGCGAAGATAAACGAATGTCAAACGAAAACTAACCGCGCAATCAGGCACTATTTCATGCCGCAATGCACCATTCCGTAGCGGTTTTCTGGTGCACTGCACGCGGCGCGGGGCGATCCGCGCTTGCGTTCGCAATCGAACCGAACGACATTGCTTTCGCCTCAACGGAAATCGTCATGGATCTCGTCAGCCCCCGCCAATCCGACATTCTGGCCATCGCCAAGACCGACGGCCGCGTCACCGTCGACGGGCTGGTCGCGCATTTCGGCGTCACCCCGCAGACGGTGCGGCGCGATCTCAACGAGCTCTGCGACCGCGGGCTGCTGCGGCGCTTCCACGGCGGCGCCGTCATCGCCTCCGGCGTCGCCAACATGGCCTATGAGGCGCGCCGCCACCTGGCGCCGGAGGCGAAGCGGCTGATCGGGGTCGCCGCCGCCGCGCTGATCCCCGACGATTCTTCCGTCATCATCAATATCGGCACCACGACCGAGCAGGTGGCGACCGCGCTGAGGGCGCGCAGTGGCATGCTGGTGATCACCAATAATATCAATGTCGTCAATATCTTGCAGGGCTTCGAGAATATCGAGGTGATCGTCGCCGGCGGCGTCGTCAGGCATAGCGATGGCGGCGTCGTCGGCGAGGCGGCCGTCGACTTCATCCGCCAGTTCAAGGTCGACTACGCGGTGATCGGGGCCTCCGCCATCGACGAGGACGGCGCCCTGCTCGACTTCGACTACCGGGAAGTGAAGGTGGCCCGCGCCATCATGGAGAGCGCGCGCCGCTCGATCCTCGTCTCCGACGCCATGAAGCACGGCCGCGCGGCACCGGTGCGCATCGGTCATATCTCCGAGATCGATCATTTCGTGACCGACGCGCCGCCGCCGGAGCGGGTCGCAAGGATCTGCGCCGAGAACGGCGTTCACCTGACGATCACTGGCGACGCTTGATCTTTATCCGAAGTTCGATATTTTTCGTTTCAGGGATAAAGCGAAAACAATCTCCCGTTCCCGGCCAGCCGTAAGCGGACTTCCCGTCCATCGGCATCCCCTGGCGGAAAGGGGCGGTCCGGCAAGGCTTGCGCATGTACGACATCGCGATCGCGGGCGGCGGTATCAATGGTTGCGGGGTGGCGCGCGACGCCGCCGGTCGCGGCTATTCCGTGCTGCTCGCCGAGATGTCGGATCTGGCGAGCGGCACCTCGTCGCGCTCCACCAAGCTCGTCCATGGCGGACTGCGCTATCTCGAGCACTACGAGTTCCGTCTCGTGCGCGAGTCGCTGATGGAGCGCGAGGTGCTGTGGGGGATCGCCCCGCACATCATCCGCCCGCTGCGCTTCGTGCTGCCGCATCACAAGGGCCTGCGGCCGGCCTGGCTGCTGCGGCTCGGACTGTTCCTCTACGACCATATCGGCGGCCGCAGGCGGCTGGCCCCGACGAGGACGCTCGACCTGTCGAGGGACGAGGCCGGGCGGCCGCTCAAGCCGGGCTACGCGAAGGGCTTCGAATATTCCGACCTGTGGGTGGACGACGCGCGCCTCGTCGTCCTCAACGCCCGCGACGCCGCCGACAAGGGCGCCGACATCCGGCCGCGCACCCGCATCGTCGAGGCGCATCGCGCCGGCGACCATTGGGATATCGCCCTCCAGGACGCCGCGGGAAATATCCGCCACGAGCGCGCCCGGCTATTGGTCAATGCCGCCGGGCCGTGGGTCGACGAGTTCCTGACCGAGCCGCTCGGGCGCAACGACACCCACCACGTCAGGCTCGTCCAGGGTAGCCATATCGTCGTGCCGGCGCTCTTCGGCCACGGGCGCTGCTACATCTTCCAGAACAGCGACGGCCGCATCATCTTCGCGATTCCCTACGAGAACGGCTTCACCCTCATCGGCACCACCGACCGCGACTTCGAGGGCGATCCGGCGACGACCCGCATCACGCCGGATGAGATCGCCTATCTGTGCCGCTCGGCCAGCGAGTATTTCCGCCGCGGGATCGCCCCGGACGACGTGGTCTGGTCGTTCTCTGGCGTCCGCCCGCTGTTCGACGACGGCGCGTCGAAGGCGCAGGAGGCGACCCGCGACTACGTGCTGAGGAGCGAGGGCGGTGGCGCTGACGCGCCTCTGATCAACGTCTTCGGCGGCAAGATCACCACCTACAGGCGGCTTTCCGAGGAGATCCTCGATCTCATCGGCGAGGCGATAGGCGCGCGCGGCGCGAGCTGGACGGCGACCGCGCCGCTGCCCGGCGGCGACTTCGCGATCGAGGAGCGCCCCGGCCTCACGGACGCCATCGCCATGCGCCATCCCGCCATTCCGCGCGCGCTCGCCGACCGCCTCGCCACCGCCTACGGCACTCGCGCCTTCGAGCTTCTGGACGGTGTGGAAACCATGGAGGATATGGGGCAGGATTTCGGCGCCGGCCTGACCGCCCGGGAGGTGCGCTACCTGATGCGCGGGGAATGGGCGGCGACCGCCGAGGACGTGCTGTGGCGACGCAGCAAGCTCGGCCTGCATATCGATGCCGGCGGCGCGGCCCGGCTCGAGGCGTTCATGGCCGCGCAGACGGCCGGGGTTGAAGCCGCCGGGTGAACCGGCGGCGCCGGCGAGCGGGGAGGACAGATGGGCCGCTACATTCTCGCGGTCGACCAGGGCACGACGTCGAGCCGCGCGATCCTGTTCGACGAAAAGCTCGCCATCGCCGGCGTCGCCCAGCGCGAATTCGCCCAGCACTATCCGCGTTCCGGCTGGGTCGAGCACGATCCCGAGGACCTGTGGAGCACGACGCTCGAGACCTGCCGCGAGGCTGTCGAGAAGGCGGGCGGCGCGGAGGCGATCGCGGCGATCGGCATCACCAACCAGCGCGAGACCACCGTCGTCTGGGACCGCGAGAGCGGCAGGGCGATCCACAACGCCATCGTCTGGCAGGACCGCCGCACCGCAGACATCTGCTCGAGCCTGCGCGCCGCCGGCCACGAGGCGTCGGTCTCGCGCAAGACTGGCCTGCTGCTCGATCCCTATTTCTCAGGCACCAAGGTCGCTTGGATCCTCGACCATGTCGACGGCGCGCGCGCCGCCGCCGAGGCCGGGCGGCTGGCCTTCGGCACCGTCGACCGCTTCCTGCTGTGGCGGCTGACGGGCGGCCGGGTCCATGCCACCGACGCCACCAATGCCAGCCGCACCTTGCTCTGCGACCTCACCGAGCAG
>JBFWXZ010000030.1:0-23015 GCA_050186955.1 Flavobacteriaceae bacterium
GGCTGCTTTACCTGATAACGGCGGGGTTGCTACCGTCGGACCTCTTCCCGGCCTCGCCCTGAGGCCGGCAGCGTCCGACAGGAAGCCTTGGGGATATGCCGGAGCAGCCGCTCAAAGACATCCGCGTTCTCGATTTCTCGACCCTGCTGCCGGGGCCGCTGGCCGGCCTGATCCTCGCGGAAGCCGGCGCCGACGTCGTCAAGATTGAGCGGCCGGGCGGCGAGGAGGCGCGCGGCTACAGGCCGCGCTGGGGCGCCACCTCCGCCTTCTACGCGCTGCTCAACCGCGGTAAGACGATGCTCGCCGCCGACCTCAAGAGCGAGGAGGGCAAGGCGCGCATCCTCGACGAGGTGAAGACCGCCGACGTGCTGATCGAGCAGTTCCGGCCCGGCGTCATGGAGCGCCTGGGGCTCGGCTACGAGGCGCTGCGCGAGATCAATCCGCGCCTCGTCTACTGCTCGATCACCGGCTACGGGCAGGAAGGCCCGCGCGCCGCCGAGGCGGGGCACGACCTCAACTATGTCGGCAATACCGGCGTGCTCGCCCAGAGCTACGGGCACGGGCGCGACCTCGTCGTGCCGCCGGCGCTCGTCGCCGACATCGGCGGCGGCACGCTGCCGGCGGTGATCAACATCCTGCTGGCGCTGTTCGGCCGCGAGCGCAGCGGCGAGGGCGCCCGCCTCGATATCGCCATGGCCGACGCGATGTTCACCTTCTCGGCCTGGGCGATGGGCTGCGGCGCGACCGGCGCCTTTCCCGGCAACGGCGAGAGCATGCTGACGGGCGGCTCGCCGCGCTACCGGCTCTACCGCGCCGGCTGCGGGCGCGCCGTCGCCGTCGCCGCGCTGGAGCAGAAGTTCTGGGAGACCTTCTGCGGCATCGTCGGCCTCGATTCCGATCTCGCCGACGATACGAAGGACCCGGAAGCCACGAGGCTGGCGCTGGTCGCCATCATCGGCTCGCGGCCGGCCTCCGAATGGGCGGAGGCCTTCGCCGGCAAGGATTGCTGCGCCAGCGTGGTGCGCGACCTCGAGGAAGCGATGCGCGACGAGCATTTCGTCCAGCGCGGCCTGTTCCGCTGGCTGGTGCGCAACGAGGCCGGCGAGACGATGACGGCGCTGCCGGTTCCCGTCGCGCCCTGCTTCAGAAGCGAGCCGGGCGCCGCCGACGTGCCGGCGCTCGACGAGATCTAGAGTTTGCTCTAGGCGCGGCTGCCGAGCGCCGGGTCCATGCCCTCGCGCATGAAGAGCCGGCGCAGCGGGCCGATGTCGCGCAGCGCCGCCAGTCCGACGCCGCGCGCGAGTTGCGCCGGCAGCAGCGGCGAAAGCAGCGACCGGTTCAGCATGTCGGTCATCAGGCTGCGGCTCTCGATGTCGCCGCTGCGCCGCCGCCGGTAGTCGCTCATCGCCGCGTCCGATCCCGGATCGTCGCGATGCGTCGCCGCGACGCCGGCGGCCGCCGCCGCGTCCCTGATCCCGAGGTTCAGCCCCTGCGCCCCGATGGGCGGCACCACATGCGCCGCCTCGCCGGCCAGCATGACCCGGTTGGCCGCCGGCTCGTCGGCGACGAGGCCGGCAAGCGGGAACCTGGCGCGTCCGCTGACCGCGTTCATCCGCCCGAGAACGCGGTGCGAGCGCCTCTCGAACTCGCGCGCCAGCGCGTCGTCGTCCATCGCCATCAGCGCTTCGGCGCCTTCCGGCGTATCGACGCAGACGATGGAGACCTGGTCCCCCGGCATCGGAACGAGGGTGAAAGGCCCCGATTCGCGATGAAACTCGATCGAACGGCCGAGATGCGGCCGCGAATGGCCCATATTCGTGACAAATGCGACCTGCGGATAGCGCCATTCGCGGGTGCCGATGCCGGCGGCCTCGCGCAGCACCGAGCGGCGTCCGTCGGCGGCGACGACGAGCCGCGCCGAGATGATGGCCGAGGTCGTGGAGTTGACGCCCCCGATGAACATGTTCACCGCCTCCACGTCGCATGACGCCGTATCGGCGACGGCATGGATGCGGCGCAGCCCGGCATCCTCCGCGGCGGCCTCCAGCGCCCTCACCAGCACCGTGTTGGCGATGTTCCAGGCGAAGGCCTCCTCGCCGATCTCGCCGGCGCTGAAGCCGACCTCCGGCGCCCGGATCAGCCGGCCGGTGTCGTCGACGATGTGCAGCGAGGTCAGCGGCGCGGCCTCGTCCTCGCAGCGCTCCCACACCCCGGCCTCGCGCAGGATCGCGACATTGCCGCCCATCAGCGCGCTGGTGCGGAAATCGGCAGGCGCCGGCGGGCCGACCAGCACCGTGTCGATGCCGGCGCGCTTCAGCAGCAGCGCCGCCGTCAGCCCGGCCGGGCCGGCGCCGATCACGGCGGCCTCGCAGGCGATGGCGGTGGGCGTTTTCCCGTTCATCCCGACCTTGTAGCAACGCCGCTTCGCCGCGTCGACGCCGCCGCCGCTTGCAACGCGGGCGCAAAGCCGGTTGTGTGGAGCGCTTTCGCACCCGGAGCTCAGCTTTCTTGACCCAGACGCTCGACCATCATCGCCTTCGCCGCGCCGGAGCGCCGCTCCAGCTCGGCCTGCTGGCGCTGCTGGTCGCGCTCGCCTGGGCCTATGTCGGCATGGGTTTCGCCGCGCTCGGCGCCGAGGGCGGCCTCGCCGCCCGTCTGGCAGCGATCTGCGGGCCTTCAGCGGGACGCGCTGTCACCGCCGGCTCGCTCGCCTTCTCGCTCGCCATGTGGTTCGCCGCCTCCATCGCCATGATGCTGCCGAGCGCCTGGGGGCTGGTCACGACCTATGCCGAGATCGCCGAGACGGCGGCGGCCCGCTCGGTCCGCGTCGTCCCCGTCGGCGTGCTGGTCGCCGGCTACCTGACCGTCTGGCTGGGCTTTTCGGCCGCAGCCGCGCTGTTGCAGGCCGCGCTCGCCGCCAGCGGCCTGATCGGCGACGGCCTTCTGCTGTCCGACCGCGTCGTCGCCGGCGCGGTGCTGATCGGCGCCGGCGCCTTCCAGTTCAGCGCGCTGAAGGAAGCCTGCCTCTCCAAGTGCCGGATGCCGTTCCCGACGCTCTTCGCCAACTGGAGCGTCTCGGCGGCGCGAATCTACCGGCTCGGCCTGCGCGAGGGGGCCTATTGCCTCGGCTGCTGCTGGGCGCTGATGCTGACCATGTTCGCGCTCGGGGTGATGAACGTGCTGTGGATGGCGGCGCTCGCCGCCTTCGCCATCGTCGAGAAGCACGCGGAAAAGAGTTTCGTCAGCCGGGCCGGCGGGATTTTCCTCCTGCTCGCGGGCGTATACATGGTGCTAGTCTAGGTTTGGTGCGGCGCGCCACGCGTAAACGGGAGTGAGAAGACATTGTCGAAGGAATGGGCCCTCAAGGGCGAACTCGCGCTGAGCTGCAACTGCACCGTATTCTGCCCCTGCGTCCTCTCGCTCGGCCTGCATCCGCCGACGGAAGGCTATTGCCAGACCTGGGCCGGGGTGAAGATCGATAGCGGCCATTCCGGCGACCGCGACCTTTCCGGCCTGAACCTCGCCCTGATCATGGAGATCCCCGGCCTGATGTCGCGCGGCAACTGGACCGCCGGCCTCTTCGTCGACGAGCGCGCCGACGTCTACCAGGTCAAGGAGCTGACCCGCATCTTCACCGGCCGCGCCGGCGGCACCACCGGGCTCCTGTCGATCCTCGTCGGCAGCTTCCTCGGCGTCCAGCAGGCGCCGGTGCACTACGACATCGACGGCACGACGCGGCGCATCAAGGTGCCCAAGATCATCGACGGCGTGATCAGCCCGGTGCGCGCCAAGGAGCCGGACAAGCACGTCACCATCAGCAATTCCGAATACTGGATCGCGCCCGACGTCATCGTCGCCAAGGCCGAGAAGAGCCGCCTCCGGGCATTCGGCCGCAACTGGGATTTCCAGGGCCGCAGCGCCGAGCTCTGCAAGCTCGATTGGCGCGGACCTTGATTATAAACAGTTTCAGACAACCATAAGATGCCAAAGATAAAATTTCCCGACAGCACGGTTCTTGCCGCCGCCTCGATCCATGCCCTGACGGCGTCCGGCGTGTTCTGGGCCTTCATGGCCATGCTGGCCGCGGAATCGAAGGATTTCCCGGCCATGTTCGCCTGGCTCGGCCTAGCGCTGCTGGTCGACGGCATCGACGGCCCGCTGGCCCGCGCGGTCAGCATCCGCACGGTGCTGCCGAACTGGAATGGCGAGGTGCTCGACCTCGTCGTCGACTATCTGACCTATGTCTTCATCCCCGCCTACGCAGCCTACCAGGCGGGACTGTTCCCCTATGGCTGGGGTTTTCCGGCGGTCGCGCTCATCCTGATGTCGTCGGCGGTCTTCTTCTCCAGCACGCACCAGAAGACGCAGGACAATTTCTTCATCGGCTTTCCGGCGATCTGGAACATCGTGCTGTTCTACGGCCTGATCTTCGGCGTCTCGCCGTGGTTCACCATGGTCGTGGTGACGGTGCTCTCGGTGCTGACGCTGACCCCCATCGCCTTCGTGCACCCGCTGCGGGTGAAGCGGCTGCGGATCATCTCCATCGGGATGCTTTTCGCGTGGTCGGCGCTGGCGGCGGCGGCCATCGGGCAGGACCTCGACCCCGCGCTGCCGGTGCAGATCGGCCTCGCCGGGATCGCGATATATTTCACCGCCCTCGGCGTATGGCGGACCCTCTATGGCGCGGCGCAGGCGATCGACCCGCGCGAACGCAAGCGGCGCGCGCAGATAAAGGCGAAGGGAGAGGAATGATGACCAAGGCGATCAGGGTTCACGAGACCGGCGGCCCGGACGTATTGAAGTTCGAGGACGTCGATGTCGGCGCGCCCGGCCAGGGCGAGGTCAGGATCCGCCACCCGGCGGTCGGGCTCTACTTCATCGACACCTATTTCAGCTCCGGCCTCTATCCCTCGCAGCTGCCCTTCGTTCCCGGGATGGAGGGCGCCGGCGTCGTGCTCGCCGCGGGCGAGGGCGTCGACAGCCTGAAGGAGGGCGACCGCATCGCCTATGCCGGCCCCATCGGCTCCTATGCCGAGGAGCGGATCATCGCCGCCGACAAGATCGTCAAGCTGCCGGACGCCATCCCCGACGCGATCGCCGCCTCGATCATGCTCAAGGGCCTGACGGCGCAGTATCTGCTGCGCCGCACCTTCCGCGTCGAGAAGGGCCAGACGATCCTCTTCCACGCCGCCGCCGGCGGCGTCGGCCAGATCGCCGTGCAATGGGCCAAGGCGCTCGGCGCGACGGTGATCGGCACCGCGGGCGGCCCCGAGAAATGCGCGCTGGCGCGTTCGCTCGGCGCCGATCACGTCATCGACTACCGCTCCGACGACTTCGTCGCGCGGGTGCGCGAGATCACCGGCGGCGGCGGTTGCCACGTCGTCTACGATTCGGTCGGCAAGGACACCTTCCCGGCGTCGCTCGACTGCCTGAAGCCGTTCGGCACCTGGGTGTCCTTCGGCAGCTCGTCGGGCCCGGTCGACGCCTTCAATATCGGCATCCTCGGGCAGAAGGGATCGCTCTATGCGTGCCGGCCGACGCTGTTCACCTACATCGCCAAGCGCGGCGATCTCGAGCAGATGTGCGGCGAGCTCTTCGACGTGATCGCCAGCGGCAAGGTGAAGATCGCCGAGCCGACCGTCTACGGGCTGGCGGACGCGGCGAAGGCGCATGCCGATCTCGAGGGCCGCAAGACCACCGGTTCGGTGATCCTGAAGCCCTGAGCGTTCCCACCGATCCTTGTTGCCCGAAGCGCAGCCGATGCTAGTCTTGCGGGCAGGGTCCGGGAGGAAGCGGACAAGGGCGGGCAACGCCATTCGCCAACAGAGGGTT
This sequence comes from Flavobacteriaceae bacterium, assembly GCA_050186955.1. Taxonomy (GTDB): domain Bacteria; phylum Pseudomonadota; class Alphaproteobacteria; order Rhizobiales; family Tepidamorphaceae; genus JACKJP01. Next base: position 5,833 of record JBFWXZ010000030.1, read on the forward strand.
TTCAGGGAGATACACATGATCAGAAGAATGCTTGCCGCAGCGGTAGCGGCGGTCGCCATCGCCGCCGTACCCGCGGTCGCCGTCGCCAAGGACAAGGTCAAGGCCGGCTTCGTCTATGTCGGCCCGATCGGCGACCACGGCTATTCCTACCAGCACGACCAGGGCCGGCTCGCCATGGCCAAGGCGCTCGGCGACAAGGTCGAGACGACCTTCGTCGAGAACGTGGCCGAGGGGCCGGACGCCGAGCGGGTGATCCGCGAACTCGCCCAGAGCGGGCACGACATCGTCTTCACCACCTCGTTCGGCTTCATGAACCCGACCGTCAAGGTCGCCGAGCGCTTTCCCGACGTGAAGTTCGAGCACGCGACCGGCTACAAGCGGGCCGAAAACGTGGCGACCTATTCGGCGCGCTTCTACGAGGGCCGCTACGTCATCGGGCAGATCGCCGGCAAGATGTCGAAGACCGGCATCGTCGGCTATGTCGCCTCGTTCCCGATCCCCGAGGTCGTGCGCGGCATCAACTCCTTCATGCTCGGCATGCAGTCGGTGCGCCCCGACGCCAAGATCAAGATCGTCTGGGTCAACAGCTGGTTCGACCCGGCCAAGGAGGGCGACGCCGCCAAGGCGCTCATCGACCAGGGCGCGGACATCATCACCCAACACACCGATTCCCCGGCGCCGCTCCAGGTCGCCGAGCAGCGCGGCGTCTTCGCCTTCGGCCAGGCCTCCGACATGATCAAGTTCGCGCCCAAGGCGCAGCTCACCGCGATCATCGACGACTGGTCGTCCTACTACATCTCGCGCGTCAAGGCCGTGCTCGACGATAGCTGGAAATCCGAGGATGTGTGGGGCGGTTTCGCCGCCGACATGGTGAAGATGGCGCCCTTCACCAACATGCCCGACGACGTCGCCGCGATGGCCGCGGAGACCGAGAAGGCCATCCACGACGGCAAGCTGCATCCCTTCCAGGGCCCGATCTTCAAGCAGGACGGGACCGAGGTCGCCAAGGAGGGCGAGGTGCTCTCCGACGAGGTGCTGCTCGGCATGAACTATTACGTGAAGGGCATCGACGACCAGCTTCCGCAATAGGCGAGGCTGCCCGGCAATAAAAAACGCCTCCCGGCGATCAGCCGGGAGGCGTCTTCGTTTCAGGCCTTCACCCGATCAGCTGTAGGGCGAATAGCACTGGCGGCGCGGCCCGTTATAGGGCTGGAACGTGTTGTCCCACGCCCTGTAGGACCGGTAGCGGTCGTCGCACCAGCGATAGTGAGCCGACGGCAGGCCGCCGCTGTAGGAAGGGCCGCTATTGGCGATGATGCCGCCGACGATGGCGCCGGTCGCGAAGGCCGCCGGCGGGAACCAGAAGCCGCGATACTGGCGATAGCCGTGGCGGTGGTGGCGATAGCCGCGATAGCTGCCCCAATAGGCGCGGTCGCCATTGTGGCGGAAGTGACGCGACGAGCGCCGCGCATCCACCCCGTTCATCTCCACCTTCATCACTTTCGCGGGGCCCGGTGTCCACGGGGCCGCCTGCGGGACGGAGGCGAACCCGAGCGTGCCGGCCGCAAGGATCGCGGCGCCGCAAACGGTTGCAAGTGTACGTTTCATATCAAACTCCATTGGTTCGTGCTCCCTGTCCAGTCAACGCATGTGGGAAGCGATCGTTCAGCTAACCAGCGGAATTCATTGCGAGAAATTGTCGCAACCTGTCGCAGGAACCAAGTTTACGCTGCGTCTTGCGGGGTTTTTGCGGGCTAGGATTCGCCTTGCGTATTTGCATTATCGCCCGATGACGACTTCGCCGCGCAACGATTTCCTCGGCTCCGCCCGCATCCGCACCCTGCTTGGGTGGGCGCTGCTCGTCGCCGTGGTGCTGGGCGTCTATGCGCTGTGGGAGGAGAGGCAGTTGCGCGCGCAACTGCTGAACGAGGCGGCGATCCTCCACCGCCAGGTGTCGCAGCGCGCCGACCAGCACGACGCGCATCTGACGGCGCTCTCCGCCATCGCCGTCGCCGGCGGCACCGTGCGGCAGGACCTGTTTCTCGAGGTCGCGGCGACCATCGGCCGCTTCTATCCCCGCATCGTCGCCGTCGATCTCGTTCCGCTGGCCGGGGGAGAGGGCATGACCACCCGGGCGGGGCAGAGCCCCGAGACCGACCGGGTGCTGCGCGAGGCCGCGCTCTCCTCGACCGGCGCGCTGATGCTGCGGCCGGCTCCCGGCGCGCCGACGCACTACCTGCTGGTCAAGCGCAGTCCCAACGCCGCGAACGCCCGCTACGCGCTGGCGCTGGAGATCGACGCCGCGGCGCTGATGGCGACGGAGGATGCCTTCTGGGAGCGACCGTCGGTGCGTCATTCGCTGTGGCTCGGCAAGCGCCTGCTGTCGGGCGAGGCCGGGGAGGGCGAAGCGCAATTCGTCAAGGAGCTCGGAAGCGCCTCGCAGCCGCTGGTCCTCAAGGCGGCGATCGCGCCGCGTCCCGGCGAGCTTCTGCCGCCGCGGGCGATCGTCGCCCTGGTCGCCGCCGCGACACTGCTCTACGCCGCGGTCGTCCTCGGCCTCGGCCAGCTCGCGCGCACGCGGCGGGCGGAGCGCGCGGCGCGGCTCCACGCGCAGGAGGCGCGGCTGGCGCATGCCTCGCGCGTCAACACGCTCGGCGAGATGGCGAGCGGCCTCGCCCACGAGCTGACCCAGCCGCTGACCGCGATCCTCGGCCAGGTGCAGGCCGGCAAGCGGCTCGCGGGCAGGGGCGAATACGACCGGCTGGGCGGCGTGCTGGAGAACGCCGAGGCGCAGGCCAAGCGCGCCGCCTCGATCCTCGACCGGCTGCGGCAGTGGACGGCGCCCGGCGCCGCGCCACGCGGCAACATCTCCGTGAACGAGGCGGTGGAAAGCGTCGACGTGCTGCTGCGCGCCGAGTTGGCGCGCGCCGGCATCGAGCTGCGCCACGCCCTGTCGGACGACCTGCCGCCGGTCGCCGGCGACGCGGTCGAGCTGGAGCAGGTCATCTTCAACCTGCTGCGCAACGCCATGGATGCCGTCGCCGGGGCGCAGACCAGGAGGATCGAGGTCGCGACGGAAAGGGTAGGCGACGCGGTCGTCCTGACCGTTTCCGACAGCGGACCGGGTATCCCCGAGGCGGTGAGAGACCGGCTCTTCGAGCCCTTCGTCACCGGCAAGGCCGGCGGCACCGGGCTGGGGCTCGCGCTCTGCCAGCGGCTGGTCGAGCGCATGGGCGGCGAGATCGCGCTGGTCCCCGATCCCCGGATGACGCGGTTCCGGGTCAGCCTGCCGGCGGCGGGCGGGGAGGGCGCGCGATGAGCTGGCCGGTCTATCTCGTCGACGACGACAAGGCGGTGCGCGACGCGCTGTCGCTGCTGCTCGACACGGTCGGGATAGCCGTCCGCGCCTTTCCCTCGCCCGAGCGCTTCCTCGCCGAAACGGCGGCGTTGCCGCCCGGCTGCCTCGTTATCGACATCCGCATGCCGATGATCTCCGGGCTGAAACTGCAGGAGCGGCTGCGCGAGGCCGGCATCGACTGGCCGACCGTGATCATCAGCGGGCATGGCGATATCGAGGCCTGCCGCCGCGCCTTCCGCAACGGCGCCATCGACTTCCTGAGCAAGCCGGTGGACGAGCAGGACCTGATCGACGCGATCCACAAGGGCCACGCCGAGCTGGAAATGGCGGCGCGCCGGCGGGCCGAGACCGAGGAATCGCGCCGCCTCGTCGCCAGCCTGACCGAGCGCGAGGGAGAGATCCTGGCGATGATCGCCAGGGGGCTGACGGCGCGGCAGATCGCCGAGGCGCTCGGCCTCTCGCCGCGCACGGTGGAAAGCCACCGCGCCGCCATCGGCGCCAAGACCGGCACCACCTCGGCGGCGGAGCTGACGCGCCTGTGGATCGAAGCCTCGGACGCTCCGTAGAACTACGGACCCGCCGCGCAACTCTGCGGATTCCGTCGCCTGGGCCGGCGATGCCACATGTCCCCATCACTTCAATGGAGGATGACATGATCCGCAAGCTCGTACTCGCCGCCGCCGTCGCGGCCCCGGTTTCCGCTCTCGCCCAGGAGCTGCCCACCGCTCCCTACCTGCCGCTCGACATGGCCGCCACCGCCGCGCGCACCGCGCTCGACGCCTGCGCCAAGGAAGGCCACAACGTCTCGGTCGCCATCGTCGCCCGCAGCGGCGTCACCTCGGCGCTGCTGCGCGCCGACAATGCCGGCCCGCACACCGTCGGCAGCAGCCTCGGCAAGGCCTTCACCTCGGCCAGCATGGGCCGCGACACCGCCGGGCTCGCCAATTTCATCGGCGGCTACCCGCAGAATGACGGCCTGCGCGACATGGATTCGCGCATGGTGATCCAGGCCGGCGGCCTGCCGATCCGCATCGGCGGCGCGCTCGTCGGCGGCATCGGCGTCGGCGGCGCCCCCTCGGGCGACATCGACGCCGGCTGCGCCCGCGCCGGCCTCGACGCCATCGGCGCCGAGTAACGCTTCCGGCCCGCCGGGCCTCCCGGCGGGCCGCCCCTCATTTTTCCGGAGTGACGGCCATGCGCGCGCTTTTCCTGTCGATGATGCTGCTGGCGGCGACGCCGCTTCAGGCCCAGACGCCCCCTTCGGCGACCGAGATCGCCGCCTATGACGGCCTGCTGAAGGCCGCCCTCGACGGCGATGCGGCGACGATACGCAAGCTGACCGCCGGCGGCGCCGATCCCGACATTCGCGACGGCGCCGGCCGCACCCCAGCCCATGTCGCCGCCTTCGCCTCCAACGACGACGCCCTGCGCGAGCTCGCCGGGGCGGGAGCCGACATGAACGCGCTGGAGAACCGCGCCTATGACGTGCTGACCATCGCCGCCGTCGCCAACGACGTCGACATGGTCTCGCTGGCGCTCGAGCTCGGCAACCGGCCGGATCTCGTCACCAGCCCCTATGACGGCACCGCACTGATCGCCGCCGCGCATCTCGGCCATGCCGAGGTCGTGCGCCGCCTGATCGCCGCCGGCGCGCCGCTCGACCACGTCAACAATCTGGCCTGGACGGCGCTCATCGAGGCGGTCGTGCTGGGCGATGGCGGGCGCGACCATATCGATACCGTCCGGGCGCTGGTCGAGGCCGGCGCCGACATCTCCATCGGCGACCGCAACGGCGTCACGCCGCTCGAGCACGCCGAGGCGCGCGGCTATTCCGAGATCGCGGAGATCATCCGCGGCGCCAAACCGCGGCAGTAGCTAGTAGCCCAGCGCGCAGCCGTCCTTGCGCGGATCGGAGGCGCCGCGCAGCGTATCGTGGGCCCAGTCGATCCACACCGCCTGCGCGCCACCGATGGGCCAGTGCGGCGGCCGCACGTCGAAGCCTTCCTTGCGGAACGCATCCCCGACGGAGGCGCGCAGCCGGCCCTCCATCTCGATGTCGCTGGAATTGGGAAGCGGGAAGAGGCGGGCCTGATCGATGGCCTCCTGCAGGTCGAGCCCGTGGTCGATCAGCCTCGACAGCAGCCAGGCATGGCCCATCGCCTGATAATGGCCGCCCATCACGCCGAACGGCATGACCACCCGGCCGTCGCGCGACAGCATGCCGGGGATGATCGTGTGCATCGGCCGCTTGCGCGGCGCGATGCAGTTGGGGTGGCCGCGCTTCAGCGAGAAGGACTGTCCGCGATTGTGGAACAGCACGCCTGAACGCGGCGTCATCAGCCCGCTCCCGTAGGGATGGAAGATCGAGTTGATGAAGCTGACCGCGTTGCGCTCGCGGTCGACCACCGAGATGTGGACCGTGTCGGAATGCTCGACGGGCATGGGGATCTGCGCCGTATCCGGGGCCTCGCCGTCGCGGACGCGGTCCGCGAGCTCGCGCACGAAGTTATCCGACAGCAGCCGCGCCACCTGTCCCTCGGGATCGCCTTCCGCTATCGCCGCGTCGCGGGCCGCGTAGGCGAAACGGGTGGCGGCGACCTCGAGCCGCAGCGTCTCGAAATCCGCCGGGCCCGCCGGCAGGACGAAATGTTCCAGTATTCTCAGGATCAGCAGCGCGATGACGCCCTGTCCGTTGGGCGGGCATTCGTGCACCGTCCAGCCGCGATAGTCGGCCGCGATCGGCTCGACATACTCGCCGGCCGCCGCCGCGAAGTCGTCGACCGTATGGGCACCGCCGCGTTCGCGGAGGAATTCCGCCATCTCGCGCGCGATCTCGCCGCGATAGAACGCGTCGGGGCCATCCCGGCCTATCGCCTCCAGCGTGGCGGCCAGCGCCGGCTGCCGCTGCACCGAGCCCGTCTCGGGCGCCTCTCCGTCGACGAGGAAGGTCGCGCAAGCCGCAGGGTCGGCCGCCAGCAGCGCCCGCTGGTTGCCGATGTCGAAAGCGGTGCGCGGCGACACGGCATAGCCCTCGCGCGCGATGGCGATCGCCGGCGCGAGGAGGTCGGCGAGGGGCATCCGGCCGTGGTCGGCGATGAGCCGCGCCCACGCCTCGACCGCGCCCGGCACGGTGACGGCATGCGGCGAGGAGCGGCCGATGGTCTTCTCCGGCTGCCGCTCGATGACGTCGAGATCGAGCCCGGCGGGCGTGCGCCCCGAACCGTTATAGGCGCGGATGTCCGTCGAGCCGCCGTCGCTCAGCAGGGCGAAGCAGTCGCCGCCGATGCCCGTCGATCCGGCCTCGACCACGCATTGGACCGCGCAGGCCGCCACGGCGGCGTCGATGGCCTTGCCGCCCGCCTTGAGTATCTCGATCCCGACCAGGGAGGAGGCGGGGTGCGATGTCGCGATCATCCCGTGGCGCGCCGTCACCACGGAGCGTCCGGCGCTTTCGAAATCTCTCATCGCAGTCCTTTCAGATGTCGTGATGGGCAAGCTGGGTCTGCGCGCGAACGCCGCCCAGATGCCGCCTCAGGGCGTTGCGCGCGGTGTCGGCGTTGCGTCCCGAGAGAGCCGCGAAGATCGCCTCGTGCTCGCGCTGGTAGATCGTCCATTTCTCCACCGAGAAGCTGCTTTCCTTCAACCGCATCCAGACATGCCCGTCGCGGATGGCGCTGATGCGCCGGCCGAGATCGGCGAAGATCGCGTTGCCGGTGATGCGGAACAGCGCTTCGTGGAAACCGCGGTCGGCCTTCTCGGCATGCTGCCAGTCGCGCACCTGGCGGCCTTCCTCCATCGCCTTCTCGAGCGATTCGAAATCCGCCTCGGAGGCGGAAAGGACGATCAGGTCGACGAGGCAGGGCTCGACGAACAGCCGGAACTCCATGAGCTTCGCCGGCGACCATTGCGGGTCGGCCGTCGGCGGCGCAGGCACGAGGGCGGGCGGCGTGCCCTCTGCGACGAAGGTTCCGCGCCCGACGCTGCGCACGACGGCGCCCTCATGCTCCAGCGTCGCCAGCGCCGCGCGCACGGTCGAGCGCGACAGGCCGCTGGCCTCCGCGAGCCCGCGCTCGGTCGGCAGCCGGGTTCCCGGCGGCAGATGTCCCTCCTGCACGGCGGCGCGCCACTGGCGCAGCAGATCGTCGCGTCCCTGCGCGGGACGAGGCCGCCATTCCTTCTTCTTTTCGTCCATCGGGTTCCTCCACGGCACGCAAACCAATCATACCATTTACGGCCGACCAATCGTAGAAAGTCACGGCAGCAAAGGCTTTACAAGCCAATTTTTCCGACTATACAATCCGAAATTGAGAAAATTCACGTACCAATATCAGCAGAGGGGTATACCAATGCAGACCAATCTTGACAATATGCTGGGTAACTCGTCCGCACGCGTGACGCGCCGCAACCTGTTGAAGACGGCCGGCGCCGTCACCGCTGCATTGGCGATGCCCGGTATCGTGCGGGCCCAGTCGAACCGGCTCGTCTTCGCGACCTGGGGCGGCTCCTGGGAGGCGGCCATGCGCCAGGCGTGGTTCGATCCCTTCACCAAGGAGACCGGCATCGAGGTCGTCACCCAGCCCGGCAACACCTATGGCCGCATCCAGGCCATGGTCGAGGCGGGCAACACCGAATGGGACGTCGTAGAGGTCCTGCCGGACTTCCAGTGGCTCGGCGCCGACCGCGGCCTACTGGAGCCGATCGACTACACGGTGGTCGACCGCTCCAAGATCATGGACGCCCCCGACCTCGTGACCGATCATTCGGCGCCCGAGGTGCTGTTCGCGCGCGTCGTCGCCTACAACACCCAGTTCGCCGAGCGCCCGAGCACCTTCGCCGACGTCTTCGATGTCGAGAAGTTCCCCGGCAAGCGCGCCTTCTACACCAAGGCGCACGGCGCCTATCTCGAGGCGGCGCTGCTCGCCGACGGCGTCGCGCGCGAGGACCTCTATCCGCTCGACCTCGACCGCGCCTTCGCCAAGCTGGACACCATCCGCGACCATATCCTGTGGTTCGAGACCAACGCCCAGGGCGAGCAGTACATGTCCGACGGGCAGGCCGCCATCGGCATCATCCCGGATGGCCGCGCCCTCAACGCCAAGGGCAACGGCGCGCCGATCGAGATCGCCTTCGGCCTGAGCTTCATCACCTGGTCGGCGCTGGTGGTGCCGAAGGGCGCGCCGAACAAGGACGCGGCCATGCGGTTCATCGCCTATTCGCTGACGCCGCAGGCGCAGGCGGCAATCGCCATGGCCTACACCTACGGTCCGGTCGTTCCAGCCGCCTTCGACCTCATCCCGGCCGAGCGCGCCTCGATCCTGTCGGGGGGGCCGCAGATGAAGAACCCGGTCGTCCTCGGCGAGAAGTGGTGGGGCAAGAACCTCGACGCCGTGACCGAGCGCGTCACCGAGTGGAAGCTGGGCTAGGCTCTCCGCTTCCTCGTCGCCGGGCCGGTTCGATGCTGCGACTCCAGAAGCGCTACGGCGCCATGCTGCTCATTCTGCCGGGGCTGCTGTTCCTGGCGATGCTGTTCGTATGGCCGGTCGGCCGGCTCGTCGCGACGAGCTTCGCAGGTTGGGAGGATCCGTTCGCGCAATATGAGCGGATCCTCACCTCCACCGTCTATCTCAGGGTGCTCGCCCGCACCTTCCTGCTCAGCGCCGAGGTGGTCGGGCTCTGCCTGCTGCTCGGCTATCCGCTCGCCTATGTCCTGAGCCGCGTCGGGCCGCTCGCCAGGGTCGTCATCATCCTGTGCGTGCTGATCCCCTTCTGGACCAATTTGCTGGTGCGCTCCTACGGCTGGATCATCCTGCTCAATCCGCAGGGCGCGCTGAACGGCCTGCTGGAGCTGGTCGGGCTCGGCTCGAGCCCGGTGCCGCTGGTCTACAACTCGACCGGCGTGCTGATCGGCATGACCCAGATCATGCTGCCGTATTGCGTGCTGCCGCTGGCGGCGGTGATGAGCCGCATCGACCCCAATCTGGAGAGCGCCGCGCGCTCGCTCGGCGCCTCGCCGCTCGCCGCGTTCCGGCGGATCTACTTCCCGCTGACGCTGCCCGGCGTATTCGCCGGCTGCCTGCTGGTCTTCATGATCAGCCTCGGCTTCTTCGTGGTCCCCGCGATCCTCGGCGGGCCGGGCGACATCCTTCTGGCGCAGCTCATCGAGTTCAACATCAACAACACGCTCAACTGGCCGTTCGCCGCCGCGCTGTCGACGCTGCTCCTCGTCGCCACGCTGCTGATCTATCTGATCGGCGACCGCTTCTTCGATCTCGGCCGGCTGTGGGGGGCGCGATGACCGTCCGCCGCCCATCGCCGCTGCTCATCGGCCTCGCCGTCGCCGTCTGCGTGTTCCTGATCCTGCCGACGCTGATCGTCATTCCGATCTCGTTCACCCAGACCGAGTTCATCACCTTTCCGCCGCGCGGCTTCTCGCTGCGCTGGTACGAGGAGTTCTTCGCCAGGCCCGAATGGCGCAACGCGCTGGCGTCGAGCTTCGCCGTCGCCGGCGGCACCACGGTGCTGGCGACGGGGCTCGGCGTGATGATCGCGCTCGGCCTCGACGGCCTGTCGCGCCGCACCAACCGGGTGCTGAGCTTCCTCGTCCTGCTGCCGATGATCGTGCCCACCATCGTCACCGCGGCGGCGCTCTACACGCCTTATGCGCGCTTCGGGCTGGTGGCGACCATTCCCGGCCTCGTCGCCGCGCACACGATCCTGGCGCTGCCCTTCGTGGTCATCAACGTGGCGGCGGTGCTGCGCAAGCTCGACCACCGCACCGTCGACGCCGCCCGCAGCCTCGGCGCCAGCCCCGCCGTCGCCTTCCGGCGCGTCACCCTGCCGGCATTGATGCCGGGCATCGCCGCCGGCGGCGTGTTCGCCTTCCTGACGAGTTTCGACGAGGTCGTCATCGCGCTCTTCATCAGCGGCGCCTCGGCGACGACGCTGCCGGTGAGAATGTGGAGCGGCATCCGCTTCGAGATCAGCCCCATCGTGGCTGCCGCCTCGACGCTGCTGCTCCTCACCTCCTGCCTTCTCCTGTCCCTGTTCTGGCTCTCAAGACGAAAGTGATGCCGATGACCACGCCCACCATCCCGGCCGAGGAATTCGCCGACCGCCGCCAGCGCGCCGTCGCCGCCGCCAAGGCCCGCGGCCTCGACGCCCTGCTCGTCGTCTCGCGCGGCGGCGGCACGCTCGACCGCTACGGCGACGTCCTCTACCTGTCGAACTTCTACACCTCCTTCCCCTATATCCCCGATTTCGCCGGCAACTGGTCGGCGAGGGCGCATACGTTCCTGCTGCTGCCGGTGGGCGGCGCGCCGCATCTCGTCATCGACGTCCCGGACGACGGTCGCATCCGGCTCGGCGACGGGCGCGTCGAATACACCGACTTCGTCCTCGAAAGCGTCATCGCCGCGCTGTCCGACGCCGGCCTGTCGGCCGCGCGGGTCGGCCTCGTCGGCAGCGACGTGCTGACCGTCTCCATGCAGGCGAAACTTTCCGAGGCGCTGCCGCAACTGAAATTCGAGGCCGCCGACGACACCGTCGCCATGCTGCGCAGGATCAAGTCGCCGGGCGAGATCGCGGCGCTGCGCGAGGCGTCGCGGATCGGCTCGCGGATGATCGAGATCATGCTCGACGCCGCCGTTCCCGGCGCCACCCACGGCGATGTCGTCGCCGCCGGCCTCGGCTATCTCGTCCCGAAGGGCGGCATCCTCTACAATTCCTTCATGGCGTCCGGACCCGGCGGCGACCCCGCCCGCATCCGCAAGACCACCTTCCCGACCTGGGGCTCCCGCGAACCGCTGGAATCCGGCGACTGGATCAGGTTCGGGATCTCCGGCGCGGTGAACGGCTACATGTTCGACCTCGCGCGAGCGCAGGCGGTCGGCCCCGTCTCGGTCCGCCAGATCGAGCTCTTCGACGCCGCCGTCGACTGCGTCGAGACGACGATCCGCCGCATCCGGCCAGGCGTCACCGCCGGCGAGCTCGGCGAGGCGGGGCTCGGACGCCAGCAGGCGCTCGGCTTCAGGGTCGACGGCGTCTTCTCGGCGATGGGGCACGGCCTCGGCCTCGGCTGGGACGACCCATGGCTCGCCCGCGGCGTCGACACGAAGATCGAGAAGGACATGGTCCTCTGCGTCGAGCGCGGCATCTCCGACAACGGCTATCTGGGCGACTTCGAGGAGACGGTTCTGGTCACCGACGAGGGCTGCGAGTTGCTGACCGACGCGCGCATCCGGTGCTGGTGACGTTATGAGCGGCGCTTCCGTATCCATCCGGGATCTGCACAAGGCCTACGGAGACTTCAAGGCCGTCGACGGCGTGTCGCTGGACGTCGCGTCGGGCGAGTTCGTCACGCTTCTCGGGCTCAGCGGCTCCGGCAAGACGACGACGCTGATGGCCGTCGCCGGCTTCGTCGAGCAGGATTCGGGCACGGTCTCGATCGACGGCAGGGATTTGTCGTCGCTTCCCCCCGAGAAGCGGGGCCTCGGCGTCGTCTTCCAGAACTACGCGCTGTTTCCCAATCTCGACGTCTACGAGAACATCGCCTTTCCGCTGCGCATGCGCCGGTGGCAGGAGACGGACATCAAGGCCGCCGTCTCGCAGGTGCTCGGCCTCGTCTCGCTCGACGCGCTGGGCGGTCGCAAGGTGTCGGAGCTTTCCGGCGGGCAGCAGCAGCGCGTCGCGCTCGCGCGCGCGCTCGTCTTCCGCCCGCCGGTCCTGCTGATGGACGAGCCGCTCGGCGCCCTCGACAGGTCGATGCGCGACCAGATGCAGGGCGAGATCAAGCGCATCCAGCGCGAATACGGCGTCACGGTGATCTACGTCACCCACGACCAGGAGGAGGCGATGGCGCTGTCCGACCGGATCGCCGTCATGGCGCACGGGCGGATCCACCAGCTCGGCGCCCCCGACGAGATCTACGAGCGCCCGGCCTCGGCCTTCATCGCCCAGTTCGTCGGCACCTCGAACCGCGTCGACGTGATGACCGACGCCGCCGACGCCGCCACGGTGCGGGTGCGCGGCGAGGCTGCCCCGGGCCGTGAATTCGTCGCCTCCCGGGTGTCCGGCGCCGCCGGCGCGAAGGCCTCGATGATCGTCCGCCCCGAGGCGGTCAGGATCAGCGGCAAGGAGCCCGCCGGCGCACCGAACCGGCTTCCCGCCACCGTCGTGCTGCGCGAGTTCCTCGGGTCGTCGATCCGCTACGCCATGACGACCGAGGTCGGCCAGTTCGTCGTCACCACGGGCCGGCTGAGCTCGCAGGCGGAGTTCACAAGCGGCAAGGATGTCTGGCTCTCCTGGGAACCGTCCGACGCGCTGCTGTTCGCGCCGGAGGAGGGGTCGTGAGCGAGGGCGCCGGGGACGATACGCCCGGGCAGTACGTCCTCGACATGGCGGCGACGCCCGACGCACCGATCGCCTCGGCGCCGTCGGCCGACCGCATCCTGCGCGGCATGCCGCAATGGCGCACCTGGCTGTCGATGCGCGAGCACGGCAATTCGTCCGGCCGCTGGGAATCGACGCCCGGCGCCTGGACCATGAACTACGACAAGTGGGAGTTCTGCGCCGTGCTGTCGGGCAGCGGCAGGATCACCCCGCTCGGCGGCGAGCCGATCGAGCTCAAGGCCGGCTCGACCCTGACCATACGGCCGGGCTTTCGCGGCACCTGGGAGGTCGACGAGACGATGACGAAATACTTCTTCGTCCGGCAGGCCTGAGGCTGCGATGGAGACCGAGCGCGGCATCGGCTCGCTGTGGCAGGCCTCGGCGAGCGTCGACGCGCCGGCGACGGCGCCTTTGGAAGGCGAGGCACGCGCCGATGTCGTGATCGTCGGCGCCGGGTTCACCGGCCTGTCGGCGGCGCTGCACGCCGCCGAGGCGGGCCGTTCGGTGATCGTGCTGGAAAGCCACGGCATCGGCCACGGCGCCAGCGGCCGCAATGGCGGCCAGGTCAATCCCGGCGTCAAGATCGACCAGGTGACGCTGCAACGGCGCTATGGCGAGGCCGGCCTCGGGCTTCACCGGGCCGGGCAATCGGCGCCGGACTATCTGGAGCAGCTCGTCGCCCGCCACGGGCTGCGCTGCGGCTGGCGGCGTCCGGGTCTGTTCCGTCTCGCGCATAACGACGCGGCCCTCGCCACGATACGCGCCGCCGCGGCCTCGCTGCGCGACGAGGGCGTCGCCGTCGAGGATCTCGACGCTCGCGACGTCGAGAGGCGCGTCGGGACGCGCCGCTACAAGGGCGGTTTCTACGACCCGAGGGGAGGCCAGGTGCAGCCGCTCGAGCTGGCCCGCGAGCTGGCTCGGGCGGCGACCGCCGCCGGCGCGGTCGTCCATACCGGGAGCGCGGTCACGAGCCTGAAGCGCGGCGGCGGCGGCTGGCGGGCCGAGACCGCGACCGGCGCGGTTTCCGCCCCGACGGTCGTGGTGGCGACCAACGCCTATGGCGGCGGCCTCGTGCCGGGCCTTGAGCGCACCATCCTGCCGGTCAACAGCTTCCAGATCGCCACCGCGCCGCTCGACAGCCGCCACGCCGGCATCCTGACGGGCGGCGAGACGGCCTATGACAGCCGCCGTCTCGTCCTCTATTTCCGCCGCGGCCCCGACAACCGCCTGCTGATGGGCGGCCGCTCGTCATTCTCCTCGTCGCGCGCGACCAGCCGCGAGGCGCCCGACTACGCGGTCCTGACGAAGGTCGTCGAGGAGGCCTTCCCGCAGCTCGCCGGCACGCCGGTCGAGTTTCGCTGGACCGGGCTGGTCGGGATCACGCTGGACTACCTCCCACACTACCACGCGCCGGAGGAGGGGCTGCACGTCCTGCTCGGCTTCAACGGCCGCGGCGTCGCGCTGTCGGTGCGGCTCGGCGCCTGGCTCGGGCGCAAGCTCGCCGGCGCGCCGGAGGACTTCACCATACCGCAGACCCCCATCCGCCCGTTCCCGCTGCACCGCTTCCGCGAGCCCGTGCTCAATCTCGGCATGCGCTGGAACCACCTGCTCGACCTTTTCGGGAGGTAAGGGGGACGGGATTAGTGGTTGGGGATTCTCCCAACGGCGATGATTGGCGGATGGGGTGTCCGCTGGAGCGCTATCCACATTCATTCTTGTACGTTCATTCACATTCGAAAAACATACGCTATATCATTGCTTTAATTCTCTTCGAATCCTCTCTCGTCCATTGACGTTCATCTGAAGCCAGAGCATAAAGTAGGACCGGAACATGGACCGGTATTGCCCGACTGCTCTAGCTTTGGGTGTCGCTCATGCCCCGTTCAATACACAAACTGACCAGCCGCGCCGTCGATGCGATGGATGCGATCGGCCGCCATTCCGATGGCGGTGGGCTGTATCTTTTCGTTTCCGACGGCGGGCGAAAGCGCTGGATCTTCCGATACACACGCGATGGCCACACGCGCGAGATGGGCCTGGGCAGTGCGGGGCCCGCGGGTATCTCCCTCGCTCTCGCGCGGGAATTCGCGGGCAGGGCCCGCATCGACCTGGCGCATGGTCGGGATCCGATCGCCGCTCGCGATGCGGCGCGACTTGGCAATAGGACGGTGCCGACCTTCGAGGAAGTGGCGAGCGCCCATATCGAGGCTCTGAGACCCGGCTGGCGGAACGCCAAGCATGGTGCGCAGTGGTCCTCCACGCTGGAGACCCATGCAGCGCTGCTGATGCCGATGCGGGTCGACAAGATCGGTACCGAGGATGTGCTCAGGGTTCTGCGGCCGATCTGGCAGAAAATCCCGGAGACCGCGGGACGGGTACGCAGCCGTATCGAGGCAGTGCTGGATTCCGCCACCGCACAGGGATACCGCGAGGGCGCCAACCCCGCCCGCTGGCGCGGACATCTGGCAAATGTGCTCCCCAAGCGTCCCAAGCACGCGAAGAAGCATTTTCCCTCGCTTTCCTATTCCGAGCTGCCGCAATTCATGCGGGCGATCGGGGAAGTTGATGCGCTGTCCGCACGCGCACTCGAGGTGACGATACTTACTGGCCTTCGCACCAAGGAGGTGCTCCAGGCGCCCTGGACGGAGATCGATCTGGAGAACCGGATCTGGTCGCTGCCGGGATCGCGCATGAAGAGCGGAACGCCGCACCGGTTACCCCTGTGCGGTAGAACAATGGCTATAGTCGAGAATCTCGCCGCGTCGCGTATCTCCGACTGGGTATTCCCCGGCAAGCGGGATATGCCGCTGTCCAACATGGCCATGCTGCAGCTTCTGAAGCGCATCGGGCGCAGCGACGTCACCGTCCATGGCTTCCGGGCGACCTTTCGGACCTGGGTTACGGAGACGACCGGATTTCCACCCCACATCGCGGAGATGGCGCTCGCTCACGCGATCTCCGACAAGCTGGAAGCCGCATATCAGCGGGGTGACCTGTTCGAGAAGCGACGCGAACTTATGCAGGCATGGGATGCCTTCTGCATGGATCGCTCGGCAAACGTTGTGAGGCTCGCAGATGCCCGATCCTGATAATCACCAGGTCTGGTGGACCTGGAACATGGCCTTAGCTTGGGTCATGTACCGCCGTATGGAGCTTGTCGAAGCCATCGCAAAGAGCGGGGACTATGCATTCGCGCTGGGGGAGGCCCTTGTGGCCGGCGAATTCAGAACGTTTTCGCCTGCCCATGGATATGGCTTCGATCAAGGTGACGGGGTCCAAAGGGCCCAACGGGCGCTGCGCGAGAAGATCGAGGAAGGAAAGATCCAAGTAGCCGGCTGGCCGATAGGGGGTCGCCGGCCTCAGCAGTTGATCGAACCACATCAATGGAATGGTCTGAAGTTCAGCGCCGATGAGGAAGACCGCGGGATCCGTATCTATCGCGATGGTCGGAATACCGCCGCAGGGATCCCCGCGAGCACGGTTGAGGGCTTCTTTGAACCCCGGGTTAGAGCCGACGATCTCCGGAGGGCTTTTCCGGGAGGCGGCAAGAAGCAGACCAACGACGACATCATCCGCAACGCCATTGACCACCTCGTTAGATACCTTCTTTCGAATCCGGAGAGGCACCCTAAAGACTGGTATCGCGATTGGCTGCAATCGGAAGGCTTCGGCGTTTCTGCCAACGCGTTCAAGACACAGATCTGGCCAGCAGCAATCGAAGAATCGAAACGCTACGATCTTGGCCGCCCGGGACGCCGCGGAAATCGGTAGGGTCGTTTTCCGGATAGCGTCCGATTAGCTCGGTCCCGACAGCTTGTCAGGCATGCTGGGGAATCCTGCCATCCGCCTGATTTTCCGGGCGAAATCGCCCACCACAACCGCAACTGACGCATCGGTTTAATCGGTAGGCTTTTACAGCTCTCCGGATGCGCGCACCTTCCGCACTATTTTTTCCCGTTCCACGCGCTTTTCTCCTCATCACGCCTCGGGCCGATGGTGCGCCCGCGGTAGTGGTGAGGTTTAGCTTTGAAACCCATTGCCCTGTCCATCCCGGAGGCTGCCGCCGCGATCGGCGTGGGACGCTCGACTTTCTACAAGCTGGTCTCGTCATGCGAAATCCCGGTCATCAAGATCGGCAATCGGACGCTGGTTCGCGTCGCCGATCTCGAGGTCTGGATCGCCAAGCAGCCCGCCTGTGAGGGAGGGCTTCCGTCTTCCAGTTGACTGGTTTTCCCCAAACATGGAGCTCGTGCCAAAACCTCCTCATGAGGTCCGGTCTCCTGCCGTAACCAGACGTGCAAGAAAGGGGATAGCCGGGAGCAAGCTGCCGAAGGGCAGCGTCAAGCCCCATACGCTAAGCACCGTGGGGCAGGAGATGGCAATCGTTTGCACGAACCATCAGGACGGCCGGCTGGTCAGGATATAGCCGCCGGCAAAA
>JBFWXZ010000031.1:0-22899 GCA_050186955.1 Flavobacteriaceae bacterium
GCCTGCCTCGCCTGGGCGGTCGCCGACGTTGCGGCGCGGCCCGGCCCGGTCTTC
Source organism: Flavobacteriaceae bacterium (assembly GCA_050186955.1). GTDB lineage: Bacteria > Pseudomonadota > Alphaproteobacteria > Rhizobiales > Tepidamorphaceae > JACKJP01. The sequence goes on from JBFWXZ010000031.1 coordinate 55, forward strand.
GAGCTCGGCCTCGGCAAGGGCCGCACCTTCGATCATCTGCGCATGGCGCTGCCAGGGCGCGAGATATTCGCCTTCGACCGGACCAATGTCTGCCTTCCCGATTGCCTGCCCGACGAGGAGCATTTCGTCTTCGGCGAGCTGAGCGAGACGCTGCCCGCCATGGCGGCGCGCTTTCCCGGCCAGGTCGCCTTCGCCCATTCCGACGTCGGCTCGATGGACAAGGCGGGAAACCGGGCGATGATCGATCTCGTCTCGGCCCTGCTGCCGCCGGCGCTCGCGCCCGGCGCGCTGGTCATGGCCGACCTGCCGCTGGAGATCGAGGGCGCCGAGCGCCTGCCGCTGCCGCCCGGCGCCCGCGAGGACCGCTACTACGTGTTCCGCTGGCGCCCCCGCTGAACATGTTCAGGCGGCGGCGGGCCGCTTAAAGCGTTGAAAACGGGCCGCAATACCGGCCGCATGCACTGACGCGCAGGTGAACGCGTTCAATGCTTGGTTTCGATGGACTTCAGCTCGCTGCGCGCCTCGCTGAGTTCCGCCGTCGTCGCGCTCAGCCGCTCCGCCAGCACCCGCATGACGTCCAGCGCCATCTCGGGGAATTCCTTGAGCAGGCGCAGGAACTGGTCCTTGTTGATCTTCAGCGTCTCGGTGCCTGTCGTCGCCTTGACGGTCGCCGTGCGCGCCACGTCGCAGACGATGGCGATCTCGCCGACCAGTGTGTGCTCGGGAACGCTCGCCACCTGGATGGGCCCAGCCTCGGTGTCGACGATGACCGCCGCCTCGCCGCGCAGGATGACATAGGCCGCGTCCCCGACGTCGCCCTGGTGAAACAGCTCCTGGCCGCTCTCGAACCGCACCCGGTCGGAGGTGAAGGCCAGCAGCTTGAGCTTGGCCGGCTCCAGCGCGGAGAACAGCGGAATGCGGCGCAGGAGTTCGACTTCGCGGTTGAGGTCCATGGCTCGTCTTTCCGTTCCGCCCCTGTCGGGGTCAGGCTCCCGCCATCTTGGCGTATAGGCCGCCCGATTTCATCAGCTCTTCCGGCTTTCCGTCCTCGGCCACGGCGATGCCGTCGAACACCACCGCGCGGTCGAACAGCCGCGCCAGCGGCGCGCTGTTCAGCACCCACAGGATGATCGGCTTGCGGCCGTCCGCATACAAGTCCTCGAAGGCCGCCTTCACCACCTTCTCCTGGCCTCGCGGGTCGAGCGCCGACAGCGGCCGGTTGAAGATCGCGATGTCGGGCCGCTTGATCAGCGCGCGGGCGATCTGGATCCGTTGGCGCTGGCCGGCGGTCAGCCTCTTGCCGCCGCTGCCGGTCTCGAAATAGAGCCCGGCCTCGACGATCTCGTCGTAGATGCCGAGCTCGATGAGCAGCTTGCGGACCTCCGTATTGACCTTGTCGGCGGCCCCGGCGATCGCGTTGACCACGCGCCCCGACAGGATGTTGTCGAGCAGCAAGGCGGCGGGGTTGAAGACGCCGGGATCGTGAAAGGCGATCAGCGCCGCATATTCCCCGGGCAGCTCGTCACGGAACATGCGCCGGGCGGCGAGGACCGCGTCCGAGAATTCCTGGTCGACCAGCCCGAAGCGGTGCCGCGGCTCGACATAGCCGAACGCCAGCATGACCAGCCTGTCGTGATCGTCCGCGTTCGCCGGCGTGCCGTTCTCCCCCAGCCGCTGCAGGATGGCCTGGTATTCGGGAATGTCGTCGGCGCTCATGAAGCTGAGCTGCTCGAAGAAGGGGTGGTCCGGCGGCAGGTCCTTGAACAGCTCGACGACGGTCTCGGCGATGGTCCGCCCCATCGCGAGGAGCCGTGGCTCGAGGCCGGTTTCGGCGATCACGCGCCTGAAGTGCCGGTTCTCCATGATCGCGCCGTCGCTCAGCGCGCCGCCGATCGGGGCGCCGAAGAGCAGGTTCTCCAGCACCGTGGCCTCGCTGTTGTAGGCGTCGGGATCGAAGCGCACCACGAGGCCCTTCAGCGGCGGCTCCTCGAGCCGGGCGGAAAACGCCTCCTGGGCGCGCAGGATCTCCTCGGCGATATGCGGGCGCTCCTCCGGGTCGATGCGCGCGCGCAGGCCGAATTCGAAGATGTCCTCCATCAGCCCGGCGGCTTCCAGCAACTGGTGCAGGCGGCCCTCCAGGGCTTCGGGCCCGGCGATGCCGGCGCTGGCGTAGGAGATCCAGTCGTCGTCGATATCGAGCAGCGGGTTGCCGGCGGCGGTCGCCTCGTGCGCGCTCAGCGGGTCGTGCTCGCCGCCCCCGTCGCTCGGGACGTGCTTCAGCGAATAGACGAGGGCGTCGCGCACCGTGCCGTTCGGCAGGTAGCCGTCGCCGCCGGCATAGCCGATCCGCCGGCCCAGCACCGCCTCGGTCGCGCTCGCCAGATTGATCTCGCCGACCGCGATGCGCCCCGAATCCAGCGGGTGGAAGCGGATGATCGTCTCCGCCAGCGCCTCGGCGCCGCTTCCCGGCCCGCCGAGGATGGCGATGCGCTCACCCGGCTCGGCAGTCAGCGTCACCCGCTCGAGCAACCGCGCGCCGCTGTCGTCGGAGACCGAGACGCCGGCGATCTGGAGGCTGCCCGCGAGCGGCGACACCCCGTCCGGGTCGAGCGGCTGCATCGCCGGGTCGAGCAGGGTGTCGGAGGAGAACTGCTCGATGACCTGCTGGTACTTCACCTGCACGTCGACGCGCTGCTGGTCCCAGTCGATCAGCTCCTTGATCGGGCTCGGCAGGTCCTTGTAGGCGGCGATGACGGCGACGAGCTGGCCGATGTCGAGCTGGCCCTTGAGCGCCAGATAGCCGCCGGCGGCGTAGAAGACGAAGGGCGTGATCTGCGCCAGCAGGTTGTTCAGGAACTTGATCGAGAACTTGCGCTGGTAGAGCTCGAAGCGGATGAAGAAGATCCGGCTGAGCCGCGAGGCGATGTCGGCGCGCTCGTAGTTCGAGGTGTCGTTGGCGTGCACGCCCTGGATCCCGTCGACCACCTCGCCGATGCGTCCGGCGAGCTGGCGAGCGGTGATCTGCCGTTCCGTGTTGAGCCTGATCAGGTGGCGGCGCATGCGCGGGATGATGAAGGCCTGGACGCCGACGATCGCCGCCGCGACGCAGCCGAGCGGCACGCTCTGCACGATGATAAAGATCATCGCCGTCGCCGCCTGTCCGCCGAGGAAGAAGGGCTGCACGAAGGCGTCGCCGATGAAGCCGCCGAGCGGCTCCACCTCGTCCTTGATGATGGTCGCGACCTCCGACGACTTGGTGCGCCGGAACCGCCCGATGGGGAACCGCAGCACCCGGTCGAACAGCGTGTAGCGCAGCCGCCGCAGCATCCGCTCGCCGAGCCGCCCCTTGTAGGTGTTGATGTAGCGCTTGAAGAGGCCGTTGATGATCACCAGCAGCAGGAACAGGAAGCTCAGCGCGAACAGCATCTCCATGCGGTCGAGCTGGAAGCCGGGGAAGAGCTCGACCTCGCCGAGGCCGGGCAGGTCGAGCGACAGGTTCAGGAAGGACTGCGTCGCCCCCGGCTGGTCGAAGCCGCGCCCCTGGATCGGCCCGTTGACGATCTGCTTCGGCAGGTCGAAGGACAGGAAGTAGGTCGGCATCGAGGCGAGCACGATGAACAGGATGAAGATCTGCTGCCGGCGCGTGTGCTGCCAGATGTACCGGAACAGATTCCGTTCCATCGCCTGAAACGCCCCCGTTTCGCGCCGCCGCCCGTGGTCCCCGATGCCGATTATGCGCCGTGAGAGGCTGTGGGCAAAGGTGCAAGCCTACATGATTTTCAGTCTTTTCCCGATGATCCGCGCGGAATTCTCCGCTCCCTGGAGGTCGACGGGCACATCGCGGGGATCGGGTGCGCTTTCGATGGCGGCCGCGAGCGTCGTGGCGTCGAGCCCGGCCTCGGCCGCCACCGCGACGCGCCTGAGCTTTTCGAGCTTTTCGGCGCGCTCGCTCTGCTCGGTCTCGCCGCCGGCGGCGAAGGGGACGAGGACGGCGCGGCATCCCCCGCGCAGGATGTCGCAGACCGTGTTGTAGCCGGCCTGCGAGATCGACAGCGAGGCGTTGGCGATCAGCCCGGGAAAGTCCGAGCGGAAACGCTCGATCGTCACCCCTTTCGGCGCCATGCGCCGCAGCCCGGCGACGGTGTCGTCCCTGGCGTTGGGGCCTGTCACCACCAGCCACGGCTCGTCGGCGTAGCGGGTGAGGGGCCGCGCCTCGACGGCGGCGAAGGCGAGGGCGCCGCCGACGGCGCCGCCGCCGGCGGAGACGACGACCGCGAACCGGTCGGCGCTCGTCGCCGCCGGGCCCGCCACCAGGCCGGTATGGACGATCCTGTCCTCGAACTCGCGGGCCTCCGGGAAGCTGTCGGAAATCCGCGCGAAGCGCTCGTCGCCATGCACCAGCACGAGATCGAACCGCGACTTCACGGTGTCGATGATGAAATCGACGCTTTCCGGCTTCGCGACGCGCTGCACGATGTCGCGAACCGACGAGACGACGAGGGGGCGCGGCCGTGCCGCTCTCGCCGCCGCCAGCAGCGGCCCGAGCTCGAATCTGAGATGCCTGCGCGCGAAGGGATAGGCCTCGACGATCAGCGCGTCCGGCCTCGCATCGGCGAAGGCCGCCAGCAGCCTGCCCCGGCGCATCGCGCGAAACGCCTCGTCGACCCGGTTGCCGTGCTCGTCCATCAGCCCGGAGAAATCGGCCGGGGAATGCACCGGCGGCAGTTGCACGAGGCCGATGCCGGGTCCGGGAAAGCCCGCCACAGGCATGCCGCCGCTGACTATCGTCACCTCCATCCCCGCGTCGCGCAGCGCCTTGGCGATGAGGCTGGCGCGGGTCAGGTGGCCGATGCCGAGAAGATGCTGGACGTAGAACAGCACGCGCGCCATGGCGTCACTCCGCGGCTTTCGAATGCGGGCCGAGCAGTCCGGCGAGGAAGTCGACGCTCGTCGCGTGGTCGAAGTCCCGCCGCACCCTCTCGTCCGCCGCGCGGCCGAGGCGGTCGCGCAGCGCCGGGTCGGTGATGGCGCGGTTCAGCGCCGCGGCGAATGCCGGCGGATCGTCGGGTGCGGTCAGCAGCCCGTTCTCGCCGTCGGGGAAGAATTCCGGGATGCCGGAGACGTCGGTGGCGACGCAGGCGAGGCGCTGGCTCGCCGCCTCGACGAGCACGTTGGGCAGGCCGTCGCGGTCGCCGTCGCCGGCGATCCGGCAGGCGAGCGCGAAGATGTCGCAGTCGCGGTAGAGCCGCAGGACGTCCTCCTGCGGCCGGGCGCCGAGGAAGTCGCAGCGCCCGGCGATGCCGAGCCGCTCGGCGCGCGCCTTCAGCGCCTTCAGCCCGTCGCCCCCGCCGATATGGGTGAAGCGCCACGCCACGGCCTCCGGCAGCAGCGCCAGCGCGTCGAGCAGCGTGTCGTAACCCTTCTTCTCCACCGCGCGGCCGACGCTGACGATCCGCACCGGATCGGCGCGGTCGCCGCCGTCGCGCGCGTGGACGCGCTCCGGGAAGGGGGGAAAGCGCTTCAGGTCGAGCCCGTGATAGCTCAGATGCACCGGCGAGCGTCCTCCCGCCAGCCGTTCCAGATGCGCGTGGCCGCTCGCCGTGCAGGTCACGGTCCAGCCGGCGTCGCCGAGCTTTTCGGAAAGCTCCCAGTCGGGCGAGGTCCAGATGTCCTTGGCGTGCGCCGAGCAGGTCCAGCCCATCGCGAGCATCGTCGCCGCGTAGCGCGTCACCGAGGCCGGCGTGTGGATGAAATGGGCGTGCAGGGCCTTCACGTCGCCGGGCAGCTCGGCGGCGAGCACCAGCGCCTGCCCGAAGCGCCGGCCGCGATTGGGCGTCGGGTCGCGGCGCCAGTCGCGCAGGAAGGCGTCGCGGGCCGCGCGGTAGCCGGGCAGCCGGCGCGCCCTGCGCCAGCCGCGCCACACCCGCAGCGGCTCCCGGTAGAGATATTCGGGCAGGTAGACGACCGGCGCCTCGATCTCTCCGTGCACCGGGTGGCGGGCCTTGTCGGTGGGAAAGCGCATCGAGAACAGGCGCAGCTTCAGCCCCGCCTTCTCGAGGCCGCGGATTTCCTGGGCGATGAAGGTCTCCGAAAGGCGCGGATAGCCCTTCAGCACGATCGCGATCGTCGATGTCATTGGTGGTTCAGTGCGCGCGTTCGACGACGGTGAGCCGCGCGCGCTTGCGCTGCTCCGGCCAGCCCGAGATATGGGCGGCGATGCGGTCGAGCCCGTCGAGCGGCATGTCGACGCCGCACTCGGAGGGCTTGGGCCGCGCGAGCACCGCTTCCAGCGCCGCGTAGAGCGCCGCCGGGTCGTCCGCCTCGTTCGGCAGCATCATGTCGATGAGCCCGAGTTCGCGCGCCCGCGTCGCCCGGATCAGCTGCTCCTCGCGCGGAATGACCCGCGGCACGATCAGCGCCCGCTTGTCGAAGGAGAGGATCTCGCAGAACGTGTTGTAGCCGCCCATGCTGACCAGCGCCGCGGCGCTGTTGATCAGGAATTCCGGCCGGTTGTCGAAATCCAGGATCTCGATGTCGCCGAAGGCCGCGGCGCGCGCCCGGATCGTCTCGCGTTCCTCGCTCGGCATGAACGGCCCGAGCACCATCGTCGTCGGCGCCGGCACCCGGCCGGCGGCCTGGAACGCCTCCAGCACCTGGCCGAACAGCTCCGCCCCGTCGCCGCCGCCGCCGGTGGTGACGAGCAGCCGGTCGTCCGTATCCGGCGCCACCCCGGCCTGCGGCATCGTCCGGTGCAGGAAGCCGACGAAGTCCATCCGGTTCTCGACCGCCTCCGGCACCTCGAAGCCCTGCAGCGGGTTCCAGAAGCTCTCTGGGCCGTAGATCCAGATGCGGTCGAAATAGGCCGCGATCTTCTTCATCATGTCGCGCTTCTGCCATTCCGCCTGCAGCAGGGTCGGGCTGTCCATGACGTCGCGCAGCCCGAGGATGAGCTCGGTGCCGTGGGTCTTGAGATAGGCGAGGGTATCCTCCAGCTCGCCGCGCAGCCCCATCGGCTCCTTGTCGACGATCAGGAAGTCCGGCTGGAAGGTCTCGGCGGTGTGGCGGATGATCGACTGGCGCATCGCCAGCGTGCCCTGCAGGTCGATGTGCTGGTCGATCGAGGTGTATTCGCCGTTGTAGAGCTTGATGACCGAGGGGATCTTCACGAAGTCGACGCGGGCGCGGAAGTCGAAGGCGCCGGCGATCGGCGAGCCGGAGATGATCAGCACCTGGACGCCCTTGAAGCGTTCCACCAGCGCATTGGCGATCGTCCGGCAGCGGCGCAGGTGGCCGAGGCCGAACGTATCATGGCTGTACATGAGAATGCGGGCGTGCTCGAGCCGGCGCATGGTACGTCTCTCTCTGGAGTTCCCCCGAGCTTGCGCGGACGCAATCCACCGGCTTTCTAGCACGCGGCCGGCATATTTTCCATGACGCAGATGCTGCGGCGCAAACGTGCCTGCCGCTACGTCACTTGTACGGGTCGGCGGCGTCGCGCAGCCCGTCTCCCATGAAGTTGAAGGCGAGGATGACGAGGATCACCGGCACCACCGGCAGCATCAGCCACGGATAGAGCGCGACGACGTTGATGTTCTGCGCCTCGGTCAGCAGCACGCCCCAGCTCGTGATCGGCGGGCGCAGCCCGAGGCCCAGGAACGACAGCGTCGTCTCGCCGAGGATCATCGAGGGGATGGTGATGGTGGCGCTGGCGATCAGGTGCGACATGAAGCCGGGCACCAGGTGGCGGGCGATGATGCGGCGCGGCTTGGCCCCGAGGAGCTGCGCGGCCAGCACGTAGTCCTCCTCGCGCAGCGCCAGCAGCTTGGAGCGCACCGCGCGCGCCAGCCCAGTCCAGTCGAGGAAGGCGAAGATCAGCGTGATGCCGAAATAGATCAGCAGCGGGCTCCAGTTGACCGGCAGGATCGCCGCCAGCGCCAGCCACAGCGGGATCGAGGGCAGAGACTGCAACACCTCGATGATCCGCTGGATGATCAGGTCGGCGAAGCCGCCGAAATAGCCGGCGATGCCCCCGAGCACGATGCCGAGGGCGAAGCTGACGGTGATGCCGATGAGGCCGATGGTCAGCGATATGCGGGCGCCGTAGATGATGCGCGAGAGGACGTCGCGGCCGAGCCGGTCGGTGCCGAGCAGGAACAGATTGCCGCCCTCCGCCGGACACATCACATGGAAGCGCGCCTCGAAGGCGCCCCAGAAGCGATACGGGTCGCCGAGGCAGAAGAAGCGGATCGGCTGCACCGCGGATGGATCGTCGGCGTATTCGCGCTTCAGGTTTTCCATGTTCAGCTTCATCGTCCGCCCGTAGACGAACGGGCCGACGAACGAGCCGTCATGGAACAGATGGATCGACTGCGGCGGCTCGTAGATGTGGTCGACGTTGCGCGTGTGCAGATTGTAGGGCGCCAGCACCTCGACGACGAGCACCGACAGATAGGCGAGCGCGAGGAAGATCGCCGAGATCACCGCCACCCGGTGCTTGCGGAATTTCCACCAGATCAGCTTCCACTGCGGCGCCAGATAGAGGCGCTCCTGCTCCGGCGTCAGCTCGAGGATGGAGCCCGGGTCGAACGGCTCCGGCGTGACGTAGTGGCCGAGCGGCGCGCCGGGAGCGGGTATTGGCGTCGTCTGCTTCATTTCGCGCGGCCCCCGGAGATGCGGATGCGCGGGTCGAGCAGCGCCAGCGCCAGGTCGGAGATCAGCACGCCGAGCACGGTCAGCGCCGCGAGGAACATCAGGAAGGAGCCGGCGAGATACATGTCCTGGCTTCTCAGCGCCCGGATCAGCAGCGGTCCCGTGGTCTCCAGCGACAGCACGATGGCCGTCACCTCGGCGCCCGAGATGATCGCCGGCAGGATCGAGCCGATGTCGGATACGAAGAAGTTCAGGCTCATGCGCAGCGGATATTTGATCAGCGCCTTGAAGGGATGCAGCCCCTTGGCCCGCGCGGTCACCACATACTGCTTCTGCAACTCGTCGAGGAGGTTGGCGCGCAGCCGCCGGATCATCCCGGCGGTGCCGGAGGTGCCGATGATGATGACCGGGATCCACAGATGCTCGAGGATCGACTTCGCCTTCTCCCAGCTCATCGGCTCGTTGAGATACTTCGCGTCCATCAGGTGGCCGATGGAGGTGCCGAACCAGAGATTGGCGAAATAGAGGAAGATCAGCGCCAGCAGGAAGTTCGGCGTCGCCAGGCCGAGCAGGCCGAGAAAGGTCAGCCCGTAGTCGCCCCAGCTATATTGATGGGTCGCGGAATAGATTCCTATCGGGAAGGCGAGCAGCCACGTGAAGATGATGGTCACGAAGGAGACGAGGATCGTCAGATACATGCGGTCGCCGACCACCTCGGAGACCGGCAGCTCGTATTCGAAGGAATAGCCGAAATCGCCCTGCACGAGGCCGGTGACCCAGTGGAAGTAGCGGATGATCGGCGGCTGGTCGAAGCCGTATTCCTTCTTCAGCGCCTCGATGCGCTGCAGGTCGGCGGCCTCGCCCTGCGCCTGCAGTTCGGCAACGTAGCTCTCGAAATAGTCGCCCGGCGGCAGCTCGATGATGACGAAGATCACCGCGCTGATGACGATCAGCGTCGGCACCATGACCGCCAGCCTCCAGAGGATATAGCGGATCATGACTTGTCCTCCGGTTCGTACCAGAAGGTATCCATCTGGTAGATGCCGAAATAGGCGGTCGGGTTGTAGCTGAACAGGCCGTCGGCCGGCACGTTCCTGAGGCTGCGCCGGCTGACGATGGGCTGCAGCGCGCGGTTGACGATGCCGATGGTCAGCACGCGGTCGGTGTGCAGCTCCAGCATGCGGTGCCAGATCGCCGCCCGCTGCTCCCTCGTCGTCGTCGCGAACCACTCCTTGTAGAGCCGCATCAGTTCGACGGCGACCGGCATGTCCGGCGGCTGGCCCTTCTGGCCGTGGCTGAGATAGTGCATGCCCCACAGCGGCCAGCGCAGCTGCGCCTCCAGCGTCGGCGCCAGCTCGTCGGGGCTCATGTCGGCGGTCGGGATGCCGTTGTCGATGCCCGTCGAGACGCTGGCCATCACCTGGCCGCCCATCGCCCGGCTCCGCAGCACGTCGGTCTGCGTCGCCCGCACGAAAAGCTTGATGCCGATCGCCGCGAAATGGTCGGCGACGAGCTGCAGGACGTCGGTTTCGACCGCGTCCTGCCCCGCCGTCTCGATGATGATCTCCGCCAGCCGCCCGTCGGCGAGGTGGCGCAGGCCGTCCGGGCCCCGCTTCAGGCCGATCTCGTCAAGCAGCGCACTGGCCGCCTCGGGATCGTGCCGGGTCCACGCCTTCTCGTATTCCTTGCGGTAGAGCGGGCTTTCGGGAAGCACCGTATCGGCGCTCTCATGCGCCAGCCCGTAGAAGCTGACGAGGTTGATCTCGTGGCGGTCGATCGCCATCGACAGCGCGCGGCGGAACCGCACGTCCTGGAACAGCGCCCGCCACACCGGGTCCTCGTAGGTGAAGTTGAGGTTGATCGCGATGTTGGAGCCCTGGGCGCGCGGCCACAGGTCGACCCGTATCGGATGCCGCTTCTCGGCCTCCTTGAGGAAGGTGTAGTCCTCGAAGGCGATGTAGCGGCCCTGCAGGTCGCTCTCGCCGGCGCCGGTCTTGGAGGCGATCAGCGAGGTCGAGGACACGTTGAGCATGAAGCGGTCGATATAGGGGAGCTGCCTGCCGGCCTCGTCGACGCGGTGGAAATAGGGGTTGCGCTCGAAGATGAACTGCTCGGCGGGCGGCTTGGTGGTGTTCATCCACGGGTCGAGGGTCGGCAGCGCCGGGTTCTCCGGGCGATACTGGCGGGCCTGCTGCACGAACAGCGCCTTCCAGTCGCGCTTGCCGTAGTCCGCCACCAGCCTGGCCAGCGCGTCGGCGTCCTGAAGGCGCCTGTGGAACTGCTTCAGATAGTGCGCCGGCATCGCCAGATAGAGCGGATAGGCGTCGGCCAGCTTGGGCAGGAAGTCCGGATTGGGCTTCGACCAGCTGTAGCGCACGGTCAGCGGGTCGAGGACCTCGAATTTCGGGATCTCGCCATCGACCAGCAGGGCCGCCGGCGGGCCGTTGGGCGCCAGCTCCGGGTCGGTCAGCACATAGTCCCAGGCGAAGCTGAAGTCCTCCGCCGTGAAGGGCTTGCCGTCGGACCATTTGTGGCCCGGCCGCAAGTGGAAGGTGAAGACCTTCTCGTCCTCCACCTCGTAATGGTCGAGGATGTCGGGCTTGAGCTCCAGGTCGCGGTCGTAGCCGACCAGCCGCGCATAGGAATAGATCGTCATCAGGCGGATGTCGCGCTGGCCGCCGATCAGCATGCGGATGGTTCCGCCATGCACGCCGGGCTCGCGTCCGCTCTCCGCCAGGTTGATGACGCGCGGAACCAGCGGCAGCCGCTGGCTGACCGGCGGCAGCGTGCCGCTCTCCACCTCGTCCTTCAGCGTCTCGGTCTCGATATAGGTCAGGGCCCGCGCCGGCAGCGGCAGCAGCAGGGCGGCGAGCAGCAGGAGCGCGGCGATCCTCATGCCGTGAGCTCCCGCCGGTCGGCGTTGGGGTTGGCCAGCACCATGTGGCCGTCGCCGAGATCGATGGCGCTCAGCGGCGACGTTCCGGCGCCGTCGTCGAACGGGCCGCCCCAGCGCCGCGCCGCGGCGACCGAGCCGGCGTCGAAGGTCGACAGGTCGAGCGGCCGGTCGAGATCGGGGTAGGGGACGGCGGCGAGCAGCGCCCGCGTATAGGGATGCACCGGCGCCCGGAACAGCACCTCGCGCGGCGCCAGCTCGACGATGCGCCCGCGGCACATCACCGCGATGCGGTCGGCCATGTAGTCGACCACCGCGAGATTGTGCGAGATGAACAGATAGGTCAGTCCAAGATCGCGCTGGAGGTCCTTGAGAAGATTCAGGATCTGCGCCTGCACCGAGACGTCGAGCGCCGACACCGGCTCGTCGCAGATGATGAGGTCGGGCTTGAGCGCCAGCGCCCGCGCGATATTGATGCGCTGGCGCTGGCCGCCCGAGAAGGAATGCGGGTAGCGGCCGAGATAGCGCGGGTCGAGCCCGACCGCGCGCATCAGCTCCTTGGCCATGTTGAGCCGTTCCGCGCCGCTGCCGCGATTGTGGACCTCCAGCGGCTCGGTGAGGATGTTGGACACCGTCATGCGCGGGTTGAGCGCGCTGAACGGGTCCTGGAACACCATCTGGATGCGGGTCCGGAGCTTGTCGAGCTCGGCCTGCGGGGCCTGGTGGATGTCGACCTCGCGGCCGCCGTCGCGATAGAGGATGCGCCCCGTGTCGGGCGTCACCGCGCGCATGATCATCTTGCTGACGGTGGTCTTGCCGCAGCCGGATTCGCCGACGAGGCCGAAGCACTCGCCGCGCTTGATCTCGAAGCTCACCCCGTCCACCGCCTTGACCGCGGCTTCCGTCGAGCCGAACCAGCCGGACTTGCGGATCGTGTAGGCCTTGGTGATGTCGGCGACCTCGAGGATCGGCTTGTCGGTCGGCGCGCGCGCCGCGATCTCGGGAAGCGTCGAGGCGCCGACCAGCGTGCGGGCGTCCATGCCCACCTCGCGCAGCGGCGTCAGGCGCTGGCCCGGCTTCATGTCGAAATGCGGCACCGCGTTGAGCAGCGCCTTGAGATAGGCGTGTCCGGGGCGCCGGAACACGTCGTCGACGGGCCCCGCCTCGACGATCTTGCCGTGATAGATCACCGAGACCTCGTCGGCGAGGTTGGCGACGACGCCGAGATCGTGGGTGATCAGCAGCATCGCCATGCCGAGCTTCTCCTGAAGCTCCTGCAGCAGCCGGAGGATCTGCGCCTGCACGGTGACGTCGAGCGCCGTCGTCGGCTCGTCGGCGATCAGCAGCGCCGGGCGGCAGACCAGCGCCATGGCGATCATCGCCCGCTGCCGCAGGCCCCCCGACAGCTCGAAGGGATACATGCCGTAGGCGCGCTGCGGGTTGGGGAAGCCGACGAGGTCGAGGGTCTCCTCGGTATGCGCGCGGGCTTCCTTGCGGTCGCTGCCGCGATGCAGCAGATAGGCCTCGTCGATCTGGTTGCCGATCGTGTGGAGCGGCGACAGCGACGTCATCGGCTCCTGGAAGATCATCGCGATGCGGCCGCCGCGGATGCGCCGCATCTCGGTCGAATCCATGCCGAACTGCGCGATGTCGACCGGCGGCGCGTCGGTCAGCGGGTCGTCGAACAGGATGCGGCCGGCCGGGACCGAGCCGTTGCGCGGCAGGATTCCCATGATCGCCTGGGCGATGGCCGACTTGCCGGAACCGGATTCGCCGACCAGCGCCGTGACCTTGCCGGGCAGGACGCGCAGGCTGGCGCCGCGGACGGCTTCGACGGCGCCGCCATGGACCATGAAGCGGACCCCGACCTCTTCAAGTCGCAGAAGATCGCGTCCCGTCCCTGCCACCCGTGCCCCCCGGCTGCCGAAATGAACCCCTGCGCCGAACCGGCGGGGTAGGGCAATGTCTTAGCGGCAATTCCCCCACCCGTCGATATGGTTGTCGGCGCGTCCCGGAAGGAAAACTTCCCCCGCGGGCGGCGCCTTGCTACTGTATTCGCGACATTGATGGATTTTGGCGGCGGCCCGTCTTCGCGGCCGTCGCGAACAGGATTGGTTTGGCAAGTGGATGCGCGAGGGCGTCCGCACCGGGGCGATGGTGCGGCGGACCCGGATCGCAGCCGCGGCCCCTCGCGAAAGGGCAGTGCGCCGCCGGCGCAGGCCGACCGTAACGGGCTCTACGCGGCGCTCGATCTGGGCACCAACAATTGCCGGTTGCTTGTGGCGACGCCGGCGCGGCGCGGCTTCCGGGTCGTCGACGCGTTCTCGCGCATCGTGCGCCTCGGCGAGGGCGTCGGGGCGACCGGCAGGCTCGGCGAGGACGCCATGCGGCGCACGCTGGCGGCGCTGCGCATCTGCGCCGACAAGATGGACGCCCGCCAGGTTTCCCGCCGCCGCCTGATCGCCACCCAGGCCTGCCGCATCGCCGACAACGGCGCGGAGTTCCTCAAGCGCGTGCGTGACGACACCGGCATCGAGCTCGAGGTCGTCGATCCCGAGACGGAGGCGCTGCTCGCCGTCGCCGGCTGCTCGACGCTCGTCGACCGCGACGCTTCCGGCGTCCTCGTCTTCGACATCGGCGGCGGCTCCACCGAGCTCGTCTGGGTCGATCTCTCGGACGGCTGGCGCGGTCCCTACAGCCTGCACCGGCAGGTCGGCGCCTGGACCTCGCTGCCGCTCGGCGTGGTGACGCTGGCGGAGAAGTTCGGCGGCCGCGACGTGACGCCGGAAACCTTCGAGGCGATGGTCGCCCACTGCGCCGAGCGTCTTGCCGCCTTTTCGGCCGGGCCGGCGATCAGCCGGGCGCTGGAGGGCGGCGAGGTGCATCTGCTCGGCACCTCGGGCACCGTCACCACCATCGCCGGCGTCCATCTCGGGCTGGAGCGCTACGACCGCCGCCGCGTCGACGGCACCTGGATGTTCGCCGACGACGTGGTGCGCGTCACCGGCACGCTGATCGGCATGGGCTACGAGGCGCGCGCCGAGAACCCCTGCATCGGCCGCGAGCGCGCCGACCTCGTTCTCGCCGGCCTCGCGATCTTCGAGGCGATCCGCCGCGCCTGGCCCTGCGAGCGCATCCGCGTCGCCGACCGCGGCCTGCGCGAGGGCATGCTGAGCGCGATGATGGCGGAGGATCGCGTCTGGCGCCGCTGGTCGCGCCGGCGCGGCAGGGGGCGCAACCAGTGAGCGGGCGGCGCGGGCTGAAGCAGCGGGTGAAGACGCGCAAGGGGCGCTCGGTCGCCTCGGCGCGCTGGCTCGAGCGCCAGCTCAACGACCCCTATGTCGCCCAGGCCAAGGCCGAGGGCTATCGCTCGCGCGCCGCCTTCAAGCTCGCCGAGGTCGACGACCGCTACCGCTTCCTGAAGCCCGGCCAGACCGTGGTCGACCTGGGCGCCGCGCCCGGCGGCTGGTCGCAGGTCGCCGCCGCCCGCGTCGACGCGGCGTTGGGCAGGGGCCGCGTCGTCGGCCTCGACATCCTGCCCGTCGAGCCGATCCCCGACGTCACCATGATCGAGATGGACTTCCTCGCCGACGACGCGCCGGCGAGGCTCCACGAGGCGCTGGGCGGGCAGGCCGACGTCGTCGTCTCCGACCTCGCGGCCTCGACCACCGGCCATCGCGCCACCGACCATCTGCGCACCCTCAACCTGGTGGAGGCCGCCTACGAGTTCGCCGCCGAGGTGCTGAAGCCCGGCGGGACGTTCCTCGCCAAGGTGTTTCGCGGCGGCACCGAGGGCGAGCTCCTGCAGCGCATGAAGCGCGACTTCGCCGCCGTGCGCCACGTCAAGCCACCGGCCAGCCGCGCCGAATCCGTCGAGCTCTACGTGCTGGCCACGGGGTTCAGGGGCGGCGCCTGACGCTGCCTGTGGAGTGACGCGGAAGCGGTTTCTTTACCGCTTGTGCATCTGCGAAAGACGGTGGTAAAAATCGCCGCCAACCCGGAGCGCTCTCCCGATTCCTCCCTGCGGATCGAACCGGCCGAACGAACGGCCGGCACAAGGCGCCTTTACCGGAACCGAACCCGGAGTTGGCGATGGCAAAGAACAGCAACAACGACAGCAACCCGTTCGGCGAGGTCGCGCTGACCTTCGACGACGTGCTCCTGCGGCCCGGCCATTCCGAGGTCATGCCCGGCGAGGTCGACACCACGACCCGCGTCACCCGGTCGATCCAGCTCCGCATCCCCGTCCTCTCGGCGGCGATGGACACCGTCACCGAGGCGCGCCTCGCCATCGCCATGGCGCAGGCCGGCGGCATCGGCGTCATCCACCGCAATCTCGACCCCGAGGTGCAGGCGGAGGAGGTCCGGCAGGTCAAGAAGTTCGAGAGCGGGATGGTCATCAACCCGCTGGTCATCGGCCCCGACGCCACCCTCAAGGACGCGCTGGAGCTGATGCAGCGCTACAACATCTCCGGCGTCCCGGTGGTCGAGAACGGCGGGCTCGGCGGCCACCATGTCGGCCGCCTTGTCGGCATCCTGACCAACCGCGACGTGCGCTTCGCCTCCAATCCCGCCCAGCGCGTCTACGAGCTGATGACCCGCGAGGGGCTGGTGACGGTGCGCGAGGGCGTCAGCCACGAGGAGGCCAAGCACCTCCTGCACGAGAACCGCATCGAGAAGCTGCTCGTCGTCGACGACGAGATGAACTGCATCGGCCTGATCACCGTGAAGGACATCGAGAAGGCCAAGCTCAACCCCAACGCCGCCAAGGACGAGCAGGGCCGCCTGCGCGTCGCCGCCGCCACCACCGTCGGCGACAGCGGCTACGAGCGCTCGGAACGCCTCGTCGACGCCGGCTGCGATCTCATCGTCGTCGACACCGCGCACGGCCACTCGGCCAAGGTCCTCGACTCCGTCGCCCGCATCAAGCGGCTGTCCAATTCGGTGCAGGTGCTGGCCGGCAACATCGCCACCGCCGATGGCGCCAAGGCGCTCATCGACGCCGGCGCCGACGCCATCAAGGTCGGCATCGGCCCCGGCTCGATCTGCACCACCCGCATCGTCGCCGGCGTCGGCGTGCCGCAGCTCACCGCCATCAGCGAGGCCGTCAGCGCCGCCCGCAAGGCGGATATCCCGGTCATCGCCGACGGCGGCATCAAGTTCTCCGGCGACGTCGCCAAGGCCATCGCGGCGGGCGCCGAATGCGTGATGATCGGCTCGCTGCTCGCCGGCACCGACGAGAGCCCCGGCGAGGTCTATCTGCACCAGGGCCGCTCCTACAAATCCTATCGCGGCATGGGCTCCGTCGGCGCCATGGCGCGCGGCTCCGCCGACCGCTACTTCCAGGCCGAGGTGCGCGACGCGCTGAAGCTGGTGCCCGAGGGCATCGAGGGGCAGGTGCCCTACAAGGGGCCGGTCTCCGGCGTCCTGCACCAGCTCGTCGGCGGCCTGCGCGCCGCCATGGGCTATGTCGGTGCGCCGACCATCGCCGACTTCCACGCCCGGGCCGAGTTCGTCCGCATCTCGCCGGCGTCGCTGCGCGAAAGCCACGCCCACGACGTCACCATCACCCGGGAAAGCCCCAACTACCCCTCCAATATCTAGAGCAAGGCCCCCATGCTGCTCGTCTATCCGGTTCTCGCCTGCATCCTCTGGATCTTCGTCGTCATGCTGGCGACCGCGCGGGTCCGCTGGCAGACCGCCGGGCGCGGCGAGGTCAGCGTGCGCAAGATCGCGCTGTCGGCCGAGGGCTGGCCGGAGCGGGCGCAGAAATGGGGCAACAACCTCAACAACCAGTTCCAGACGCCGGCGATCTTCTTCGCCCTGTGCGGGCTGGCGATCTACGTCGGCGCCGACGGCCTGCCGGCCGCCATCGCCGCCTGGTTCTACGTCGCGGCGCGCCTCGTCCATACCTTCATCCACACCGGCACGAACTATATCCCGCACCGCTTCGCCGCCTTCGTGGCCGGGGTCGCGGCGCTCGTCGTCCTGTGGGCGATCATCGTGCTGCACATAATCTGATGCAGACGGGTGGACGCCTCCAGGCGGCGATAGAGGTTCTCTCCGACATCGCGGAACGAAAGCGTCCGGCGGCTGACGCGCTGAGGGACTGGGGGACATCCCACCGCTTCGCCGGCTCGGGCGACCGCGCGGCCATCGGCAATCTCGTCTTCGACTGCCTGCGCCGCCGCGCCTCGCTGGCCTGGATCATGGATAGCGAAAGCCCGCGCGCCGCCGTCCTCGCCTGCTACGCGCGCGGCTGGAACATGGGCGCGGAGCGCCTCGACGCGGCGATCGCCGGCGACCGCCACGCGCCCGAGGCGCCGGACGACGCCGAGCATATCCGCCTTCGCACCGGCACGCTGGACGATGCGCCGGCGCATGTGCGCGCCGACTGCCCGCAATGGCTGTGGCCGCAATTCCAGGCCGCCTTCGGCGATGCCGCCGCCGACGAGATCGCCGCGCTCGCCGAACGCGCGCCGGTGGATCTGAGGGCGAACGCGCTCAAGGCCGACCGCGACAAGGTGCTGAAAGGCCTCTCGCATCTGAAGCCCGAGCCGCTGGATTTCCTCGAGAACGGCGTCCGCATCGCCGCCGGCGAGGGCTTCGCCCGCCAGCCCACTATCGAGGCCGAGGCCGGCTGGCGCAAAGGCTGGTTCGAGGTGCAGGACGCCGGCTCCCAGCTTGCCGCCGCCCTCAGCGGCGTCACCGGCGGCATGCAGGTCGCCGACTATTGCGCCGGCGCCGGCGGCAAGACGCTGGCGCTCGCGGCCCTCATGGGCAACACCGGCCAGATCCACGCCTACGATGCCGACCGCAACCGGCTGGCCAACATCCACGACCGCCTGCAGCGCGCCGGCGTCCGCAACGTGCAGGTGCGCGACCCGGCCCGCTATCCCGATTTCGCCGACCTCGAGGGCCGCATGGAGCTGGTGCTGGTCGATGCCCCCTGCACCGGCGCGGGGACGTGGCGGCGCCGGCCCGACGCCAAGTGGCGGCTGTCGCCCGAGGCGCTGGAGACGCGGCTCGCCGAGCAGGCGGCGATCCTCGACGCGGCGTCGGCGCTCGTCGCGCCGGGCGGACGGCTGGTCTATGTCACCTGCTCGCTGATCGCGGCGGAGAACGGCGCGCAGGCGAGGGCCTTCCTCGACCGCGACGACCGGTTCCGCGCTGTCGACCCGCTCGCCAATCTCGAGGCATCGCTGCCGGCGGAGCATGCCGCCCTGCTGCGCGAAAGGTCGCTTGCCGACGCGCAGGGGCTGACGCTGACCCCGGGACGCACCGGAACCGACGGCTTCCATATCGCCTGCATGGTCAGGCAGGGATGAAAGTCCAATGACGGCAATGGCTTGGGGAAATCCCCGGAATCAGGGTCTTCACCGGTTGATTCAGTCTCTCAAGCCGTTGAATCGGACTAACGGCAAATCGCCGCAAACCGGTTGCCCGCGGCGGCCGATTGCGCTCAAAGACGGCAGACACGGACGGCGCGCATGACAGATTCCATCCTCATCGTCGATTTCGGCTCGCAGGTCACCCAGCTCATTGCGCGGCGGGTGCGCGAGGCCGGCGTCTATTGCGAGATCGTTCCCTTCCAGTCGGCGGCGAAGGCCTTCGAGGAGATGGCGCCGAAAGGCGTCATCCTCTCCGGCGGTCCGTGCTCCGTCACCGACGAGGACTCGCCGCGCGCCCCCGAGGCGGTCTTTTCCTCGGGGCTCCCGGTCCTCGGCATCTGCTACGGCCAGCAGGCCACCGCGACCCAGCTCGGCGGCCGCGTCGAGGGCGGCCACGCCGCCGAGTTCGGCCGCGCCTTCGTCGAGGTGCACGAGCCCTCCGCGCTCTATGAGGGCATCTGGAATGTCGGCGAGCGCCACCAGGTCTGGATGAGCCACGGCGACCGGGTGACGGAGCTGCCCGAGGGCTTCGCGGTGCGCGCCACCTCGCCCAACGCGCCCTACGCGGTGGCGACCGACGAGAAGCGGCGCATCTACACCACCATGTTCCACCCGGAGGTCTACCACACCCCGGACGGGGCGCGGCTGCTCGCCAATTTCGTCGTCAATATCTGCGGCTGCCGGCCGGACTGGACGATGGCGGCCTTCCGCGAACAGGCGATCCAGCGCATCCGCGACCAGGTCGGCGACGGCCGCGTCATCTGCGGGCTGTCGGGCGGCGTCGATTCCGCCGTCGCCGCGGTGCTGATCCACGAGGCGATCGGCGACCAGCTCACCTGCATCCTCGTCGAGCACGGCCTGATGCGCCTGAACGAGGCGCGCGACGTGGTCGAGATGTTCCGCGGCCACTACAACATCCCGCTCGTCCATGTCGACGCCAGCGACACCTTCATCGCGGCGCTCGAGGGCGAGGCCGATCCCGAGACCAAGCGCAAGACCATCGGCAGGCTGTTCATCGACGTCTTCGAGGCCGAGGCGAAGAAGATCGGCGGCGCCGACTTCCTCGCCCAGGGCACCCTCTATCCCGACGTCATCGAGAGCGTCTCCTTCAGCGGCGGCCCCTCGGTCACCATCAAGAGCCACCACAATGTCGGCGGCCTGCCCGAGCGCATGAACATGAAGCTCGTCGAGCCGCTGCGCGAGCTGTTCAAGGACGAGGTGAGGGCGCTTGGCCGCGAGCTCGGCCTGCCCGAGAGTTTCGTCGGCCGCCATCCCTTCCCGGGGCCGGGGCTGGCCATCCGCTGTCCCGGCGGCATCAGCCGCGACAAGCTCGACATATTGCGCCAGGCCGACGCCATCTATCTCGACGAGATCCGCAAGGCCGGCCTCTACGACGCCATCTGGCAGGCCTTCGCGGTGCTGCTGCCGGTGCAGACCGTCGGCGTCATGGGCGACTACCGCACCTATGAATTCGTCTGCGCGTTGCGCGCCGTCACCTCGGTCGACGGCATGACGGCCGATTTCTACCATTTCGACATGGAATTCCTCGGCCGCGCGGCGACCCGCATCATCAACGAGGTGCGCGGCATCAACCGCGTCGTCTACGACGTGACCTCCAAGCCGCCCGGCACCATCGAGTGGGAGTGATGCGGCGCGGCGCTCCCGCGTCGCGTTTTCGCTTTCCCTGATCGCCTGCCCTGAACGGCCTGCTGGCCACACGCAAGCGGCTGCGACATCGCGTCCACCCGCCGCCGCGGGCCGCGGTACTTGGCCTTTCGCATCGCAATACCCAAATTGGCGTCGACTTCATTTTTCGCGCGATCCGCACGGGCGGCATCGTTTCGCCGCTCGCGCGTCGCCATGCGATGGTTCAACAATGTCGCGCTGCCGCCGGACGCAAGCTCCCGGCCGCGCGGGGAAGGTTCGAGAGACGACACGATGAACATGGAAAAATTCACCGACCGCGCGCGCGGCTTCATCCAGTCCGCGCAGTCGCTGGCGATGCGCGAGGGGCACCAGCAGTTCTCCTCACTCCACATCCTCAAGGTGCTGCTGGATGACAGCGAGGGACTGGCGGCCGGCCTGATCGACCGCTCCGGCGGCAATTCGCGCGCCGTCCTGGCGGCGACCGAGGACGCGCTCTCCAAGGTGCCGACTGTGTCGGGCGCCGGCGCCGGGCAGGTCTATCTCGCCCCCGACGCGGCGCGCGCCTTCACCGCGGCCGAGCAGGCCGCCGAGAAGGCCGGCGACAGCTTCGTCACCGTCGAGCGGCTGCTGCAGGCGCTGGCCGCCGACAAGGCCGGCGAGGCCGGCAAGCTGCTGGCCGGCGGCGGCGTCACGCCGCAGAACCTCAACGCCGCGATCAACGCGCTGCGCAAGGGCCGCACCGCCGACAGCGCCTCGGCGGAGAACGCCTATGACGCGCTCAAGAAATACGCCCGCGACCTGACGGCGGCGGCGCGCGACGGCAAGCTCGATCCCGTCATCGGCCGCGACGAGGAGATCCGCCGCACCGTGCAGGTGCTGTCGCGGCGCACCAAGAACAATCCGGTCCTGATCGGCGAGCCCGGCGTCGGCAAGACGGCGATCGTCGAGGGGCTGGCGCTGCGCATCATCAATGGCGACGTGCCGGAGAGCCTGAAGGACAAGAAGCTGCTGGCGCTCGACCTCGGCGCGCTGATCGCCGGCGCCAAGTATCGCGGCGAGTTCGAGGAGCGGCTGAAGGCCGTGCTGCAGGAAGTGACCTCGGCGGCCGGCGGCATCGTCCTGTTCATCGACGAGATGCACACGCTGATCGGCGCCGGCAAGAGCGACGGCGCGATGGACGCCTCCAACCTGCTGAAGCCGGCGCTGGCGCGCGGCGAGCTGCACTGCATCGGCGCCACGACGCTCGACGAGTACCGCAAGCATGTCGAGAAGGACGCCGCCCTCGCCAGGCGGTTCCAGCCGGTCTTCGTGCCGGAGCCGACGGTCGAGGACACGGTGTCGATCCTGCGCGGCCTGAAGGAGAAATACGAGCTTCATCACGGCGTCCGCATCGCCGATTCCGCGCTGGTCTCCGCCGCCACCCTGTCCAACCGCTACATCACCGACCGCTTCCTGCCCGACAAGGCCATCGACCTCGTCGACGAGGCGGCGGCGCGGCTGAAGATGCAGGTCGATTCCAAGCCCGAGGCGCTGGATTCGCTGGATCGCGAGATCGTCCGCCTGAAGATCGAGCAGGAGGCGCTCAAGAAGGAGGACGATAAGGGCTCGCGGGCCCGCCTCGAGAATATCGAGAAGGAGCTGCTGGAACTCGAGAAGAAATCCGCCGACCTGACCTCGCGCTGGCAGGCGGAGAAAAGCCGGCTGCTCGACGCGCAGAAGTTGAAGAGCGAGCTCGAGCAGCTTCGCACCGAGCTGGCGAACGCCCAGCGCAAGGGCGAGTTCCAGAAGGCCGGCGAACTCGCCTACGGGCGCATTCCCGAGCTCGAGAAAGAGCTCTCCGAGGTCGAGGCGCAGGAGACCTCGACCGTCGGCAAGACGGTGACCGCCGACAACATCGCCCAGGTGGTGTCGCGCTGGACCGGCGTGCCGGTCGAGAAGATGCTCGAGGGCGAGAAGGACAAGCTGCTGCGCATGGAGGAGATGCTCGGCAAGCGCGTCGTCGGGCAGGCGCAGGCGGTGCGCGCCGTCTCCACCGCCGTCCGCCGCGCCCGCGCCGGGCTGCAGGACCCCAACCGCCCCATCGGCTCCTTCATGTTCCTCGGCCCCACCGGCGTCGGCAAGACCGAGCTCGCCAAGGCGCTGGCCGAGTTCATGTTCGACGACGAGACGGCGATGGTCCGCATCGACATGTCGGAATTCATGGAGAAGCACTCGGTGGCCCGCCTGATCGGCGCGCCTCCCGGCTATGTCGGCTACGACGAGGGG
>JBFWXZ010000032.1:0-22637 GCA_050186955.1 Flavobacteriaceae bacterium
GGCGACGGCGCGATGTCGGCGGGCATGGCCTACGAGGCGATGAACAACGCCGGCGCCACCCATTCGCGCCTCATCGTCATCCTCAACGACAACGACATGTCGATCGCCCCGCCGGTCGGCGCGATGTCGGCCTATCTGGCGCGTCTCGGCTCCGGCAAGACCTATCTGTCGCTGCGCGAATTCGGCAAGCAGCTCACCGCCCGCCTGCCCAAGAGCGTCGACCGCGCGATCACCCGCGCCGTCGAGCATGCGCGCGGCTACGTCACCGGCGGCACGCTGTTCGAGGAGCTCGGCTTCTACTATGTCGGCCCCATCGACGGCCACAATCTCGATCACCTGCTGCCCGTCCTGCGCAATGTCCGCGACTGCAAGGAAGGGCCGATCCTCGTCCATGTGGTGACCCGCAAGGGCAAGGGCTACGAGCCCGCCGAGGCCTCCGCCGACAAGTATCACGGCGTCTCCCGCTTCAACGTGCTGACCGGCGAGCAGGCGAAATCCAAGCCCAACGCGCCGAGCTACACCAGCGTCTTCGCCAAGGGGCTGATCGCCGAGGCCGAGCGTGACGACAGGATCGTCGCCATCACCGCCGCCATGCCCTCGGGCACCGGGCTCGACAAGTTCGCCGAGCGCTTCGCGGAGCGCTGCTTCGACGTCGGCATCGCCGAGCAGCACGCCGTCACCTTCGCCGCCGGCCTCGCCAGCGAGGGCTTCAAGCCCTTCGCCGCCATCTACTCGACCTTCCTGCAGCGCGGCTACGACCAGGTCGTCCACGCCGTCGCGATCCAGTCGCTGCCGGTGCGCTTCGCCATCGACCGCGCCGGCTTCGTCGGCGCCGACGGCGCGACCCATGCCGGGGCCTTCGACCTCGCCTATCTCACCTGCCTGCCGGGCTTCGTGGTGATGGCGGCAGCCGACGAGGCGGAACTGATGCACATGGTGGCGACCGCCGCCGCCATCGACGACCGCCCCTCCGCCTTCCGCTATCCGCGCGGCGAGGGCGTCGGCGTCGACCTCCCCGAGCGCGGCGAGGTGCTGGAGATCGGCCGCGGCCGCGTCCTGCGCGAGGGCACCAGCATCGCGCTGCTGTCGCTCGGCACGCGGCTCGCCGCCTGCCTGACGGCGGCGGAGGAGCTCGCCGCCCTCGGCCTCTCGACCACCGTCGCCGACGCCCGCTTCGCCAAGCCCTTCGACGAGGATCTGGTGCGCCGGCTCGCCCGCGAGCACGAGGTGCTGGCGATCGTCGAGGAGGGGTCGGCCGGCGGCTTCGGCAGCCACGTGCTGCACTTCCTCGCCAATGAGGGACTGCTGGAGAACGGCCTCAAGGTCCGCTCGCTGACCATGCCCGACCGCTTTGTCGACCACGACAAGCCGGAGGCGATGTACGCCGCCGCCGGCCTCGACCATGTCGGCATCGTCGCCAGGGTCATGGAGGCGCTCGGCCGCAGCGCCGCCGTCGCGCCGCGCCGCGCCTAGCGTTTTTTCCGTTCACACGCCTTCAGGTCGGCTTTCGCGGCTCCTCGTCGCGTCGGCCGCCGCGAAATGGGCGAGCTGGTCGTCATATGCCTTCCTGAAGGCCGGCCGGTCGCATGTCCGCGCGACATAGTCCCGCAGCGCGCCGTAGGGGTCGAGCGCGGCCAGCATCTTCGGAACGCGAAGCGCGTCGGACATCACGATGTCGGCCGCCGTGAACCGCGAATCCACGAGCCAGTCCCGCCCCTCCATGAACGCCTCCAGCCGGTCGAAGCGCTGCTTCATCCAGCCGGCCAGCGGGTTTTCCGCCGGCTTCGACAGGTTGATGAACCACCACGGCACGGTGACCATCTCGATCGAGTTCAGCGCCGCGACGATCCATTGCATCGTGTCGGCCCGGCCCTGGGCGTCGCGGGGCATCAGCGCCTCGCTTTTCTCCGCCAGGTGCAGCAGGCAGGCGCCGCTTTCGAAAACCCGGACGCCGCCGTCGTCGAGGAAGGGGATCTGCGCGAAGGGCTGCCTGGCGATGTGGTCCGGCCCGCGCTCGTCGAACGGCACGGTGGCGACCGAATAGGCGATGCCGGCCTCCTCGAGGGCCCAGCGGAGCCTGATGTCGCGGACCAGCCCGCGCGGGCCTTCCGGCACCCAGTCGTAAGTCCAGATTGTCACCTGTTCGGGCATGATGCTATTTCCTCGGCGATCCATTCCGACGCGGCACCGTCGACGACCGGGGCGGCGAAATTTTGGCTCCAGGTCGTGAACACATGGTCTGGGCCGTCATCCGCCCTCTCGCTCAAGCCTACAGGAGTCGATCTCGAATCCCATGCGTCTCGACGAGGAACTGGTCCGGCGCGGTTTGAGCCCGTCGCGCTCGCGGGCACGCGATTCGATCCTGCGCGGCGCCGTCAGCGTCGACGGCGCGCCCGCCCGCAAGCCCTCGCAGACGGTCTCCGGCGCGAGCGAGATCGCGCTCGCCGATCCGGCGGGGCGCTATGTCGCGCGCTCGGCGCTGAAGCTCGCCGCCGCGCTCGACGCCTTCGGCTACGATCCGGCGATGCGCGTGGCCCTCGATGTCGGCGCCTCGACAGGGGGCTTCACCCAGGTGCTGCTGGAGCGCGGCGCGGCGAGGGTCTTCGCCGTCGATGTCGGCCACGGCCAGCTCCATGAAAGCCTCGCGCGCGACCCCCGAATCGTCGCCGTCGAGGGCGTTAACGCCCGCGACCTGACGGCGGAAGAGGTGCCCGAGGCGGTGGGCTTCGTCGCAATCGACGTCAGCTTCATCTCGCAGCGCCTCGTCCTGCCGGCGGTGCTCGCGCTCGCCGCCCCCGGCGCCCTGCTCGTCAGTCTTGTGAAGCCGCAATTCGAGGTCGGCCGCGAGGCCGTCGGCAAGGGCGGCATCGTCCGCGACGCCGCCGCCGCCCGCGCCAGCGTCGAGGCGGTCGCCGATGCGGTGCGCGGGCTCGGCTGGACGGTCGACGGCGTCATCGCCTCGCCGATCCCCGGCGGCGACGGCAACGCGGAATACCTGCTGGGCGCGCGCCATGGCTGAGCTGCTGAATATCGAGCGCCTCGGCCATCGCGGCGACGGCATCGCCATGCGAGAGGGCGCGCCCGTCTATGTCGCCGGCGCGCTCGCCGGCGAGACGGTCGAGGCGGCGGGCGGGGGCGACCGCCTCGAACTCGTCCGCGTTCTCGAGGCCTCGCCCGACCGGGTGACGCCGCAATGCCGGCATTTCGGCGATTGCGGCGGCTGCGCCATCCAGCATCTCGCCGAGCCCGCCGCCGCCTCGTGGAAGCGCGAGCAGCTCGTCGCGGCGCTCGCCGCGCGCGGTCTCGACCTGCCGGTGGAGGAAATCTGGACCGCGCCCGCCGGCTCCCGCCGCCGCGCCGTCTTCGCGCTGAAATCCGCTCCGCGCGGCGCGCTGCTCGGCTTCCACGGCAGGCGCTCGCACCGCCTGGTCGATCTGGCGGCCTGCACCGTCGTGGTGCCGGCGATCGCCTCGCGGCTCGCCGCGCTGCGCCGGCTTGCCGGGCCGCTCGCGCCGAGGCGCGGCGAGGCCGCCGTCACCGTGACCGCCGCCGGCAACGGCCTCGACGTCGCGGTCGCCGGCTCCGGCCTCGATCCCTTTCGCGCCGATCTCGCCGAACGCATGGAGGAGGCCGGAGCGATCCGCCTCACCGTCGACGGCGAGCTCGCCCTCCAGCTCCGCGAGCCGGTCGTCGACATGGCGGGAACGCCGGTCGCGCCGCCGCCCGGCGGCTTCCTGCAGGCCTCGGCGGAAGCGGAAGGCTTCCTTCGCCTGACGACGCTCGAATGGATCGGCGGCGCGCCCGCGGCCGACCTCCTCTGCGGCGTCGGCGCCTTCGCCCTCGGCCTCGCCCGTCTCGCTCCCGTCACGGCGATGGACGGCGATGCGGCGGCCATCGGCGCGCTCTCGCAGGCGCTCAGGCGGGCCTCCGGCCTCAAGCCCGTCGAGGCGGTGCGCCGCGATCTCTTCCGCGCGCCCCTGCAACCCGACGAGCTCAAGCGCTTCTCCGGCGTCGTCTTCGATCCGCCGCGCGCCGGCGCCGAGGCGCAGGCGAGGGCGCTCGCGCAATCCTCCGTGAGGCGCCTCGTCGCCATCTCCTGCAATCCCGCCACATTGGCGCGCGACCTTCGCCACCTGGCCGATGGCGGCTACGCGGTGAAGCGGCTCGTGCCCGTGGACCAGTTCCGCCATTCGCCCCATATTGAGGCGATGGCACTGCTGGAGAGGGAGCGATGAGCGCGCTCGACAGGGTTCTGACAAGGGCGGCCTATGTCGCGCGGCAGGGGCCGCGGCTCGCCTGGTATCTCGGCCACGGCCAGGCGACGCGGCTGATCCAGCGCCGCCAGGCGGACGCCGGCGACGGCCCCTCGGAGGTCAATGCCACCAGCCTGCCGGCGTCGGGCGCGATCCTCGACGCGCTGGCGAGGCTCCTGCGCACCGATCTGGAGAATGTCGAGCGCGGCGTCTATCCGATGCCCGGCGGCGTCGACGGCACGCTTGCCGACATGCTGGGCCGCTCGCGCGCCTATTTCGCCGACCTCGCCGCGATCCACGAGCGCCGCAAGGCCGGCGGCCATCAGCAGGCGGCGGAGTTCGAGGGCTTCGAGAGCCTGCCGCGCTATTTCCGGCAGAACTTCCACTACCAGTCGGACGGCTATCTCTCGGAGGGCTCGGCGCGCATCTACGACACCCAGGTCGAGGTGCTGTTCGCCGGCGCCGCCAACGCCATGCGCCGCCAGGTGCTGGTGCCGGTCGCCGACCATATCCGCGGCCGCGACCAGCGGCGCCTGTCGCTCGCCGACATCGCCTGCGGCACCGGCGCGCTGCTCAATTTCGCCCGCCAGGCGTGGCCGCGCCTGCGGCTCGCCGGCGTCGACCTGTCGCTGCCCTATCTGGAGGAGGCGCGCCGCCGCAACCGCGCCCGCCGCCATATCGGCTACGCCACCGCCAACGCCGAGGCGCTGCCCTTCGCCGACGCCAGCCTCGACATCGTCACCGACGTCTTCCTGTTCCACGAGCTGCCGCCGAAGGTGCGCCGCATCGTCGCCGGCGAGATCGCCCGGGTGCTGAAGCCCGGCGGCCTGCTGGTGCATATGGATTCCCTGCAGCTCGGCGACGTCGCCTCCCTCGATCGGGCGCTGGAGATCTTCCCGGCGAGCTTCCACGAGCCCTATTATGCCGGCTATATTCGCGAGGATCTCGACGCGTTGTTCGGCGGTGCGGGCCTGCGGCCCGTCGCCCACGATCCGGTCTTCGTGTCGAAGCGCTCGGTCTATGTGAAAGCCTGACGGGGAAGCCTGGACGATGGGTCTCGAATTCGGCGTGCTGTTCGGCGCCGCCATGGCCGGCGCGCTCTACATCCTGGCGCCGGGCCCGGCGGTGCTGGCGCTGATCGGCATCGGCGCGGCGCGCGGGCGGCGTGACGCCTCGGCCTTCGTCGCCGGCCATCTCGCCGGCGACCTCCTGTGGTGCGCGCTGGCGCTGGTTGCGATCATCGGCGCCCATGTCTTCGACCCGCGCCTGTTCCACGCGCTGGCGCTGGTCTGCGGCGCCTATCTCGGCTGGCTCGGCATCCGCGCGCTGATGACGCGGCCCGGCGGCGAGACGGGCGACGCCCTGGTGCCGCGGCGTCCGCTGATGCGCGGGCTGATCTTCGGCCTCACCAACCCCAAGAGCTATCCGGTGGCGCTCGCCATGTTCACCGCGCTGCTGGCGACGGCGGCGGGCAGCCTCGACTGGCTGGACATGCCGCCGCTGCTCGTCGCGGCGATCGTCGGCTGCGTCGCCGGCGACGTCATCCTCGTCTGGCTGATCGGCACCGGCATCCTGCGGCGCGTCTATGTCCGCCACGCCATCTGGATCATCCGCATCACCGGCGCGCTCTTCGTCTTCTTCGCCGTCACCACGCTGTGGCAGGCGATCGCCGGGCTGGCCGGCTAGGACGCGACCCGCCGGGCGGCCGCGCGCGGTATGGGGCTTCTCACCGGTGTCATTGCCCGGCTTGACCGGGCAATCCATTCCGCTGTCGTTTCGAGCCGACGCTCCCCCTGCGCCCGTCGCCGCGAAAGCGGAATGGATCACCGGGTCGAGCCCGGTGATGACGGGTGGGGATGCGAAGCGAACCCTCGCTCCTCTTGAGCACGCGGCAGTCTCCCGTCTGGATTCCGGCCTCCGCCGGAATGACGACTGAGGCTGATGCCTCGCTACTACCCGTCATTCCGGCGAAGGCTAAGAATCCAGTTGCAGCCGTGCGACGGGCTGTGGCCCATCCTTCGAGACGCGCTTTCAGCGCTCCTCAGGATGAGGCCTTGGTTGGCCGCGAACTTCACCCTCACCCCGAGGAGGCCCGAAGGGCCGTCTCGAAGGGTGGGCGGCAAATGCGTGCCGCTGCCGGCGATGCCGGCTTCCTACAGCGCGTCCGTCGCCGGCGTGTAGGGCAGGCCGAGCGCCTCCGCCACCGCCTCGTAGGTCACCTTGCCGCCGATCACGTTGAGCCCGTTCAGCAGATGCGGGTCGTCGAGCAGCGCCTTCCTGTAGCCCTTGCCGGCGATGGCGAGGGTGAAGGGCAGGGTGGCGTTGTTGAGCGCGAAGGTCGAGGTCCGCGCCACCGCGCCCGGCATGTTGGCGACGCAGTAGTGGACGACCTCGTGCACCCGGTAGGTCGGGTCGGCGTGGGTCGTCGGCTTCGAGGTCTCGCACATGCCGCCCTGGTCGATGGCGACGTCGACGATGACCGAGCCGCGCTTCATCTGCCGGACCATCGCCTCGGTGACGAGCTTTGGGGCGGAAGCGCCGGGCACCAGCACCGCGCCGATGACGAGGTCGGCGCCGAGCACATATTCCTCGATCGCCGTGCCGGTCGAATAGATCGTGTTGAGCATCGCGCCGAACTGCATGTCGAGCTCGGCGAGCCGCGACAGCGAGCGGTCGATGACGGTGACGTGGGCCTCCAGCCCCATCGCCATGCGCGCCGCGTTGGCGCCGACCACGCCGCCGCCGATGATGACGACACGCGCCGCCGGCACGCCCGGCACGCCGCCGAGAAGCTGCCCGCGTCCGCCCTGCTCCATCTCCAGGCAATGCGCCCCGGCCTGGATCGACATCCGCCCGGCGACCTCGCTCATCGGCGCCAGTAGCGGCAGCCCGCCGCGCGTGTCGGTCACTGTCTCGTAGGCGATGCAGACGGCGCCGGAATCGATCAGGTCCTTCGTCTGCTCGGGATCGGGGGCGAGGTGCAGATAGGTGAAGAGGATCTGGCCCTCGCGCAGCATCTTGCGCTCGACCGCCTGCGGCTCCTTCACCTTCACGATCATCTCGGCTTCCGCGAACACGCTCCTGGCGTCCGGCGCGATCTTCGCGCCCGCCGCCTCGTAGTCGGAATCGTCGAAGCCGATGGCGTGCCCGGCGTTGTGCTCCACTACCGCGGTGTGGCCGGCGGCCACCGCCTCGCGCACCGAGGCCGGCGTCATGCCGACGCGGTATTCGTGGACCTTGATCTCCTTGGGGACGCCGATATGCATCGTTTCCTCGCTTCTTGCGCTTTTCCCGCGGGCCATGCCCGCCTCGTCGGTTGATGCCATGAAAGCGCGTCAATCGGCTTGCGAATTCAGGCGCGCTTCTTCACTTTATTCACATAAAATTCGGTTGGACGGCAGGCATGCACAACAAGATTCGAATTATCGAGCTAGACACCATCGATGTTGCGATCCTGCGCCAGCTCCAGGCCGATGCGCGGCTTTCCAACCAGGATCTGGCCGCCCGAATCGGCCTGTCGCCGTCCGCCTGCCTGCGGCGCGTGCGGCTGCTGGAGGAGAGCGGGCTGATCGCCGGCTCGGCGGTGATCCTCGACCAGCGCGCCTGCGGCCTGCCCGGCACCGCCTTCGTCTTCATCGCCCTCGACCAGCAGGGCCGGCAGGCCCTCGACCGCTTCGAGCAGGCGGTGCGCACGATGCCGGAGATCCTCGAATGCCATCTGCTGGCCGGGCAGTCGGACTACATGGTCCGCGTCGTCTATTCCGACGCCGGCGACCTCGAGCGCATCCACACCGAGGTGCTGACCCAGCTCCCGCACGTCATGCGGGTGCAGTCGACGCTGTCGCTGCGCACGGTGAAGAAGACGACGGCTCTGCCGATCTGATCTGCATTCGAGAGCGCCGGCCTCGAGCCGGGCCGTCTGCCGATACGGCAGTGGAATGGATTGCCGGATCAAGTCCGGCAATGATGTCTGGGGTTGCGAACGGGAGGGATAGATCGCTTGAACCCGTGGCGACTGCCCTACCGGATACCGGCAACCCGAAGCCCCGCCCCGGCGGCAACGCGCGTGCGGTCAGCCCCGCGCTACCTGTCGATGATCTCGGTCGCCGCGATCTCGATGTCGAAGCCGGCGAGGCCGACATAGGTGCGCGGCCGCGAGGTGTAGAGGCGGATCGACTGCACGCCGAGATCGCGCAGGATCTGCGCCCCGAGCCCGATCTCGCGCCACTGCTCCTTGCGGCCCTGCGCCGTCTCGTGGTGTTCCTCGATGTCGTCGCGCGCCCGCGGGCTGTGGCCGGCCTGCACGCCGACCGAGCCCTCGCGCAGATAGACCACGACGCCGCGCGAGAGCCGCCCGAAATCGCGGATGATGCGGTCGATGGCGCGGTCGGCGCCGAAGACGTCACGGGTGACGTCCTCCAGATGCAGCCGCACCGGCACGTCCTCGCCGTCGCGGATGTCGCCGAAGACGATGGCGAGATGCTGCATGGCGTCCCACGGCGTCGAATAGGTGATGGCCCTCGCGCGGCCGCCGGCGGTGTCGATCTCGGCTTCCTCGACGCGCTCGACGAGCTTCTCCTGCCGCTGCCGGTAGGCGATGAGCTCGGCGACCGAGACCATGCGGAAGCCGTGCTCGCGGGCGAAGTCGGAGACCTGCGGCCCGCGCTTCACCGTGCCGTCGTCATTGACCAGCTCGCAGATGACGCCGACCGGCTCTAGGCCGGCGAGACGGCACAGATCGACCGCCGCCTCGGTGTGGCCGGAGCGCATCAGCACCCCGCCCTCGCGGGCGATCAGCGGGAAGACGTGGCCCGGCCGCACGAAGTCCTCGGCACCGGAATTGGGATTGGCGAGGCCGCGCACGGTGGCGCAGCGGTCGTCGGCGGAGATGCCCGTGGTGGTGCCGTGCCTGAAGTCGACCGACACCGTGAAGGCGGTGGAATGCGGCGCGTCGTTCTCGCTGACCATCGGGTCGAGGCGCAGCCGCCGCGCCGCCTCGCGGGTCATCGGCGCGCAGACGATGCCGGCGGTGTGGCGCACGATGAAGGCCAGCTTCTCCGGCGTCGCGTGCACGGCGGCGAGCACCAGGTCGCCCTCGTTCTCGCGGTCGTCGTCGTCGGTGACGACGACGAGCTCTCCCCGCTCCATCGCCCGGATCGCCTCGACGACCCGCGTCATGCTCTCGCTCATGCCATGCATTCCATCTATCCGTTCTGCGCCCGGTGGCGCAGATAGTGATCGGCGATCACCAGCGCCACCATCGCCTCGCCGACCGGCACCGCGCGGATGCCGACGCAGGGGTCGTGGCGGCCCTTGGTGACGATCTCGGTGTTCTCGCCGTCGCGCGTCACCGTCAGTCGCGGGTTGAGGATCGACGAGGTCGGCTTGACCGCGAAGCGCACCACGACCGGCTGGCCGGTGGCGATGCCGCCGAGGATGCCGCCGGCATTGTTGGAGGAGAACAGCACCTTGCCGTCATTGCCCATGCGCATCTCGTCGGCGTTTTCCTCGCCGGTCAGCGTCGCGGCGGCGAAGCCGGCGCCGATCTCCACGCCCTTGACCGCGTTGATCGACATGCAGGCGGCGGCGAGATCGCCGTCGAGCTTGCCGTAGACCGGCGCGCCGAGGCCGGCGGGGACGCCGTCGGCGACGATCTCGATCACCGCGCCGATCGACGAGCCGGCCTTGCGGATGCCGTCGAGATAGTCGGCCCATTCGGCGGCCGCCGTCGCGTCGCCGCAGAAGAAGGGGTTCGCGCCGACCTCGCTCCAGTCGAAGCGGTCGGGGTCGATGCGGTGCGGGCCCATCTGCACCAGCGAGCCGCGCACGGTGAGGTCCGGCACCACCTTGCGGGCGATGGCGCCGGCGGCGACGCGCATCGCCGTCTCGCGCGCCGAGGAGCGGCCGCCGCCGCGCGGGTCGCGGATGCCGTATTTCGTCTCGTAGGTGAAGTCGGCGTGGCCCGGCCGGTAGCTCCTGGCTATCTCGTCGTAATCCTTGGAGCGCTGGTCGGTGTTCTCGATCAGCAGCGAGATCGGCGTGCCGGTCGTCACCTGCCGGCCCTCCGCGTCGGTGTAGACGCCGGAGAGGATGCGCACCCGGTCGGCCTCGCGGCGCTGGGTGGTGAAGCGCGACTGGCCCGGCCGCCGGCGGTCGAGGAAGGGCTGGATGTCGTCCTCGCCGAGCGGGATCAGCGGCGGGCAGCCGTCGACCACGCAGCCGATGGCCGGCCCGTGGCTCTCGCCCCAGCTGGTGAAGCGGAACATATGCCCGAAACTGTTGTGCGACATCGGCGCGCCCCGTTCTTGTCGCGGCTGTTCTAGAGCGCTTTCGGCTCCTTGGGAACCTCGCGCCGCGCCCTGCCTGCTATGCGAAGCGCGAGCGGTTGGCCGAAATCACCAGCACCTTGTCCTGCGGCACGGTGCTGGCCATGGTCTGCGCCGGGTCGAGGCCGCAGAGCAGGTGCCTGAGCGCGCGCATCACCCCGCCATGGGCGACGACGATGCTCGGGCCGTCGAGCGTCTCCAGCCACGGGCCGACGCGCCCGGCGAGCTGCCGGTAGCTCTCGCCGCCGGGGGCCGCGAACTCGAAGGGCGTCTCGCGCCGCGCCCGCCATTCGCCGCGCCGCGCCGCCTTGACCTCGGAGCGGGTCATCCCCTCCCAGGCGCCGTAGTGGATTTCCATCAGCCGCTCGTCGGTGGCGTAGCCGCCGGCCTCGAGGCCGAGCGCCGCGCGGGCGATCTCCATCGTCTCGCGGGCGCGCTTCAGCGGCGAGGCGACATAGGCGAGGTCCGCCGGCTCGAGCCCTTCCGACCGCATCAGCTCGACGAGCCTCGCGCCGTTGCGCCTGGCCTGCGCGCGGCCGGTGTCGTTCAGCGGGATGTCGCGCTGGCCCTGGTAGCGCCAGCCCTTGTTCCAGTCCGTCTCGCCGTGGCGCAGGAAATAGATCGGCGGGTGGTTCCGGCTCATCCGATATGCAGGACCAGCTTGCCGAAATTGCCGCCCGTATAGAGCAGGTTGAGCACGTCGGGGAAGGCGTCGACGCCGCCCTCGCGCACGTCCTCGCGCATCTTCAGCCTGCCCGCCGCGTGCCACTCGCCGAGCGTCTTCAGCGCTTCCGGATACTGCTTGATGAAGTCGAAGACGATGAAGCCGCGCACCGTCAGCCGGTTCACCAGGATCGAGCGGTAGCTGTAGGGACCGGGCACCGGCTCGGTGGCGTTGTAGGCGGAGATCAGCCCGCAGATCGCCACCCGGCCGTGCAGGTTCATCTGCGCCAGGCAGGCGTCGTGGATGTCGCCGCCGACATTCTCGAACAGGCAGTCGATCCCGTCGGGGCAGGCGGCCTTGAGGTCGGCCTTCAGATTGCCCGCCTTGTAGTCGACCGCGGCGTCGAAGCCGAGCTCGTCGGTGAGGTAGCGGCACTTCTCCGGCCCGCCGGCGATGCCGACGGCGCGCGCGCCCATCAGCTTGGCGATCTGCCCGACGATCGAGCCGACCGCGCCGGACGCCGCCGAGACGACCAGCGTCTCGCCCTGCTTCGGCTTGCAGATCTCGGTGACGCCGAAATAGGCGGTGATGCCCGGCATGCCGAGCCCGCCGATCCAGCGTTGCGGAGGCGCCATGGAGGCGTCGACCTTGTAGATGCCCTTGCCGTCGCTCACCGCGAAGCGCTGGATGCCGAGCAGGCCGACGACGCTGTCGCCGTCCCTGAAGGCGGGATTGCGCGACGCCTCGACGGTGCCGACGGCGAAGCCGCGCATGACCTCGCCGATCCCGACCGGCGGCACGTAGGACTTGGCGTCGCTGATCCAGCCGCGCATCGCCGGGTCCAGCGAGACGTGGGAGATGCGCACGCGGAACTCGCCGTCGGCGGGTTCCGGCAGCGCCTCGTCGGCGAGCGTGAAGTTCTCCCGCCTGACCATCCCGACGGGGCGGCTGGCGAGGCGGACGGTGCGGTTCGATTCGCTCATGGCCCGGCCTCCGCTGGGTTCAGACGGTGGAGATGTCCGGCGCGTCCACGGCCTTCATGCCGACGGCGTGGTAGCCGGCGTCGACATGCAGCACCTCGCCGGTGACGCCGCCGCCCATGTCGGAAAGCAGGTAGAGCGCCGACATGCCGACATCCTCGATGGTCACCGTGCGGCGCAGCGGCGCGTTGTATTCGTTCCATTTGAGGATGTAGCGGAAGTCGCCGATGCCGGAGGCCGCCAGCGTCTTGATCGGCCCCGCCGAAATGGCGTTGACGCGGATGGCGTTCTTGCCGAGGTCCTCGGCGAGATAGCGCACGCTCGCCTCCAGCGCCGCCTTGGCGACGCCCATGACGTTGTAGTGCGGCATCACCTTCTCGGCGCCGTAATAGGTCAGCGTGAGGATCGAGCCGCCATTGCCCATCAGCTTCTCCGCCCGCTGCGCCATGGCGGTCAGCGAGTAGCAGGAGATCTGCATGGTGCGGGCGAAATTGTCGGGTGTCGTGTCGACATAGCGGCCGGTCAGCTCGTCCTTGTCGGAGAAGGCGACGGCGTGGACGACGAAATCGAGGCCGCCCCACTTCTTCTCGCAGGCCGCGAACACGTCGTCGATGGTCTGCGGCTCGGTGACGTCGCAATGGCCGGCGACCATGGCGCCGAGCTCGGCGGCCAGCGGCTCGACGCGCTTCTTCAGCGCCTCGCCCTGATAGGTCAGCGCGATCTCGGCCCCGGCGTCGCGCACGGCCTTGGCGATGCCCCAGGCGATGGAGCGGTTGTTGGCGACGCCGAAGATCAGCCCGCGCTTGCCAGCCATCAGTCCGGTCGTGTCCGCCATGGCGCTCGTGTTCCCGCTTCGTGGATCGGTGACGGGGTCTATCGCAGGCGGCTTGCCGGTGCAACAACCTGACGCGGCCGCGTGAGCCTGCGCCATCCTTCGGGGACACGGTCTCGGGTGCAGCAAGGCCATCGAAGGATGGGCATAGCCTGCCGCATCCACTGCAACTGGATTCTTAGCCTGAGCCGGAATGACGATTGGGACTGGTGCTTCGATACTACCCGTCATTTCGGCAAAGGGTGAGACCCGTATAGGAAACGTGCCAGCGGCACGTTTCCAGGGTCGAATGCCTTAAGGCCCCGAGCAGAGGGCTGGAGGGGAGGTTGCCGCAAGCACCACCCTCATCCTGAGGTGCGAGGCGCAGCCGAGCCTCGAAGGATGGGCCGCAGTCTGTGGCAAATGCCGCTCTGGATTCCGGCCTTCGCCGGAATGACGATTGGAACTAATGCCTGAATACTATCCGTCATTCCGGCGAAGGCCGGAATCCAGTTGCAGAGTGACGATGATCTCTGGTGGCGGGAGATTTCCCCGTTTCCCGCCCCACCCGTCATCACCGGGCTTGACCCGGTGATCCATTCCGCTGTCGGTGCGGCAGACGCGGTGGGAGCGATGGCACGCGATGCTGCCGGCATGGATTGCCGGACCCGAGTCCGGCAATGACGGCGGTGTGAGATCGGACGCCGCGCCGGGCGCGCGGTGGGGGGGTCTCCTAGCCGCGCACCTTGTAGGCGTTGGAGTGCTGCCATTCGCGCATCAGCGATTGCAGCGTCGCGTCGTCCTTCTCCGGCAGGGTGATGCGCGGATTGACGTAGAGGTCGCCGCGCTGGCCGCCGCTGCGCCTGAGGCCGCGGCCCTTGAGCCGCAGCGTGCTGGTCGACTTGCGGCCGGCCGGGATCTTCAGCTCGACATTGCCGTCGGGGGTGGAGAGCCGCGCCTTGCCGCCGAGCACCGCCTCGTCGAGGGTGATCGGCAGGTCGGCCCTGAGGTCGGCGCCGTCGGCGCGGAACACCGGGTGCGAGGCGAGCTGGAAGGTGATCAGCGCGTCGCCCGGCCGCCCGTCGGGCCCGGGGCTTCCCTGGCCCTTGAGGCGCACCTGCTTGGAGGGGAACGAGCCCGCCGGCACCGAGACCTCGACGGTCTTGCCGGTCGGCAGCGTCACCCGCGCCTTGCCGTGGATCGCCTCCTCGAGGCTGATCGAGGCGTTGATCGTCGTCGGCTCGGGCTCGGGCATGCGGGCCGTGCGCTGGCCGCCGCCGCGCATGCCGGCGAAGCCGCCGAGAATGTCGGAGAGGATGTCCTCGGCGCCGCCGCCGCCCTGCGCGCCGGGCTCGAAATGCCATTCGAAGCCGCGCCCGCCGGCGCCCGGCCGCGCGCCGCGACCGAAGCCCGCGCCGAAGCCGCCCGGCCCCGCGCCGCTGCCGAAGCCCTGGAAGCGCGGATTGCCATCGGCGTCGATCTCGCCGGCGTCGAAGGCCTTGCGCTTCTTGGCGTCGTTCAGCAGGTCGTATGCCGCCGTCGCCTCGGAAAAGCGCTCCTGGGCGTTCTTGTCGTCCTTGTTCGCGTCGGGATGGTAGCGCTTGGCCAGCTTGCGGTAGGCGGACTTGATTTCCTGCGCGCTCGCCGAGGGCGCCACCCCGAGAACTTCGTAAGGGTTGCGTGCCATTGAACCTGATCTTGTTCCGGCGCAGCCGCTGAGTCGAGGCGCGCATCGGTGTTGAGGTTACGGATTCGCCAACAATGTGGGGATCGCGCGGCCCGTCGACAAGCGTTTCGCGGCCTTTCCAAGGGGAAAATAGCGTCTGTCAGATCGGTCCGGCGGCGTCCGCAGCCTGTCGCGCCGCCGCTTCTGGATTCCGGTCTTCGCCGGAATGACGATTGGGGCCAGCACGGTGCCACTACCCGTCATTCCGGCGAAGGCTAAGAATCCAGAAAGGGTGGTGGCTTGAAAACGCCCGGGGGTCGCTTCTTCGGTTCCCCGCCCCACCCGTCATCACCGGGCTCGACCCGGTGATCCATTCCGCCGTCGGGGCGGCGGAGGCGGCGGAAGCGATAGCTCGCGATGTTGTTGGCATGGATTGCCGGATCAAGTCCGGCAATGACGGCGCGGCCTAGCTCGTCGCGATGGCCGGCTCGACGAGCCAGACGCCGGTCGGCTGCTTGCAGGCGTCGAAGAAGAGGTCGCCGGCGTCGGAGGCGTTGTCGCGCAGCGCCAGCCGCCGGCACGACGCGCCGTCGCTGTTGGCGAAGCTCAGCATCGGCGTTACCGAGCCGCCCACAGTGCCGAGCTCGTTCCACGAAACCGTGTCGCCGTCCGCGCTCTCGGCGAGGCTGAGCTGGATCGCCGCGCGCACGCTCGGCCAGCGCTTCTCGCCGAGCAGCAGCGGCAGCGAGGTCGAGCGCACGCTGCCGTCGATCGAGCCGGTCTGATCGACGGTGTCCTGGGCGAAGAAGCCGCTGGAGCCGCGGAAGGGCATGGAGAGCGGCGTCGAGCAGGCGCCGAGCGCCAGCGCGCCCGCGAGCATGACCGCCATGCGGGCGGGCCGTCTCGCATCGCTCCCGGCCTTCCGGTATATCGTTGCTGGCGCGGCCAAGGCGCGGCTACTCCCGTTGGAACTCATCCGATCGACAGGACCGGGACCATGACCAATTCAACGCCAGAAGCGTTAACCAAAGGTGTCGCCGACCCGGCGGGCGATCCCATGGAGCAGTTCGCCGCCTGGCTGAACGAGGCCAAGCAGAGCGAGGTCAACGACCCCAACGCCATGGCGCTGGCCACCGTCGACGCCGACGGCATGCCCGATGTGCGCATGGTGCTGCTCAACGGCTTCGGACCGGACGGCTTCGTCTTCTACACCAATCTCGGCAGCGCCAAGGGGCGCGAGCTGGCCGCCGTTCCCAGGGCCGCGCTGTGCTTCCACTGGAAGTCGCTGCGCCGGCAGGTGCGGGTGCGCGGGACGGTGACGCCGGTCCCCGCCGCCGAGGCCGACGCCTACTACGCCTCGCGGCCGCGCGGCAGCCGCATCGGCGCCTGGGCCTCGCGGCAGTCGCAGCCGCTGGAGAGCCGGCGGGCGCTGGAGAAGGCGGTCGCCCGTTTCACCGCCAGGTTCGCCGTCGGCCGGGTGCCGCGGCCGGACTGGTGGTCGGGCTTCCGCATCGCCCCGCGCGAGATCGAGTTCTGGGCCGACCGGCCCTTCCGCCTGCACGACCGCATCCGCTTCACCGCCGACGGCGATGGCGGCTGGAGCGCGGTTCGCCTATACCCGTAGAGGTCGAACGAAGGGTGCCGATGCCGAGCTCCGACGAACCGCGCCGCACGCTCATCCTCACCGGGGCCTCCCGGGGCATCGGCCACGCCACGGTCAAGCGCTTCTCCTCCGCCGGCTGGCGCGTCATCACCTGCTCGCGCCACGCCTTCCCCGAGAACTGCCCCTGGGAGGCGGGACCGGAGGACCACATCCAGGTCGATCTCGGCGACGTCGACAACACGCGCGAGGCCATCGCCGAGATGCGCGAGCGCCTCAAGGCCGATGGCGGCCGGCTCAACGCGCTGGTCAACAACGCCGCCATCTCGCCCAAGCTGGAGGGCGGCGGCCGCATGGGCTCGCTCGAGACCACGGTCGAGGACTGGGCGCGGGTCTTCCAGGTCAATTTCTTCGCCTCGATCATGCTGGCGCGCGGGCTCGTCGGCGAGCTTCAGGCGGCGAAGGGCGCGGTGCTCAACGTCACCTCGATCGCCGGCGGCAGGGTGCATCCCTTCGCCGGCTCGGCCTACGCCACCTCGAAGGCGGCGCTGTCGGCGCTGACCCGCGAGATGG
Organism: Flavobacteriaceae bacterium; assembly: GCA_050186955.1. Taxonomy (GTDB): domain Bacteria; phylum Pseudomonadota; class Alphaproteobacteria; order Rhizobiales; family Tepidamorphaceae; genus JACKJP01. The sequence goes on from JBFWXZ010000032.1 coordinate 16,874, forward strand.
CCCATGACTTCGGCCCGCGCGGCATCCGCGTCAACGCCATCGCGCCCGGCGAGATAGACACCGCGATCCTGTCGCCCGGCACCGAGAAGATCGTCGAGCAGATCCCGATGCGCCGCCTCGGCACTCCCGACGAGGTGGCGAGGATCATCTACGTGCTGTGCACCGACACCGGCTCCTATGTGAACGGCGCCGAAATCCACATCAATGGCGGCCAGCACGTCTAGCCTTGGCGCGGCGGTGGCGCTGGCGGTCGCGCTGTTAGCGACAGCCGCGGCCGCCGGCGAGCGGCTTCCCGACGGCGGCGTCGCCTCGGCGCCGGGACACGGCATCAACCGCGCCTGGTACGAGGACCCGACCGGGCGATACGACCACGGCATCCTCGGCGACGCCATCGAGGCGACGACCCTCGTCGCCGTCGCCGGCGGGCGCGAATACCGCGTGACGCTTGCGATGAACGAGGTCATCGAGGACCTGACCCCCCGGCTCGCCGATCTCGACGGCGACGGCGGGGCCGAGGCGGCGGTGATTGTCTCCGATCTTTCAAGGGGTTCGGCGCTCGCGGTCTACGGCGTCAGGGGGGCTGCGCTGGTGCGGCTCGCGGTGACGCCGTTCAATGGACGTGTTCATCGCTGGCTGGCGCCGGCTGGAATCGCCGATTTCGACGGCGACGGGCGCCTCGAGATCGCCATCGTCCGCACCCCGCATATCGGCGGAACCCTTGAATTCTATCAGCTTTCCGGCGGCAGGCTGGTCCGCGAGGGCAGCGCCAGGGGCTTCAGCAACCACTCGATCGGTTCGCGCAATCTCGACGAGGCCGCGGTGACCGACGTCAATGGCGACTCCATCCCCGATCTGCTGCTCGCCGACGCCGCCCGCACCTCCATCGTTGCCATGACCCTGGCCGGGGGCCTGCGCGAGCTCGGGCGGGTCGGGCTCGGCGCCAAGCTCGCCGGCGGCATCCGGGCGCGGGGAGGTCGCGTCAGCGTGCCGACGGTGGCGGGCGTGAAGTCGTTTTCCTATAGGGATTTCGCGAAATGACGCTGCTCGCGCCGGCGCTGTCCGGCTTCCTGCTGGGCCTCGGCCTGATCGTCGCCATCGGCGCGCAGAACGCCTATGTGCTGCGCCTCGGCCTGCTGCGCGCCCACGTGTTCCCGGTCGCCACCCTGTGCTTCCTCGCCGACGCCATCCTCATCGGCGCCGGCGTCCTCGGCGCCGGCGCGCTGGTCAACGCCTTCCCCCGCCTGCTGTTCTGGATCACCCTGGCGGGGGCAGGCTTCCTGATCGTCTACGGGCTGCTGGCGGCGCGGCGCGCCCTCGATCCCGGACGGCTGAGGGCGGCCGATACGGCGCGTCCTCCGCTGCGCGAAGCGCTGCTGACGGCCGCCGCCTTCACCTTCCTCAACCCCCATGTCTATCACGACACGGTGGTGCTCGCCGGCGGCATCTCGGCGCGCTATGCCGGCGCCGGCGCGGCCGCCTTCTGGGCGGGCGCGGCGTCGGCCTCGGCGGTGTGGTTCTACGGGCTGGGATACGGGGCGCGGCTGCTGACGCCCCTCTTCGAGAAGGAAGGGGCTTGGCGCGTCCTCGACGCGGCGATCGCCGTCGTCATGTTCGCAATAGCGGCGTCGCTGCTACGCGGCGTCCTCTAGCGGCGGGTCGCCCCGCCGCGTCGCGGCATGCTGTTTCGAAGGGGTTCGGGCCGGGTCAGTCGGAACCGTCGATGGCGGCGGCCATCTGCGGGTTGAGGCGGTACTCGGCGGGCTTCGACTTCAGCGGCGGGCAGTATTTCGCGGCGGCGGCCACGGCGCTGATGCCTACATTGTGATAACGCAACTCGAGCGACTCGCGTCGTTCGGGAACGGTGTCGTTTTCCTTGTCCGGCATTGTCTCGTCTCCTCTGATGCCCCGGATCCGCTTCCGCCTCTGGCGGAACATGATCGGCAAATCCGGTGTCCGGTCCACAATCGCGGTCGGCACATCGGGCGGAGACGCTTTGGTCGTCGGCGTCCGGTGGTCGGCCATGCCGGCGAGGCATAAGCGCGGGGATTTGGGCGAAACCAAGGCCGTTGCCCCGCAATTGTGCATCGCCTGCACAAGAAATATGCAAAACCGAACTTAGTCGGTCGTCAACCTTATTTTTCAGTTTTGTGACGAACGTATTACGATTTCGTTTAGTTCCGGCGGCACCCCGAACCGCACCGGCAGGATCGAGCAGCCGAGGCCGCCCGAGACCAGCAGGTGGCGGCCTTCCTCGACGATGTGGCCATAGGCGAATCGCTGCCCGTATTGCGAGGGCACGACGGGGCGTCCGAGGAAGGGCAGGCGGACCTGGCCGCCATGGGTGTGCCCCGACAGCGTCAGCGCCACCCGGTCCGGCACCCGCACGAAGATGTCGGGCTCGTGCGCCAGCAGCAGTACCGGGTCGTCGCCCTCGACCTTCGCCAGCGTGCCGGGCAGGTCGTCGCGGCCCTCATAGCGGTTCCGGCCGAGCGGGATGGCGATCATGCTGGCGGTGCCGGCGATCCAGTAGTCGCCGTCGGCGCGGGATATGCGGACGACGTCGTTCTCCATCAGGTTGATGCTCGAACCGGCGAAGGCGGCGCGCACCTCCGCCGGCCGCGTCCACCAGTCATGGTTGCCGAGGATGGCGTGCACCCCGTGGCGCGCCCGCAGCCGCTCCAGCCGCTTGACATATTGCGCCGGCTTGTATGTGCCGGTCCTGAAATGCTGCAGCCCCGGCTGGTAGTCGCCGAGCAGCACGATGACGTCGGGTTCCATGTCGTTGGCGAGGTCGACGATGGCGTCGAGCCGGTCCAGCGGCATCCACGGCTCGCAGAAATGCGGGTCCGAGATGGCGACGATGCGGAGCGGCCCGTGGCCCTTCGGCCAGCCGGGCAGGGCGATCTCGTTGCGCGTCGTGACGAGGCGGAAGCGCGGCTCTACGGCGAAGGCATAGGAGCCGAGCCCAGCCGCCCCGAGCACCGCCGCCGCGGCGCCCTTGAGCAGCGTGCGGCGGCTGATCATCAGGCCGCGCGCAGCCCCTGCTCGTGGACCCAGGCCTCGGTCTTGTCGAGGGCGCGCCCGAGCCGGTCGAACAGTTCGTCGATCTCCGCGTCGCTGATGACGAGCGGCGGGCAGACGGCGATGATGTCGCCGGCCAGCGCCCGCAGGATCAGCCCTTCCTCCTCGCAGTGATGGATGACCCGCGCGCCGACATGGGCCTTCGGGTCGAAGGGTTTCTTCGCCTGCTTGTCGGCGGCCAGCTCGATCCCGCCGATGAGCCCGACGCCGCGCGCCTCGCCGACCAGCGGGTGGTCGGCGAGCTTCCGCAGTCGCGCCTGCATCCGCTCGCCGCGCGCCGCCGCGTGGGCGACGGTGTTGTCGCGCTCGTAGATCTCCAGCGTCTTCAGCGCCACCGCCGCCGCGACCGGGTGGCCGGAATAGGTGTAGCCGTGGCCGAAGGTGCCGATCTTGCGGCTCTCGTCGAGCATCGCCTGATACATCGGCTCGGGGATCATCACCGCGCCGATCGGCTGGTAGGCCGACGACAGCGCCTTGGCGACGGAGATCGAATCCGGCCGGATGCCCATCTTCTCGCTGCCGAACATGGTGCCGAGGCGGCCGAAGCCGCAGATCACCTCGTCGGCGATGAAGTAGATGTCGTATTTGTCGGTGACCGCCTGGATCTTGGCGAAATAGGTCTCCGGCGGCACGACGACGCCGCCGGCGCCCATCACCGGCTCGGCGATGAAGGCGGCGACCGTCTCCGGCCCCTCGCGCAGGATCATCTCCTCCAGCTCGCCGGCGAGCCTGGTGGCGAAGTCCTCCGGCGTCTCGCCCGGCTCGCCGTAGCGATAGTGGCTCGGGCAGGCGGTGTGCAGCACGCCGGGGATCGGCAGGTCGAAATCGGTGTGGTTGGCGGCCAGTCCGGTAAGGCTCGCCGAGGCGATGGTGACGCCGTGATAGCCGCGCACCCGGCTGATGATCTTCTTCTTCTTCGGCCGCCCGAGCGCGTTGTTCATGTACCAGACCAGCTTGAGCTGGGTGTCGTTGGCCTCTGAGCCGGAGCTGACGAAGAACGCCTTGGAGACCGGCATCGGCGCGATCTCCTTCAGCTTCTCGGCCAGCGCGATGGCCGGGTCGTGGCTCTTGCCGCCGAAGATGTGGGTGAAGGAGAGACGCCGCATCTGCTCGGTGGCGGCCTCGATGAGCTCCTCGTTGCCGTAGCCCAGCGACGTGCACCACAGGCCCGCGAGGCCCTCGATATACTCCTTGCCGCGGCTGTCGCGAACGTAGATACCCTTGCCGGATTCCAGCACCATGGGGCCGACCTCGCGATGCGTCGCGAGATTGGTGTAAGGATGCAGGACCGTCTCGACGTCACGGACGGCGACATTGCTGAGGGGGCTCATGGGACACTCCGGTGAATGTGATCACGGCGACACTATCAACCGCCTTTGCGGCGCTTCAAGGCCGCAATCCATGCAATCCGCGGAGGCTCGCCCGTGAGTGACGCATCGCTTCTTTCGCTGAGCGCCGTTGCGGCCGTCGCCGCCCTCGACGCCGGCGAGGTCTCGCCGCCCGAGCTGGTCGACGCGCTCGCCGACCGCGTCGCCGCCGTCGACGGCACGGTCAACGCGCTGCCGATCACCGACTTCGACATGGCGCGCGACCGCGCGCGCGAGCTGGGCGCCCTGCGGCCCCGCGAGCGCGGCCGCCTGCGCGGGCTCCCTGTCGCCATCAAGGACCTCTCCGAGGTCGCCGGCATGCGCACCACCTTCGGCTCGCCGATTTTCGCCGACCTGGTGCCGACCGCCGACGCGCCGGTCGTCTCGGTGCTGCGCGATTCCGGCGCCGTCTTCTACGCCAAGTCCAACACGCCGGAGTTCGGCGCCGGCGCCAACACCTTCAACGAGGTCTTCGGCGCCACCCGCAATCCCTGGAACACCGCGCTGTCGGCGGCCGGCTCCTCCGGCGGCTCGGCGGTGGCGCTGGCCACCGGCATGGCCTGGCTCGCCCACGGCTCCGACATGGGCGGCTCGCTGCGCAACCCGGCGAGCTTCAACAACATCGTCGGCATGCGGCCGAGCCCGGGGCGGGTCGCCGACAGCCGGATCAACTGCGTCGACGACACGCTGGGGGTCGAGGGGCCGATGGCGCGCACCGTCGCCGATCTCGCCCTGTGCTTCGATGCCATGTGCGGCCCGCATCCCGCCGACCCGATCTCCAAGGAGCGGCCGCCGGTCGATTTCGCCGAGGCCATGCGGACCCCGCCGCGCCTGCGCCGCGTCGCCTGGAGCGCCGATCTCGGCATCACCCCGGTCGACCCGGAGGTCGCGGAGATCACGCGGGCGGCGGCCGCCCGCTTCGCCGAGGCCGGCGTCGAGGTCGAGGAGGCGCATCCCGACATGTCGGGGGCCCATGAGAGCTTCCAGACCCTGCGCGCCGCCTCCTTCGCGACCGGTCTGGCGCCGCTGCTGGACAAGCACCGCGACAAGCTGAAGCCGGAGGTCGTCTGGAACGTCGAGAAGGGGCTGGCGCTGACCGCCGGCGACATCGCCCGCGCCGAGCACCAGCGCGCCCTGCTGATGCGGCGCATGATGGGGTTCCTGTCGCGCTACGACCTGCTGCTGACGCCGGCGACCATCGTCGCCGCCTATCCGGTCGAGCAGCGCTATGTGGAACGCTGCGACGGCGTCGAGTTCGGCAACTATGTCGAATGGCTGTCGATTGCCTATGCGGTGACGCTGACCTGTTGTCCGGC
>JBFWXZ010000033.1:0-22548 GCA_050186955.1 Flavobacteriaceae bacterium
GCGAGCGCCTTCAAGAGCCCGCCGAACCCTTATCGCAGGCGGCGTCAGCGCGGGTTCTGCGAGCCGCGCTGCTCGGGGAAGATGTTCTCGTTGATGTAGAACAGGCTCGGCTTGGCCTTCTTGCCCTCGACCATGTTGTAGAGCGCGACCGAGGTCTGCAGGCCCTGGGCGTCGGTGACCGTCCACTGGACGAGATCCATGGTCTCGGCGTCGACCAGCAGGTTGAGCTGGCCGGGGACGCGGCCCGACTTCTCGGCGAGCGTCACCGAGAGCGAGTTGTCGTTGCGCTCGACGGCGACGATCTCGGCATCCTGGCCGAGATTGATGTTCTCGCCGAGGATCAGGCGCAGCGGCGTGAGGTCGAGGGGGTACTGGTCGGTGGTCTGCGCCTTGCGGTCCTCGACCGCCACCCGGTCGCCGTCGGAGACGATGAGGATCGGGTGCGGCTTGTCGTATTCGAAGCGCATCTTGCCGGGGCGCTGGATGTAGACCCTGCCCTCGGAGCGCTCGCCGTTGGGGCCGATCTGGACGAAGTCGCCCTGGATGCTGCCGATGGCGTTCAGCCGCTTGTTGATGCTCTTGACGATCTCCTGCTGGTCGGCGTCGAGGACGAGCGCCGGCGTCGTCGCGGCGCGGCCGACGGCCGGCAGGGCGGCGCTGGCGAGCGCGAGCGCGATCGTGAGGAAAAGGCGGGTCAGCATCGGCATGGCGGTCATCACGTCTATCAGTCTGTCGGTCGCTCGATCATATGGTGCGCGTCAGGCTCCCTCTGAACCCCCGATATGGCGAAAACACGACGCGGGCGGAAAGGGTTCCTATTCGGATGCGTCCTCGCCGACGAGGATCTCGCGGTGGCCCTTGCTGTTGGGGCGCGAGATGACGCCCTCCTGTTCCATCCGCTCGATCAGCGTGGCGGCGCGGTTGTAGCCGATCGACAGGCGGCGCTGGACGTAGCTGGTCGAGGCCTTGCGGTCGCGGATGACGACGGCGACGGCCTGGTCGTAGAGCTCGTTGCCCTCGCCCGCCCCGCCGGCGCCGGGGATCGCCGCCATGTCGAAGGCGCCGTCCTCGGGCTCCTCGGTGATCTCGTCGAGATAGGCGGGCGCGCCCTGCGCCTTGAGGTGGGCGACCACCTCCTCGACCTCGTCGTCGCTGCAGAAGGGGCCGTGGACGCGGGTAATCCGCCCGCCGCCCATCATGTAGAGCATGTCGCCCTGGCCGAGGAGCTGCTCGGCCCCCTGCTCGCCGAGGATCGTGCGGCTGTCGATCTTCGAGGTGACCTGGAAGGAGATGCGGGTCGGGAAATTGGCCTTGATGGTGCCGGTGATGACGTCGACGCTCGGCCGCTGGGTCGCCATGACGACGTGGATGCCGGCGGCGCGGGCCATCTGCGCGAGGCGCTGCACGGCGCCCTCGATGTCCTTGCCGGCGACCATCATCAGGTCGGCCATCTCGTCGATGATGACGACGATGTAGGGCATCGGCTCGAGCGCGATCTCCTCGCGCTCGTAGATCGGCTGGCCGGTCTCGGGATCGAAGCCGGTCTGCACCTCGCGGGTGAAGGTCTCGCCCTTGCCGGACGCGACCTTCTGATTGTAGCCGTCGATGTTGCGGACGCCGACCTTCGACATCTTGCGGTAGCGGTCCTCCATCTCGCGGACCGTCCACTTGAGCGCCACCACCGCCTTGCGCGGATCGGTGACGACCGGCGAGAGCAGGTGCGGGATGCCGTCATAGACGGAGAGCTCCAGCATCTTCGGGTCGACCATGATCAGCTTGCAGGCGTCGGGCGACAGCCGGTAGAGGATCGACAGGATCATGGTGTTGATGGCCACCGACTTGCCCGACCCGGTGGTGCCGGCAATCAGCAGATGCGGCATGCGGGCGAGATCGGCGATCACCGGCTCGCCGCCGATGGTCTTGCCGAGGCAGAGCGGCAGCCGGCTCTTGTTCTTCTCGAAATCCTCCGAGGCCAGCAGCTCGCGCAGATAGACGGTGTCGCGGTTGGAGTTCGGCAGCTCGATGCCGATGGCGTTGCGGCCGGGAACGACGGCGACGCGGGCCGAGACCGCGCTCATCGAGCGGGCGATGTCGTCGGCGAGCCCGATGACGCGCGACGACTTGGTGCCGGGCGCCGGCTCCAGCTCGTAGAGGGTGACCACCGGGCCGGGGCGGACATTGATGATCTCGCCGCGGACGCCGAAATCCTCCAGCACCGATTCCAGCAGCCGGGCGTTCTGGTCGAGCGCCTCGGTGTTGACGGTCTGGCCGGACCGCTTGGGCGCCTCGGCGAGCAGGCGCAGCGGCGGAAACTCGTACTCGGCGCCACGCAGCAAGCTCGGCTGGGCCTCGGAATTCAGGCGCTTGCCCTGCTTGAGGCGGTCGCGGCCGGGCTGCACGCGGCTCTGCTGGTCGTGGCCCGGGTGCCCGTGGCCCGGCTGCTCGCGCAGGGCTACAGGCTCGTCGGCGATCGCGTCATCGTCGTCGTAGGGCTCGTAGTCCTCGTCCTGCGGGACATAGGCGCGGGCGATGCCGATGCGCGGCTCGTGGCGGCCGTGCTCATCATGGGAAGCGAAGGCGTCGGCGTCTCCGCTGCGATTGCCGGCGAGGCGGCGGAACCGCGCCTTCAGGCTCATCAGCGAATGGGTGGCGGCGCCGAAGGCTGGGACGATGCGCGACAGCAGGCCTTCCGACGGCGCATCGTCGTCCTCGGCGATCTCGGGCTCGTCGAAATCGTCCTCGTCGATTTCCTGCGGCAAGGCGCCGGCGGCCTGCCGGCGCCAGTCGGCGGTGCGCAGGAACAGGAAGCCGGAGGCGGCGAGCGCGGCGAGCGCCAGCACGACATTCGCCAGTCCCGACACGCCGGCAGGGACGACCATCAGCGGCAGCGCCCGCAGGCCGTCGCCGAGAATGCCGCCGAGGCCGGTCGGCAGCGGCCAGCTCGACGGCGCCGGCACGCAGGAGAAGAAGGCGGTCGCCGCCGCCATGCAGCCGACGAGGGCGAGGATCTTCTGCGCGACGCCGGGCAGCGGCGCGCGCCGCCACAGCGCGATGCCCCACATGGCCGGCGGCAGCGGCAGCACGATCACCGCGAGGCCGGCGATCTGGATCAGCAGGTCGGAGACGATGGAGCCGGGGAGCCCGAGCAGGTTGCGCGGGCTGGCCGCGGTTGCGTTGCTCAGGCTCGGGTCGGAGACGTTCCAGGTGGCGAGGGCGAGACAGAACGCGGCGACGGCGGCAAGCAGCGCCAGCCCGCCGGCGCGCACGAGCGCGGCGCGCAGCGCCCGCTTGGTAAGATCGACGAGGCCAAGGCCTGCTTCGAGGGCGGAATCGAGCTGTCTCATACGCTAACCGTTACCTTTGAGCAGTGATGCGAGGCGCGTCAGCGCATCGCGGGTCAGATCGATGTCGTCGACCAGGGCGATGCGGACGTGGCCGGCGCCGGGATTGACGCCGTCAAGGCCCGGGCGGCCGAAATAGCTTCCCGGCACCATGCGCAGACCCTTCTCGCGCCAGGCGCGCAGCGCGAAGCGCTCGTCGTCCTCGGCCGCGGCGACGTCGAGCCAGAGGAAGAAGCCGCCCTGCGGCCTGCGATAGCCGGGCCAGAAGCCGACCAGTTCGTCGGCGAGGGCGAACTTCGCCGCGTAGAGCGCGCGGTTCTCCTCGACATGGGTCTCGTCGCCATAGGCGGCGATGGCGGCGTTCTGCACCGGCAGGGCGACCTGCGGGCCGCACAGATTGCGCAGCCGGACGAAGGACTTCATGAAACGCCGGTCGCCGGCGGCGAAGCCGCAGCGAAGGCCCGGCGCGCTCGACCGCTTGGACAGCGAGTTGAGCGCGATGACGTTGGAGAAGCCGTGCTCCGCCGTGGCGCTAAGGGCGCCCGCCGGCGGCGCGTCGAACCAGATCTCCGAATAGCATTCGTCGCTGGCCAGCAGGAAATCGTGGCGGCGCGCGCATTCGGCGACCGCCTTCATGCGCTGGGGCGAGGCGACGGTGCCGGCGGGATTCGAGGGCGAGGTGAAATAGGCGACCACGGTGCGCTCGAGGATCGCCGGCTCGACCGCCTCGATGGACGGCAGGTAGCCGTTGCCCGCATCGGCGGGGAGCAGCACCGGCTCCAGCCCGGCGGCGATCGCCGAGGCGCCGTAGGCCTGGTAGAACGGGTTGGGCAGCAGCGCCACGGGGGCCGGCTTGGCGAACTCCTGGCGCGCGGTGAGGGCCGCCATCAGCAGCCCCTCGCGCGATCCGGCGAGAATGCAGACCTCCCGGTCCGCATCGAGGGCGGCGAGCCCGAAGCGGCGGCGGGCCCAGTCCGCGACCGTGGAGCGGAATTCCGGAAGGCCGGCGATCGCGGGATATTTCCCGAGGCCCGAGACGTCCCTCACGAAGGCCGGCGCGATGACGGCGGGCAGCGGATGGTGGGGCTCGCCGACCGAAAGGTTGATCGGCTCCATCCCCGGCGCCTCGTCGCCGAGCAGCGCGGCCAGCCGGACGAATGGCGATTCGTCGAGCAGGCTCGTGGCCATAGCACTGCGCGGGTTGAAATTCATGCCGCTCCGTCCGCTGCGGTCGCCGAAGGGAAAACCGGGCACCGGACCCGGTCGAATGCATCGCGAACGCTAGCGGAAACGCGGTTAAGGGCGGATTAACCCTGCGGCCTTTCGCAGCCTGATGCGGCGGCGGGGCGGATATGGAAAAGGGCCCGGCGATGACGCCGGGCCCCTCCCCCTCTGGATGCCTTGCCCCTGTCGATCGGATCAGAGGCGCTGGCTCCCCTGCCCGAATTCCGGGTAGGCCTCGACACCGACCTCGGCAAGGTCGAGGCCCATGCTCTCCTGCTCGGGGCTGACGCGGATACCGACCGTGAACTTCAGGATCAGCCAGACGACGAGGCTGACCAAGAAGGTGAAGGCGCCGATCGAGACCACGCCGACGAGCTGGGCCATGAAGGTCGCACCCGGATTGGTGAAGGCGACCGCGATGGTGCCCCAGATGCCGGCCAGCAGGTGGACGGGAATGGCGCCGACCACGTCGTCGATCTTCAGCTTGTCGAGAAGCGGCACGGCGATGACGACGATGATGCCGCCGATGGCGCCGACGATCACCGACGCCAGGATGGAGGGCGTCAGCGGCTCGGCGGTGATCGACACCAGGCCGGCGAGCGCGCCGTTGAGCGCCATGGTGACGTCGACCTTGCCGTAGAAGATCTGCGTCAGGATCATCGCGGCGACCACGCCGGCGGCGGCGGCGATGTTGGTGTTGGCGAAGATCCGCGAGACGTCGGTGACGTCGCCGATCGACCCCATGGCGAGCTGCGAGGCGCCGTTGAAGCCGAACCAGCCGAGCCACAGGATGAAGGTGCCGAGCGTCGCCAGCGGCATCGACGAGCCGGGCATCGGATGGACCTCGCCCTTGGGACCGTATTTGCCGCTGCGCGAGCCGAGGACCAGGGCGCCGGCGAGCGCCGCCCAGCCGCCGACCGAATGCACCAGCGTGGAGCCGGCGAAGTCGCGGAACTCGGTGCCGAAGCTGGCCTGGTAGCTGTCGGTGTTCAGCCAGCCGCCGCCCCACTCCCAGGAACCGGTGATCGGATACATGATGCCGGTCAGGATGACGGTGAACAGCAGGAACGGCCACAGCTTGATGCGCTCAGCCAGCGTTCCCGACACCACCGAGGCGGCGGTGGCGCAGAACACCATCTGGAAGAACCAGTCGGAGGCGGTCGAGTAGCCGGTCTCGAGGAGCGCCGCCTGGGCGGCCTCGTCACCGGCGCCCACGACGTCGAAGCTGTAGGGGCCGAAGCTGCCCATGAAGCCGCCGTCGACGCCGACATACATGATCGAGTAGCCGGTGATCCAGAACATCAGGCCGGCGATCGAATAGAGCGCGATGTTCTTGAGGCACTGCATGGAGACGTTCTTTGAACGCACCAGACCGGCCTCGAGCATGGCGAAGCCAGCCGCCATCCACATCACCAGGAAGCCGCCGACAAGGAACAGCAGCGTGTTGAAGATATAGGCGGTTTCGGAGGAGACCCCGACCGGCGCCGCCGGCGCCGTCGTATCCTGCGCGAAGGCCGCGAGCGGAACCGCGGCGGCGAGGGCCGCCACGCCGGCAAGCGCCGAGATTTTCTTTACCATCGTCATGTTCTCAACCCTTTCGATGGACGGTTCAGAGCGCGTCGGTGCCGGATTCGCCGGTGCGAATGCGGACCGCCTGCTCGATGTCGTGGACGAAAATCTTGCCGTCGCCGATCTGGCCCGAGCGCGCCGCGCCCGTGATCGCCTCGACGACGCGGTCGACGTCGCCATCGGCGATGACGACCTCGACCTTCAGTTTCGGCAGGAAGTTCACGGCGTATTCCGCGCCGCGATAGATCTCCGTGTGCCCCTTCTGCCGTCCGTAGCCCTTGACCTCGGTAACCGTGAGGCCGTGGATTCCGAGGCCCGTGAGGGCCTCGCGCACCGCGTCGAGCTTGAACGGCTTGATGATCGCCATGATGTTTTTCATATGACTTCCCCGTTCGCTTTGGTGACGGTCATGCCGCCGCGAGATGCACGAAACGCGCGATACTTCCCGCGGGACGTGCTCGGGGACAGTTCGATTCAAACCCCGTGCCAGATCGATGGCCGGAGGATTAAACTGTTGGAATCGATGAATGAATCGGCAAACAGCACGATCCGGACGCGGCCATTGTGCGGCTGCGAAGGCTAAAAATTATGCAAAATAGACGTATTGCACAGAAAATAGGCTATACTGGCTCGCCGTCGCGGACGCGGATTAATCCTTCCTGAACGGTCGAGGCGATCAGGTCGCCGTCGCGCGAGAAGATGTTGCCGCGGGTGAAGCCGCGCCCGCCCGAGGCGCTCGGCGTGTCCTCGGCGTAGAGCAGCCAGTCGTCGAAGCGGAACGGGCGGTGGAACCACATGGCATGGTCGAGGCTCGCCACCTGCAGGTCGCGGTCGAAGACCGAGCGCCCGTGCGGGAACAGCGCGGTGTCGAGCAGCGTCATGTCGGAGGCGTAGGCGAGCGCGCATTTCTGGATGCGCTCGTCGTCGGGCAGCTCGCCGGTGGCGCGGAACCAGATCATCTGGCGCGGCGGCAGCTTCTCGCGGCTCACATAGTGGGTGAAGTCGACCGGCCGCATCTCGATGGGCCGGTCGCGCTTCCAGTACTGGCGGACATTCGCCGGCGCGATGTCCATGAACTGCTGCTTCATCTCGTCCTCGCCGAGCAGCGTCTCGGGCGCCGGCGCCTCGGGCATCGGCATCTGGTGCTCGAGACCCTTCTCGTGACGCTGGAAGGACGCGGACATCGAATAGATCGCCTTGCCGTGCTGGATGGCGAGGACGCGGCGGGTGTTGAAGCTCTTGCCGTCGCGGATCGGGTCGACCTGGTAGATGATGGGGACCGCCGGATCGCCCGGCCGCATGAAATAGGCGTGCAGCGAATGGATGTGGCGGTCGTCCTCGACGGTGCGGGCGGCGGCGACGAGGGCCTGGCCGATGACCTGGCCGCCATAGACACGCTGCCAGCCGTCCTGCGGGCTCAGGCCGCGGAAAAGGTTGTGCTCGAGCGTTTCGAGATCGAGAATCGTGAGCAGCCGCGAAATTGCCTTCGACATGGCTCTTCCTCTTCCGACGGTCTTGTCCGGGGCGTGGCGGTTACGATACCGGGAGTGACCGGCGAGTGAGGACACGCGCCGTCGCCGCCTGTCAAGCCGGCAGGCATCGGGCCGGCGAGCCGTTCGGAAAGGCACCATGATGAGCGAGCCGAGAGAGATCGGACCCCGCGACGTGGCGATCGCCGGATCGGGGCTGACCGGCAGCCTGCTGGCGCTGGCGCTGGTCCATGCAGGCAAGCCGCGCCTGTCGCTGATGCTCGCCGGGCGCGCCGGCGCCGAGGCCGACGATCCGCGCGCCTACGCGATCGCGCCGGGGGTGCGACGCATGCTCGAGGTCCTCGGGGTATGGGCGCGCGTCGAGGCCGAGGCCTGTCCGGTCGCCGAGATGCGGATCACCGATTCGCGGCTGGAGGACCTCGTTCGCCCGGTGCTGCTCTCGCTCGGCGCGGAAGCCGGCGGCGGCGAGCCCGTCGCCCATATCGTTCCAGCCTCCGCGTTGGCCCGCGCGGCCTCGGCGGCGCTTGCCGACAAAGGCGTCGCGTCGCACGACATCGGCACCTTCGAAAGCCTCGAGACGGATGCCGCCACGGCGGTGCTGCACGGCACCGGCGGCAGCGTCGAGGCGCGGCTGCTGGTCGGTGCCGACGGCCTCAACTCGGTCGTCCGCGAGAGCGCCGGCATCCGCTCCTTCGGCTGGTCCTACGGCCAGCACGGCGTCGTCGCGACGCTCGCCGCCGAGCTGCCGCACGAGGGCGTGGCGGTGCAGCATTTCCTGCCCGGCGGGCCGTTCGCGCTGCTGCCGATGACGGGAGACCGCTACTCGCTGGTCTGGAGCCTGCCGGAACGCCGCGCCCGCGAGATCGCGGCGCTCGAAGACGCGGGTTTCGCGGCGGCGGTGGAAGAGGCCGCCGGGGCGGAGATCGGCGCGCTCGCGCTCGCCGGCCCGCGCGGCTCCTTCCCGCTGTCGCTGGCGCTGGCGCGTGATTTCGTCGCACCGCGCATCGCGCTTGCCGGCGACGCCGCGCACCGGCTGCATCCGCTGGCCGGCCAGGGGCAGAATATGGGGCTGCGCGACGTGGCGGCGCTGGCCCAGGTGGTGCTGGACGCCGCGCGCCTCGGGGAGGATCCCGGGTCGCTGTCGGTGCTGAAGCGCTACGAGCGCTGGCGGCGCTTCGACACGGTGCAGCTCGCCGCCGCCACCGATGCGCTCAACCGGCTGTTCTCGGCGGACGAATCGGTGCTGCGGGGCCTGCGCGATTTCGGCCTCGGGGTGGTCAACCGCGCTTCCGGCCTGAAGACGTTCATCATGCGCGACGCCGCCGGCGAGACCGGCGAAACCCCGCGGCTGCTCGACGGGCTGCCGGCGTGAGGGTCAATCCTCCAGCGGCCGCGCCTCCTCGGGCAGCATGATCGGGATGCCGTTGCGGATCGGATAGGCGAGCCTGGCCGCCCGGCTGATCAGCTCCTGCTTCGCCCTGTCATATTCGAGCACGGTCTTGGAGACCGGGCAGACGAGGATCTCGAGGAGCTTCGGGTCGATGCCCGGTTCGGCCGGTCTGGTCGCCATCGTCGTCGTTTCCGTCCTTGTTGCGGGGCCTATTGCAGCATCGGCCCGTCGTCGCTCTCGCCGGCGCCGAGCTGGCGCTCGGTGATGGCGATCAGCAGCTCGGCGCGGCGCGACATGTCGCCGGCTTCCAGCAGCGCCTGCTTCTCGCGCACGCCGTAGGGTGCGGCCATGGAGAGCGAGTTGACAAGCGTCTCGTCGTCGGTGCCGTCGATCTCGTCCCAGTCGATGCTGAGATTGTTGGCGTCGAGATAGTCGCGGAGGGTGTCGAGCAGGCGTTCGCGGTCGAAGCTCATGGCCGAGCCGTCGGGGCCGAAATCGCCGGCGAAGGGCCGGGTGTCGATGCGCCACTGGCGGAACGGCGTCGCCGCCTCGACTTCATCGACGAGGCGGAAGCGGCTGATCCCGGTGAGCGTCACCAGATAGCGCCCGTCGCCGGTTTCCATGAAGGCGGTCAGCCGGCCGAGGCAGCCGACGGCGCAGAGCGAGGGGGTGCCGGGCGCGGCGTCAGGCGAGGGCTGGACCATGCCGATCAGGCGCCGCCCGGCCAGCGCGTGGTCGATCATCGCCACGTAGCGCGGCTCGAAGATGTTGAGCGGCAGCTCCGCCCGCGGCAGCAGCAGGGCGCCGGCGAGCGGAAAGACCGGAACGGTGTCGGGCACCGCGTAGGGGCCGGTGAGCGGCGTGTTGATCGGCATGCCGGTTAGATAGGGCGTGCGCGCGGTTCAGGCAAAGAGCACCGAGGACAGCGCGCGGCGCCCGCTCGCGGTCGCCTCGTCGGCCGGCCCCCAGGCCTCGAAGAACTGCAGGAGCTGCTTGCGCGCGGCCTCGTCGTTCCAGCCGCGATTGCGGCGGACGATCTCGACCAGCGCGGCGGCGGCGTCCTCGCGCCTTCCGTGCGCGTTGAGCGCCAGCGCCAGGTCGAAACGGGCCTGGTGGTCGGCCGGATCGGCGGCGACGCGGCGCTCCAGCTCGGCGGTGTCGCCGACGCTGGCCGACTGCTCGGCGAGCTCCAGCTCGGCGCGGGCGCCGGCGATATGCGGGTTCCCGGCCTTGTCGTCGGGCGCCACGGCGAGCATCTGGCGCGCCCTGTCGAGCTCGCCGGTACGGGTCATGCAGCGCACGATGCCGCCGAGCGCGTGCAGATTCGTCTGATCCTGTTGCAGCACCGTCGAATAGGCCTCGGCCGCCTGGGCGATGTCGCCGGCGGCAAGCGCCGCGTCGCCGGCCTCGAGGATTTCCGCCGCCGGATCCTCGACCGGGCCGGCGAGGCGGGCGATGAAGGCTTTGATGCTGCTCTCGGGCTGCGCGCCCATGAAGCCGTCGACCGGCTGTCCGTTCTTGAAGGCGAAGACGGCGGGGATCGACTGCACGCCGAGCTGGCCGGCGACCTCGGGATGCTCGTCGATGTTCATCTTGACGAGCCGCACCGCGCCGCGCGCCTCGCGCACCGCCTTCTCGAGCACAGGGGTGAGCTGTTTGCAAGGGCCGCACCAGGGGGCCCAGAAATCGACGATCACCGGGACCTGCCGCGAGGCGTCGATGACGTCGGCGGCGAAGGTCTGGGTCGTCGTGTCCCTGATCAGGTCGGCGGCGCCGTTCGGCTGGCCAATGATCGCGTCATCCATGGTTCTTCTCTTCATGTCTCTTCCGCATCGCTCGCACGCGTTGCAGATAGGAAGCGGGCGGGCGGGTTTGAAGTCTACTCTTCGGCCTGCGGAAGGTCGATCAGCAGCGGCTCGTGGCCGGTATCGCGCAGGAAGGCGATCAGGCCGTCGGCGGAGACCGTCGTCGTCGCCTCGTTGGTCAGCGGGTGGAAATTGACGTCGCCGAAGGCGAGCAGGCCCTTGTCGAGGACCACGGTGACCTGGTTGCCGGCGTCGTTGATCGCGCCGAAAGGCGTCACCGAGCCGGGCTTGACGCCGAGAAGCTCCTCAAGCTTGTCCGCGCGGCCGAAGCTCAGGCGCGCCGAGCCGATCACCCGGTGCAGCGACTTGAGGTCGACGTCGGCGTCCTCGCGGGCGGTGACGAGCCAGAAGCGGTCCTTCTTGTCCTTCAGGAACAGGTTCTTCGAATGGCCGCCGGGAATGCTCCCGCGCAGGCCCTGCGACTGCTCGACGGTGAAAAGCGGCGGATGCGTCACCGTGCGGTGGGCGATCGCCAGCGCGTCGAGGCGGGCGAAGAGGTCTTGCTGCGTGGCGGCCATGCGGATCGCTCCCGGATTCGGCTGGTGTCGCGTGCGGCGCGGCCGGTGGACCGGGCCCGTCGCGGCCTTCTAGCCGCCGCCCGCCGCGGCATCAACCGTGCGGCGCAAACGCGCGGTTGCAATCGGCTGCGGCTTGCGTCATATAGTGCGCCGCCGTCGCGGGCGCTCCGCGTCCGGCACGGCAAGCGAGCGGGTGTAGCTCAGGGGTAGAGCACAACCTTGCCAAGGTTGGGGTCGTGGGTTCGAATCCCATCGCCCGCTCCAGTTTCCTCCCTTCAGGACGATATCCGGGCCACTGCCTGGCGGCGGTGCGAGCGCCATGCGCGCGCTCCTTCGGCCGTTGCCAAGGCTCGGCGCCATCCCATAACGTATACGCTGTTGATGGGCCGCCTTTGCCTTTGGGAATGCGATGCCGGAAGCCGAGACATTCGACTATGTGATCGTCGGCGCCGGCGCCGCCGGATCGGTGCTGGCGGAGCGGCTGAGCGCCGATGGCGGGCGGACGGTGTGCATCCTCGAGGCGGGACCGCCCGACACCAATCCCTGGCTCCATATCCCGGCCGGCTACGTCAAGACGCTGGTCGATCCGCGCGTGCTCTGGCAGTTCGCGACCGAGCCGTCGCCGGGAAGCGGCGGCCGCGCCGTTTATATCCCGCAGGGCCGCGTCTATGGCGGTTCGAGCTCGCTCAACGGGCTCGTCTACAATCGTGGCCAGGCGGCGGATTTCGACCATTGGGCGCAGCTCGGCAACAGCGGCTGGGCCTATGAGGATTTGCTGCCCTATTTCAGGCGCAGCGAGGAGAGGATCGGCAAGGGCGACGATCGCTATCGCGGCCGTTCCGGGCCGCTCAAGATCACCGATCCCGGCTGGTCGCATCCGCTGACCGAGGCCTTCATCGACGGGGTCGCCGCCACCGGCGTGCCACGCGGCAACGACTACAACGGCGAGAGCCAGGCGGGGACCGGCTACTACCAGCGGATGATCCATCGCGGCTGGCGCATCAGCGCGGCGCGCGCCTTCCTGCACCCGGCGCTGCGGCGGCGCAATGTCGAGATCCGTTCGGGCGCGCAGGCGGCGTCGATCCTGCTGGAGGACGGGCGGGCCGTCGGCGTGCGCTACTTCACCGGCGGCGACAAGGCGTCGATGCGCGAGGTGCGTTGCCGCCGCGAGGTCGTCGTCTCGGCCGGCACGGTCAACTCGGCCAAGCTCCTGCAGCTTTCGGGAATCGGACCGGGAGGGCTGCTCGGGGAGCACGGCATCGAGGTTCGGTGCGAGCTGCCGGTCGGCGAAAATTTCCGCGACCACTATTTCGTGCGGCTGGCCGCGCGGCTCAAACCCGGCACGATATCGCTGAACCAGATGGCGAAGGGCTGGCGGCTCGGCCGCGAGGTCTTCCGCTGGGCGCTCGGCCGTCCGAGCATCCTCGCGCTCAGCCCATCCATCGTCTACGTCTTCTGGAAGAGCGACCCGGCGCTGGAGGCGCCCGACCTGCAGTTCGTCTGCACGCCGGGCAGCTACAAGCCGGGGCAGGTCTACGTGCTCGACGATTTCCCGGCGATCACCTGCGGCTTCACCCAGCAGCGCCCGGAAAGCGTCGGCCATGTGCGCATTCGCTCCGCCGATCCGCTGGAGAAGCCCGAGCTGCAGCCCAACTACCTCGCCGACGCCGGCGACCGCGAGGTCGTGCTGCGGGCGATGCGTATGACGCGCGGCTATCTGCGCTCGGCGTCGCTGGCGCCCTATTACGAGCGCGAGGAGGTGCCGGGCGAGGGCGTGCGCGGCGACGACGAGCTGATGGAGTTCGCCCGGCGGACCGGCAATACCGGCTACCATCTGATCGGCACCTGCCGGATGGGGCCGCGGGGGCGGCGCGACGCGGTGGTCGATCCCGAGCTTCGGGTGCAGGGGGTCGGCGGCCTGCGGGTGGTCGACGCCTCGATCATGCCGCGCATGGTGTCGGCCAACACCTACGCCTCCACCCTTATGATCGCCGAGAAGGGCGCCGACATGATCCTCGCCGCCGAGCGCGGCGCCAGCCGGGCTTGAAGCGGAGCCCTGTCCGCCCGACATGGTTGTCATACCGGCGGGACATTGCGCAGGGCGCTTCCTATCCCCTAGCCTTGCCGCTTTCCGGCCACCTATCAGCTAGCTCCAAGGACATCGGCATGAAGTTCGGCATCGGCGCATCGATCGCGCGGCTCGAGGACGAGGCGCTCGTCACCGGCCGCGGCAGCTACACCAGCGACCGCATCCCCGATGGCGCGATGCATGCCGCCATGGTGCGCTCGCCGGTCGCGCATGCCCGCTTCACGATCGGGAACGCCGACGAGGTCGCCGGCATGGACGGCGTCCGGGCGGTCTACACCCACGCCGACATCGCCGACCTCGGGGCGCTTCCGGCGTTGCGCGCGGTGACCAATTTCGACGGCAGCAGGCCGCTGGTGCCGAAGAACCCGCTGCTGCAGAAGGATACGGTCCGCTTCGTCGGCGACTCGCTGGCGATGATCGTCGCCGACACCGCCGATGCCGCGCGCAACGCGGCGGAGACACTGATGGTCGACTATGACGAGCTGCCTGTCGTCACCGACCCGCGCGCGGCCGCCGCGCCGGATGCGCCGCAGCTCTGGCCGGAGCTGGCCGGCAACGTCGCCATGGATTTCCGCCACGGCGACGCGGCGGCCGTGAAGGAGGCCTTCGCCAAGGCGGCGCGGACGACGGAGATCGAGCTCGTCAACAACCGCGTCGTCACCAACTACATGGAGCCGCGCTCGGCGCTCGGCGAGATAGACGAGCAGGGCCGCTACAAGCTGACCTGCGGCTCGCAGGGCGTGCACCTGCTGCTGCCGGTGCTGGCCGACGTCATCTTCCGCGAGCCGGCGGAGAAGTTCCACCTGATCACGCCGGATGTTGGCGGCGGCTTCGGCACCCGCTTCTTCACCTACCGGGAATACGCGCTGGTGCTGTTCGCCGCGAAGCGGCTCGGGGCGCCGGTGTTCTGGATGGCCGACCGCACCGACCATTTCCTCGCCGACTATCACGGCCGCGACCATGTCAGCCGGGCGCGACTGGCGCTCGACGAGAAGGACCGCATCCTGGCGCTCGAGGTCGACACGCTCGCCAATCTCGGGGCCTATGTCTCGCAGCTCGGGCATTTCGTGCCGACCAACGGCTCGCTGATGCTGCCGGGCTGCTACCGCATCCCGGCGATCCACATCCGGGTGCGCGGCATCGTCACCAACACGGTTTCCTGCGACGCCTATCGCGGCGCGGGACGGCCGGAGGCCGCCTATCTGATCGAGCGGCTGATCGACAAGTCGGCGCGCGATCTCGGGATCAAGCCGGAGACGCTCAGGCGGCGCAACTTCGTGCCGCCGTCGGCGATGCCCTACGACACGGGCACCGAGCGCGTCTACGACACCGGCGAGTTCGACGGCCATATGCGCCGGGCGATGGAGATCGCCGACTGGAAGGGCTTCAAGGCGCGGCTGCGGGAATCGAAGAAGAAGGGCATGCTGCGCGGCATCGGGCTCGCCACCTATATCGAGTCCTGCTCGGGCGGCGGCTCGGAGACGGCGGTGGTGCGCCTCGACGAGGACGGCGGCGCGACGGTCTTCGTCGGCACCCAGGCGAGCGGCCAGGGGCACCACACGGCCTATGCGCAGATCGCCAACGAGAAGCTCGGCATCGCGCCGGGCGATGTGCGCGTCGTGCAGGGCGACACCGATCTCGTGAAGGTCGGCTCGGGCACCGGCGGCTCGCGCTCGATCCCCGTCGGCGGATCGTCGCTGCTCATCGCGTCGGGCCGGCTCGCGGATCGCATCCGCGAACGCGCCGCCGACCGCCTGGAGGCTGCGCCGGGCGACATCGAGCTCGAGGACGGCGAGGCGCGCATCGCCGGCACCGACCGGGCCGTGAAGCTGTCGGAGATCGCCGCCGGGCTGATGCAGACCGGCGACCTCGACAGCTTCCTCGAGACGGAGGCCTGGACGCCGCCGCATTTCACCTTCCCGAACGGCACCCACGCGGTGGAGGTCGAGGTCGATCCGCAGACCGGCCGCATCGGCGTTCTCAACTATGTCATCGTCGACGATTTCGGGGTGACGATGAATCCGCTCCTGCTGCTCGGGCAGATCCAGGGCGGCGTCGCCCAGGGGCTCGGCCAGGCCATCCTCGAGCACACGGTCTACGATCCCGATTCCGGCCAGCTCGTCACCGCCTCGCTGCAGGACTACTGCCTGCCGCGCGCCGACGACTTTCCCGACATTGTCTTCGAGACCCGCAACGTGCCCTCGACGACCAATGCGATGGGCATGAAGGGCGCCGGAGAGGCGGGCGCCATCGGCGCCTGCCCGGCGATCGTCAACGCCGTGGTCGATGCGCTGCACCGCCACAACGGGCTGACCCATATCGACATGCCGATGACGCCGGAGAAGGTCTGGCGGGCGGCCAACGCGCCCGCCGGCTAGCGGGCCTTCACCGCCAAAGCGCGTGGTATTCGGGGTTCGGGCGCATGTCGGTGGCCGTTGCCACGCGGTTCGACATGTTGAAGAAGCCGGCGATCGAGGCGATGTCCCAGATGTCGCGATCGCCGAAGCCGGCGTCGCGCAGCGCCTGACGGTCGGTCTCGACGATCTCGGCGGGGCTGCGGGTCATCTTGTCGGCGAAGACGAGCATCGCGTGGTGGCGCGGGGAGAGGTCGGCGGCGCGCCAGTTCATCACCATCATCTCGCCGAGCGCCGGATCGCCGGAGAGCTGGCGCACCGCGGCGCCGTGCGCGGTCAGGCAGTAGAAGCAGTGATTGGCGCTCGACACGCAGACCGCGATCATCTCGCGCTCGAGCTTGCTCAGCCCCGAATCGGCGAGCATCAGATCATTGTACATGGCCGTGAAGGCGTCGAGCTTCGCCGGGTTGAAGGCGTAGGCGAGAAGCACGTTGGGGACCATGCCGAGCTTTTCCCGGCACTTGTCGAAATAGGCCTTCTGGCGGGCGTCGAGCTCGCCTTCCGGCGGCAGGTCGAGGGCGGTCACGGCAGCGTCGGCCATCGCTTGTACTCCGTCAATCTTCTGTCATCGCGGGATCAGAGTATCAGGCGGCGGCGGACGCGCCAGTCCCGCGCGGCGCGGCTCGACACGGCGCGGCGTTTGGTCGACAATCCGCGGCAACGACAACCCGCCGGCGGGCTTCGCCTGCGAGAAAACGAGCGGCCGGCGCAGGGCGGGGCGAACCGGACCGGGGAGGCAGACGAGACATGTCCCAGCGTGACGACGAACAGCTTCGCGCCCTGATAGCGACGGCGGCGAAGGCGGTGAAGGGTCGGGGCAAGGCCGGCGACGAGCTGCGCGCCTTCACCGAGGAGATGTTCGCCGACGCGGCCTATGAGGACCTCGACCAGTACACCCCGCATGAGATCGCAGCGCTCGCCGAGAACGCCTGGGCCTTCATGGCGACGCGCAAGCCCGGCACCCACAAGATCCGGGTCTACAACCCCGTCGGCGAGGATGGCGAGGGACGTCTCGCCGACGTCACGGTGGTCGAGATCGACAACGACAACATGCCGTTCCTGGTCGATTCAGCGATGTCCGAGATCGCCGACAAGGGTTACGAGATCCACCTGGTGGCGCACCCGATCCTGACGGTGACGCGCGACAAGGCCGGCAAGCGGACGGGCTTTCACGGAGGCCGCGGCGCCGATGGCGGCAAGGGCTCGGCCAAGGAGAGCCTGATTCACATCCATGTCGGGCGCATCGACAGCGACCTGGCGCGCCGCCGGCTGTCTGAGAGCCTGTCGTCGGTGTTCGACGACGTCGAGACGGTGGTCGCCGACTGGAAGCCGATGCGCGAGCGCCTCAACAAGGCGATCGCCACCTACAAGAAGTCGCCGCCGCCGATACCCGTCGACGAGATCGCCGAGGCCGTGCAGTTCCTCGAATGGCTCGTCGACAACAACTTCACCTTCCTCGGCATGCGCGAATACGCCTTCGTCGGCGGCAGCAAGAAGGGCACGCTGGAGCCGGTCGAGGAGCGCGGCAAGGCGGGCCTCGGCCTGCTGCGAGACCCCGACGTGAAGGTGCTGCGCCGCGGCCGCGAATTCGTCACCTACACGCCGGAGGTGCGCGAGTTCCTCCAGCAGCCGGTGCCGCTCATCATCGCCAAGGCCAACGTCAAGTCGACGGTCCACCGGCGGGTCTATCTCGACTATGTCGGCGTCAAGACCTTCGACGACAACGGCAAGCTGACCGGCGAATTGCGGGTCGTCGGCCTGCTGACCTCGGGCGCCTACAACCGCTCGGTGCGCTTCATCCCCTATCTTAGGCGCAAGGCCGACCTGGTCATGGACGCGCTCGGCTACGAGCCCGACAGCCATTCCGGCAAGGCGCTGTGGAACGTGCTGGAGACCTTCCCGCGAGACGAGCTGTTCCAGATCGACCTCGAGACGCTGACCGAATGGGCGCATTCGATCCTCAAGCTCGGCGAGCGGCCGCGCATCCGGGTGCTGACGCGGGTCGACAAGTTCGACCGCTTCGTCTCCGCTCTCGTCTACGTGCCGCGCGACCGCTTCACCACCGAGGTGCGGCTGGCGATCGGCGACTTGCTGGCGCGCACCTACAAGGGGCATGTCTCGGCCGCCTATCCCTCCTTCCCGGAAGGCAACCTGGCGCGCGTCCACTTCATCATCGGTCGCCGCGAGGGCGAGACGCCGCGCCCCGATCCGGCGCGTATCGAGGCCGAGATCGGCGACATCGTGCGGACCTGGAGCGACACGCTGCGCGAGGCGCTGTCGGCGCGCCACGACGCGCTGGTCGCCGCCGAGTTCTACGCGCGCTACCGCGAGGCCTTCACGCCGGCCTACCGGGCCGCCTTCCAGGCCGACAGCGCGGTCGACGACATCGGGCTGGTGGAGATGCTGTCGGCCGGCCAGCCGCTGGTCGTCGACTTCTACGAGCCCGACAAGGCGGACGTCGCGCGGATCGCCCTCAAGGTGTTCCACCACGGCGATCCGATCCCGCTTTCGGAACGCGTGCCGATCCTGGAGAATCTCGGCTTCCGGGTCATCAACGAGCGCTCCTTCCGGATCGACAAGCCGGTCGACGGCAAGACCCAGATCGTCTGGCTGCACGACATGGTGCTGCTGCGCGGCGACGGCGGGGCGGTCGATCTCGACGAGCTCGGCGACCATCTCGAGGCCGCCTATCTGGCGGTCGCCAAGGGGCATGCGGAGAACGACGGCTACAACGCCCTCGTCCTCGTCGCCGGGCTGATGTGGCGCGACGTCGCGATGCTGCGCGCCTACAGCCGCTACCTGCGGCAGATCCGCGTGCCCTATTCGCAGGACTACATGTGGGCGACGCTGGTCCGCCACATGTCGATCGCCAGGCTGCTGGTGCAGCTCTTCCACGCCCGACACAATCCCGAGAAGGCGCGCGAGGACGACGTGAAGTCCTGCCTCGCCTCCATCGAGGCGGCGCTCAACGATGTCGCCAGCCTCGACGAGGATTCGATCCTGCGGCGCTTCGCCAACCTGATCATGGCGACGCAGCGGGCCAACTTCTTCCAGCTCGACACCCACGGCACGCCGAAGCCGACCATCGCCTTCAAGCTGGCGAGCCGCACGGTCGACGCGATGCCGGCGCCGAAGCCGATGGCCGAGATCTTCGTCTACAGCCCGCGCGTCGAGGGCGTGCATCTGCGCTTCGGCAAGATTGCCCGCGGCGGCCTGCGCTGGTCGGACCGGCCGCAGGACTTCCGCACCGAGGTGCTCGGCCTCGTCAAGGCGCAGCAGGTCAAGAACGCGGTGATCGTGCCGGTCGGCTCGAAGGGCGGCTTCGTGCCCAAGCAGCCGCCGGCGAGCGGCAACCGCGACGAGGTGCTGGCCGAGGGCATCGCCTGCTACAAGCTGTTCGTCTCGACGCTGCTCGACCTCACCGACAATCTCGAGCACGACAAGGTGGTGCGGCCGCAGCGCGTCGTCTGCCACGACGGCGAGGACCCCTACCTCGTGGTCGCCGCCGACAAGGGAACGGCGACCTTCTCCGACATCGCCAACGAGATCTCTCAGGCGCACGACTTCTGGCTCGGCGACGCCTTCGCCAGCGGCGGCTCGGCGGGCTACGACCACAAGAAGATGGGCATCACAGCGCGCGGCGGCTGGGAGGCGGTGAAGCGGCATTTCCGCGAGCGCAATATCGACATCCAGACGCGGCCCTTCTCGGTCGTCGGCGTCGGCGACATGTCGGGCGACGTGTTCGGCAACGGCATGCTGCTGTCGAAGGCGATCAGGTTGCTCGCGGCCTTCGACCATCGCGACATCTTCATCGACCCCGATCCCGATCCGGAGAAGACCTGGGAGGAGCGCAAGCGGCTCTTCGAGCTGCCGCGCTCGAGCTGGCAGGACTACGATCGCAAGCTGATCTCGAAGGGCGGCGGCATATTCAGCCGCAAGGAGAAGTCGATCCAGCTCACCGCCGAGATCCGCGCCCTGCTCGACATCGAGGAGGCGGCGGTGTCGCCGAACCGGCTGATGACGGCGATCCTCAGGGCGCGCGCCGACCTGTTGTGGTTCGGCGGCATCGGCACCTATGTGCGCGCCAGCGGGGAGACCGACGACCAGGTCGGCGACCGGGCCAACGACGCGATCCGCATCGCCGGCCGCGAGCTGCGCGTGCAGGTCGTCGGCGAGGGCGCCAATCTCGGCATGACGCAGCGCGGGCGCATCGAGTTCGCGCGCCAGGGCGGGCGGCTCAACACCGACGCCATCGACAATTCCGCCGGCGTCAACTGCTCCGACGTCGAGGTCAACATCAAGATCCCGCTCGGCATGGTGGTGCGCGAGGGGCGGCTGACCATGCCGCAGCGCAACAAGCTGCTCGCCAGCATGACCGAGGAGGTCGCCGGGCTGGTGCTGCGCAACAACTATCTGCAGACGCTGGCGATCAGCCTCGCTGAGCGGCGCGGCACCGAGGACGTCGGCTTCGCCGAGCGCTTCATGGACAATCTCGGCGGCCGCGACCTGCTCGACCGCGAGATCGAGTTCCTGCCCTCGAACGCCGAGCTGCAGGAACGGGTGGCGCGCGGCGAGGCGCTTCACCGGCCGGAAATCGCGGTGCTGCTCGCCTACGCCAAGATCGATCTCTACGGCCAGTTGCTGGAAAGCCGGGTCCCCTCCGACCCCTATCTCGGCCGCGAGCTGATGCGCTACTTCCCGCAGCGGCTGCAGGCGAAATACGCCGATGCCATCGAGGGCCACCGGCTGCGCCGGGAGATCATCGCCACCATGCTCGCCAACAGCATGATCAATCGCGGCGGCCCGACCTTCGTGACCCGCATCGCCGACCAGACGGGGGCGACGATCGACGAGATCGCGCACGCCTTCGCGATGGCCCGCGACAGCTTCGCGATGACCGATCTCAACGGCGAGATCGACGCGCTCGACAACCGTATCGACGGCGAGCTGCAGCTCCAGCTCTACGCCGATGTCGAGGAGCTGCTCCTGCAGCAGGTCGCCTGGCACGTGCGCAACACCGATTCGGCGGCGCCGCTGGCCGAGCAGATCGGGCACTACCGCGACGGCCTCGATGCGCTGTCGAAGAACATCGCGAAGATCCTTCCCGTCCGCTTCGCCGAGGCGCTCGGCGCGCGGGCGAAGCGCTACGAGGACGGCGGGGTGCCGGCGCCGCTGGCGGCGCGGCTGGCGGCCCTGCCGTGGCTCGGGCGCGGGCCCGACATCGTCGCCACCGCCGACCGCGCGAGAAAGCCGCTGCCGGCCGTCGGCGAAACCTTCTTCGCCGTCGGCGACGCCTTCCACATCGGGCCGCTTATCGACGCGGCGCGGGCCCTCGACCTGCCGGACTACTACGACCGCATCGCGCTGAGCCGCACCGTCGACGGCCTGGCGGCCGCCCAGCGCGACATCACGGCGCGGGTGATCGAGGGCGGCGGCCAGGGTAGCAAGGGGCTGAAGGCGTGGATCGCCTCGGTCGGCGACGACGCGGCGCGGGCCGAGCGGATGATCGACGACATCGCCAACGGCAACGCGACGCTCTCCAAGGTCGCCGTCGCCGCCAGCCTGCTTTCCGATCTCGTCGCATGACGCCCAAGCCATGACCGTTCAACCATGACCCCTCAACCATGATCGCGTCCGGCGGTCGCGGGCGCCGGGCGCGGATAAGCTGGGCGCTGTTCGACTGGGCGGCGCAGCCGCTCTACACCCTGCTCCTGACCTTCATCTTCGGTCCCTATTTCGTCGCCCGGGTCGCCGCCGACGCGGTGCAGGGGCAGTCGCTGTGGGGGGCCGCGAACGCCGCCGCCGGCATCGGCATCGCGGTGGCGAGCCCGCTGCTCGGCGCCATCGCCGACCGCGGCGGCAACCGCAAGGGCTGGATCGCGCTGTTCTCGCTGGCCGCGGTGGCGGGAAGCGCCCTGCTGTGGCTCGCAGAGCCGCAGGCGCCCGGCGCTGTCGTCTGGCTGGTGCTCGCCGCCTTCGTCGTCGCCGCGCTCGGCGTCGAATACGCGACGGTCTTCACCAATTCGATGCTGCCCGACCTCGCCGGCCCCGGGAAGGTCGGCTCGCTGTCGGGGCTCGGCTGGGGCGTCGGCTATGTCGGCGGGCTCGTCAGCCTCGCCATCATGCTCTGCTTCCTCGTCACCGACCCGCAGACCGGGCGCACCCTCGCCGGGCTGGAGCCGCCCTCCTTCCTCGCCGGCATTCCCTTCGCGGGCGACCGGGCGAGCGGGCCGTTCTCGGCGCTGTGGTATCTCGTCTTCGTGCTGCCGCTGTTCCTCTTCGTGCCGGAGGCGCGGCCGCAGGCGGGAGGCGGCGGGGTGTCGCTGCGCCGCTCTTTCGCCGATCTCGTCGCCAGCCTGAAATCCTATGGCCGGGGCTCGCCCTTCCTGCGCTTCCTCGTCGCGCGGATGATCTATGCCGACGGGCTCGGGGCGCTGTTCGCCTTCGGCGGCGTCTATGCGGCGACGACCTTCGGCTGGGGTGCCACCGAGCTCGGACTGTTCGGCATCCTGCTGACCTTCACCGGCGCGATCGGGGCGGTCGCGGGCGGTCGCGCCGACGACCGCTACGGGCCGCGCGCGGTGGTCGTGGCGACGCTCGCGGCGCTGTTCGCGCTGGCGATCGCCGCCTTCTCGACGACGCGCGACT
>JBFWXZ010000034.1:0-22457 GCA_050186955.1 Flavobacteriaceae bacterium
GGTGCGGCCCTTGCATTATTGATTGGGCGCCTTCCAATCGACGATTCCGGTAGCTGTCTCATGTCCCGCATCGCCCATGTCAATGGGGAGTTCGTTCCCCTCTCCGAAGCCCGCGTCTCCGTGCTCGATCGCGGGTTCCTGTTCGCCGACGGCGTCTACGAGGTCACCTGCGTCTTCGACGGCGAGCTGGTGGACTATGACGGCCACGCCGCGCGGCTCGAGCGGTCGCTCTCCGAGATCGGCATGAAGATGCCGATGTCGCACGAGGCGATGCACGATCTCCACCGCCAGATGATCGAGCGCAACGGGCTCGTCGAGGGCGGCGTCTATCTCGAGGTCACGCGCGGCGCCGCCGACGACCGCGACTTCGTCTTCCCCAAGGATGCGCGGCAGACCGTCGTCCTCTTCACCCAGGCGCGCGATCTCGCCGGG
Organism: Flavobacteriaceae bacterium; assembly: GCA_050186955.1. GTDB lineage: Bacteria > Pseudomonadota > Alphaproteobacteria > Rhizobiales > Tepidamorphaceae > JACKJP01. The sequence goes on from JBFWXZ010000034.1 coordinate 433, forward strand.
GCGCCGGCGGCGAAGACCGGCATCAAGGCCAAGTCGGTGCCGGACATCCGCTGGCTGCGCCGCGACATCAAGTCGGTGGCGCTGCTCGCCCAGGTCCTCGCCAAGCAGGCCGCCGCCGAGGCGGGCGCCAACGAGGCGATCATGCACGAGGACGGCGTCGTCACCGAAGGCGGCTCCTCCAACGCCTGGATCGTCACCGAGGGCGGCGAGGTCGTCACCCGCAACCTTTCCAGCTCCATTCTCGCCGGCATCACCCGCAAGTCGGTGAAGAAGCTCGCCGAGGACAGCCAGATCCGCGTGGTCGAGCGGCCCTTCACCCTCGACGAGGCGCGCAAGGCGCGCGAGATGTTCGTCACCGCGGCGACCACGCTGGTGATGCCGGTCACCACCTTCGACGACGCGCCGGTCGGCGACGGCAGGCCGGGCCCGGTGGCCGCCAGGCTGCGCGAGCTCTACATCGCCGCCGGCCGCGAGGAGGCCGCCCGCCGCAAGGCCGAGCGCGAGCGCTCCGGCGGCAAGGCCTGAGCGGCTTGGATCCGTTCTTCCTTTTCGCGGCGACGACGCTTTCCTTCCTGCTGGCGGGCGTCATCAAGGGCATCATCGGCATCGGCCTGCCGCTGGTCTCGATCGGCCTGCTGACGGCGATGATCGGGCTCAAGCCGGCGCTCGCCATCGCCGCCGTGCCGATCATCCTCGCCAACGCCTGGCAGGCGACGACCGGCGGCGACTTTCGCCCGCTGTTCGCCCGCCTCTGGCCCTTCATGGTCGGGCTCTTCGCCTTCACCTTCGTCGGGGTATGGCTGCTCGCCAGCGCCGATCCGCACCGTATCTCGTCGGTGTTCGGCATCGTGCTCATCACCTATTCGACGGTCAGCCTCGCCGGCTTCCAGGTGCCGCCGCCCGGCCGCCACGAAAAATGGATGACGCCGCTCTTCGGCGCGGTCTCCGGCGTCATCAACGGCCTGACCGCCTCCTATGTCGTGCCGGGAATCCTCTATCTCCAGGCGCTCGGCCTGCCCCGCGACCGCTTCGTCCAGGGCCTCGGCATCGTGCTCTGCTCGGGCGGCGCGGCGCTGGCGCTGGCGCTCGGCGGCAACGGGCTCATCACCCGCGAGCTCGGCCTGATGTCGCTCTTCGCCCTGCTGCCGACCTTCGCCGGACTGCTGGTCGGCCGGCGGATCAGGCGCAGGCTGTCCGAGCAGGCGTTCCGCCGCGTCTTCTTCCTGTTCCTGCTGGCGCTCGGCGTCTACATCATCGCCCGCGCCTTCCTCGGTTAGGGCAATAGAGGTCAGTCGCCGACGCTGGTGTCGACCCCGAGGCGGACGATCTCGAAGCCCTCGACCATTCCCGCCGTCCTGTCCCGGAAGTCGAGGAAGTGGTCGGTTTCGAGATGGTGCTCGAAGGCGTTCTCGTCCTCGTAGACCTCGTAGAGGTTGACCGTGTCGGCGCCCTCGCGCGGCTTCAGCACGTCGAAGCGCATGCAGCCGATCTCGTTGGCGACCGAGTTGCGCGCCTGCGCCCGCATCAGCGCCATGAAGTCGCTCATCCGCCCGCTGTTCACGCGGAACGTCACCCACACGGCGAACATCGTCACTTGCCTCCGTAGCGCTTCTCGAGATCGGCGATCTGCGCGGCGTCGAGCGGGCGCACCTTCTCGTGGCGCAGCATCAGGTAGAGCTTCGCCGTCTCCTCGAGCTCCTCGATGGCGTCGGCGGCCGCCAGCAGCGACGTGCCGGCCGCGACCGGCCCGTGATTGGCGAGCAGCAGCGCGTGGTGACGCTCCGCCTTCGCCGCGACGGCCGCGCCAAGCGCCTCGTCGCCGGGCGCGAAATAGGGCACCAGCGCCAGCCTCCCCACCCGCATCGCGAAATAGGCGGTGAGCGGGGGGATCGGCTCATCGGGATCGAGCCCGTCGAGCACCGAGACGGCGACCGAATGGGTCGAGTGCAGGTGGACCACCGCCCCGGCGTCGGCGCGCGCGCCGTACATCGCCCGGTGCAGGAAGGTCTCCTTGGTCGGCTTCGGCCCGTCGACATGGCGCCCCTGCGCGTTAAGCACCGACAGCGCCGCCGGGTCGAGGTCGCCCATGCGCACGCCGGTCGGCGTCGTCACCAGCCGCTCGCCGACCTTCACCGATATGTTGCCCGACGAGCCGAAGGTCAGGCCGCGCGCGAACAGCGACCGGCCGAGCCGGCAGATGTCCTCGCGCGCCGCGTTCTCCTCGCGGCTCATGCCGCCGGCCCCGCAAGCGCGGTGTCGAAGAAGTCGGGTCCGCCGAAATTGCCGGATTTGAGCACCAGCTCGAGCTCGTCGCCGCTCGCCGCGACGCCGCGCGTCCACGGTACGCCGGGGGCGATTTCCGGCCCGATGGCGAGCCGCTTGACGCCGAGCGCGCCGATCACCGCGCCCGAGGTCTCGCCGCCGGCGACGACGAGGCGCCGGCACCCGCGCCCGACCAGCTCGACGGCGAGCCGGCCGGTGATCCCCTCGAGCGCCGCGCTGGTGCGTTCCGCGCCGTATTTCTCCTGCGCCGCGCGCACCGTCCGCGGCTCCGCGGTCGAATAGACGAGGGCGGGCCCGTCGCCGAGCCGCGCCGCCGCCCAGTCGAGGCTTTCGCGGAACGCCGATTCGGGATCGGCGACGGCGGCGAGGGGGTCGATGCGGTGGGCGGGACGCGTCGTCGCGAAGCGCTCCACCTGGCCCGCGGTCGCCGCCGAGCAGCTTCCCGACAGCACGAAGGCGGGGCCCTCGGGACGCCGCCATGCCGCCGCTTCCGGCGCGGAGATGTTCTCCCGCCGCGCCAGCGCCCGCGCGATGCCGGCGCCGAGGCCGGAGCCGCCGGTGACGAGCGGCGCGTCGATCAATGCTTCGCCGAGCCGGTCGAGGTCGACGGCGTCGATGGCGTCGGCGACGAGATGGGCGAGGCCCTCGTCCCTCGCCTTGCCGATCGCCGCCGCGATGGCCCCGGACCCGGCGGCGACGGTCGGCCGCGCGATCAGCCCGACGCCGCCCCGGCTCTGCGAGGCGAGCACGCGCACCAGGTTCGAATCGCGCATCGGCGTCAGCGGATGGTCGCGCATATGGGTGTCGGAGAGCAGCGTGTCGCCGACGAAGAGGTGGCCCATATAGACGCTGCGCGCGTTCTCCGGGAAGGCCGGGCTGGCGACCGTCGCCGTCGCGCCGAGCGCCTGTTGCAGCGCTTCCGTCACCGGGCCGATATTGCCCCTCTCGGTGGAATCGAAGGTCGAGCAATATTTGAAGAAGATGCGCCGGCACCCGGCCTCGCGCAGCGCCTCCAGCGCTTCCAGCGATGCGGCGACGGCCTCGCCGGGGGGAATGGTGCGCGATTTCAGCGCCACCACCAGCGCCTGCGCGTCGCTGCCGGCGACGCCCGAAGCATCCATGACCTGTTCGGTGCGCAGCCCCGCCTTGGCGAAGCCGAGCGCCAGGTCGCTCGCCCCGGTCAGATCGTCGGCGATCGCGCCGATCAGTGCCATCTCGCCTTCATTCCTCCGATGCCGCTGCCCCACGTATACATTGCCGCGCGGGCGTCGCGTCAATCGGTTTCGCGCAGCTCGGACACCGCGTTGGCGTGGGCCTCGAAGCCCTCGTAGCGGGCGAACACCCGCGCCAGCGGCGCCAGCGCCTCGTAGCCGCGCCGGTCGAGCTCCGCGATCGTCTGCCGCTTGAGGAAGTCGTGCACCGACAGCGCCGAGCGCGTCTTCGCCCAGCCGGTCGTCGGCAGCACGTGGTTGGGGCCGAGCACGTAGTTGGCGATGCTGATCGCCGACCAGCCGCCGAGCAGGATCTCGCCGGCATGGGTCAGCCGGTCGAGATAGGCGCGCGGGTCCGCCGCGTGCACCATCAGGTGCTCCGGCGCGTAGTCGTTGCAGAAGGCGCAGGCCGCGTCCATGTCGGGCGCCACCAGCAGACCGCCGCCGTCGCCCGACAGCACGCTGCGCGCGTATCCGGCGCGCTCCTCGCCCATCCGGCCGAGCAGGGTCTCGACCTCGCCGCGCACCGCCTCGGCGAACCCCATGTCGTCGGTCACCAGCCAGGCCGAGGAATCCGGTCCGTGCTCGGCCTCGTTCAGCAGGTCGAGGGCGACGTTGCGGGCGTTCGAGCCGCCTTCCGCCAGCACGATGGATTCCGACGGGCCGGCGGGCGGGCCGACATCGATGACGTCGGAGAGCACCTGCATGGCCGCGACCACCCACGGACTGCCGGGGCCGAGGAACTTCGACACCTTCGGCACCGTCCGCGTGCCGTAGGCGGCGGCCGCGACCGCCTGCGCGCCGCCGCAGCGATAGACCTTGGAGACGCCGGCGAGCCGGCAGGCGAAGAGCGTCGCGTCGTCGATGCCGCCGTCCGGGGTGGGCGGCGTCAGCACGATGATCTCGCCGACGCCGGCGACGACCGCCGGGATCGTCGTCATCAGCGCCACCGAGGGGAACGCGCCCTTGCCGCGCGGCACATAGGCGGCGACCGAGGGGATCGGCAGCGTGCGGTCGCCGGCGCGGATGCCCGGGGCCATCTCGACCATCGCCAGCCTCTCCGGCATCTGGGTCTCGTGGAAGCGGCGGATATTCGCCGCCGCCTCCCGCATCGCGTGTTTGAGGTCGCCGTCGAGCCGCGCCTCGGCGCGGTCGAACTCTCCGGGCGCCGCGGCGATGGCGTCGGCCGCGACATCGGCCCTGTCGAAGCGCTTGGCGAATTCGGCGAGCGCCGCGTCGCCGCGCTCGCGCACCGCCTCGATGATCGGCAACACCGCCTCGCGGTAGGACGACATGTCGTCCTGGGTGCGTCTGGTGAGCGCCGCGCGCTGCCCGGCGTCGAGGTCGTTTAGGGCGATCAGCCTGATGGCGCTCATGGGCGGGTTCCTCGAGATGTCGGAGGATGCGCGGCCGGCGCATCCCGCTTTCCGCGAGGACGCCTAGCCGACCGGCGGCGCGCCTGCAAGCAGCGAGCCGGTTGCCGCTGCGTCGCCCCCGGCCTAATGATCATTTTCCGGGGCGAAGCGTTGAGTCTCCACGATGGCAGCGGAATCGGCAAAGCGCGGGACGATCAGCCGGCGGGCGGTGCTCGCCGGGGGGCTGGCGGTCGCCGCCGTTCCGCGCCGCGCGAACGCCGCCTCCGGGGGGCTTGATCTCGTGGTTCCCGGCGCCGCCGGCTCGGGATGGGACCAGTTCGCCCGCGCGCTCGCCGACTCGCTTCTCGGCGCCGGGCTGATCCAGCGCGCCGAGCAGACCTATCTCGCCGGCGCCCATGGCGACCGCGCGGTCGCCGAGTTCGCCGCCGGCCGGCGCGGCGACGCGGCGGCGGTGCTCGTCCATTCGAGTCCGCTGCTCATCGCCGACGCGCGCTCGATGCCGGTATTCGGTTCCGGCGAGCTCGTGCCGATCGCCGGCATGGTCGACGACCCCGCGGTGGTCGCGGTCAGGCCCGGCATGGCCGACGGCGATTTCACGGGGCTTCTCGCCAATGCCGGCGAGGCCGACGATCCCGTCTCCGTGGTCGGCGGCTCGCCGCCCGGCGGCATGGACCACCTGGTCCTGCTGGCGGCGCTGCGCGAGGCCGGCATCGCCGAGACCGGCGTCGTCTATCGCGGCGGCGACGGCGGCGGCGCGGCGCTGGCGAGCCTGATCGCCGGCGACGCCGACATCTTCTGCGGCGGCCTCGGCGAGGCGATCACCGCGGCGCGCAACGGTGCCGTGCGCATCGTCGCCATCGCCGACGACAGGCGCAACGCCGACCTGCCGGAGGCCGCGACCCTCACCGAGCAGGGTGTGCCGCTCGTCTTCCGCAACTGGCGCGCCGTCTATGGCTCGCCGGGGCTTACCCGCGAGGACCGCGACCGGCTGCGCGACCTTTTCGCGATGCTCGACCAGACGCCGGAATGGGCGGATGCGCGCGCCGCGCTCGGCTGGCGCCGGCGGTTTTCGAGCGGCACCGACTTCATCGCCGATCTCGCCGGCCACCGCGAGGAGATGAGCGCGTTCCTGCGTAGGGCCGGTTTCCGCTAGGCCGCAATCGGCATCCGGGCTCCGAGCGCATCGCGTCCATTTCGCGGGCCTGCCCCGAATCCGAAATTTCATTCTTCGATGCCGTGAAATACGGAATTGTATTCCACGAATAGCGATCGGAAGATTGCTATTTTAGAACCAGTTTCCAATCCGGATGGTGTCGATCCATGCGCTTCTACCCCCTCTTCGCCGACATGCGCGACCGCCGCGTGGTCTTTTCCGGCGCCGGCGACGTCGCCGTCTCGAAGCTCCGGCTGCTGCTCAAGACCGAGGCCGCGATCGTCGTCTATGGCGTCGATCCGGCGGGCGAGGTGCGCGACTGGGCGGCCGGCGGCCGCATCGGCCTGCTCGAGCGGCCGCTCGCCGAGGGCGACGCTGCCGACGCCTTCCTCGTCTATTGCGCGAATGGCGATCTCGACGAGGACCGTCGCGCCGCGGACATCGCCCGGCGCGCCGGCGCGCTCGTCAACATCGTCGACAACCTCGCCGAAAGCGCCTTCCTGACGCCGGCCATCGTCGACCGCGATCCCGTCACCGTCGCCATCGGCACCGAGGGTGCGGCCCCCGTTCTCGCCCGCTCCCTCAAGGCGGAGATCGAGGAGCGGCTGTCGCCGGGGCTCGGAACGCTGGCCCGCATCGCCGGCACGCTGCGCCACAAGGTCGAGCATCTCGGCGCCCGCGCGCGCCGCGATCTCTGGTCGCGCTTCTTCGCCGTCGAGGGGCCGCGCGCGCTGGATGCCGGCGGCGCGGCGGCGCTTCCCGGCAGCCTCGACACGCTGGTCCGCGAGGCCGAGACCGGCGAGCGCACCGGCCATGTCGCGCTCGTCGGCGCCGGACCCGGCGATCCCGAACTGCTGACGCTGAAGGCGCGCCGCCTGCTGCACGAGGCGGACGTGGTGCTGCATGACAGCCTCGTCACCCCGGAAATCCTCGAGCTCGCGCGCCGCGAGGCGACGATCCTCTGCGTCGGCAAGACCGGCTACGGCCCTGCCTGGCGGCAGCAGGACATCGACGCCGAGATGATCGCCCACGCCCGCCGCGGGCTCGACGTCGTGCGGCTGAAATCCGGCGATCCCGGCATCTTCGGCCGCCTCGACGAGGAGACCGCCGCGCTCGATGTCGCCGGCGTCTCCTGGCAGGTCGTGCCCGGCATCACCGCTGCCGCCGCGGCCGCCGCCTCCATCGGCGCGTCGCTGACCCGGCGCGGCCGCAATGCCGGCCTGCGCCTCGTCACCGGCCACGACGCCGACGGCTTCGCCGAGCAGGACTGGGCGGCGCTCGCCGCGCCCGGCGCCGTGGCGGCGATCTATATGGGCGTGCGCGCCGCCTCCTTCATTCGCGGCCGGCTGCTCATGCACGGGGCCGATCCGTCGACCCCCGTGACCGTCGTCGAGAACGCCTCGCGGCCCGATCAGAACACCGTCGCGACGACGCTGATCGCATTGCCGGAAGCCGCGACGAAGGTGCGTGGACCCGCCGTGCTGATGCTCGGCCTCAGCCCGCGCGGCGAGGCCGCCGCATCCGGCTCGCTCCTCGCGGGAGTGTCGTGATGGCGCGCGTCTTCACGCCCAAGGTGGTCACCGCCAACGATCTCGTCGAAGGCGACGTCGTCTATCTGACGGCGGCCGGCGGCTGGTCGCGCCGCCACGCCGACGCCGCCGTCGCCGCCGACGAGGCGCAGGCGGCCGATCTGCTCGGGATCGCCGAGGCGCAGCAGGATCGCGTCGTCGGCCCCTATCTCGCCGAAACGTCCCGGGACGAGGCGGGCGAACCGCTGCCGGTCCACTACCGCGAGGCGATCCGCACCCGCGGCCCCTCCAACTATTTCCACGGCAAGCAGGCCGGAGCCTGACATGTATCGCTACGACGATTTCGACGAGGCGTTCGTGCGCGAGCGCGTCCGCCAGTTCCGTGGCCAGGTCGAGAAGCGCCTCGACGGCTCGCTGAGCGAGGACGAGTTCAAGCCGCTCCGGCTGATGAACGGCCTCTACCTGCAGCTCCACGCCTACATGCTGCGCATCGCCATTCCCTACGGCACCATCAATCCGGCGCAGATGCGCCGCCTCGCCGACATCGCCGAGCGCTGGGACAAGGGCTACGGCCATTTCACCACGCGCCAGAACATCCAGTTCAACTGGCCGAGGCTTAAGGACGTGCCCGACATTCTCGACGCGCTCGCCGATGTCGGCATGCACGCGATCCAGACCTCGGGAAACTGCATCCGCAACGTCACCGCCGACCATTTCGCCGGCGCCGCCGCCGACGAGATCGAGGATCCGCGCCCGACCGCCGAACTCATCCGCCAGTGGTCGACCGACCACCCGGAGTTCCAGTTCCTGCCACGCAAGTTCAAGGTCGCCGTCACCGGCGCGCCCAACGACCGCGCGGTGACAAAGTCGCACGACATCGGCCTGCGGATGGTGCGCGGCGCGCGCGGCGAGCCGGGCTACGAGGTCATCGTCGGCGGCGGCCTCGGGCGCTCGCCCTTCATCGGCCAGGTGATCCGCGATTTCCTGTCGCGGCGCGACCTGCTGCCCTATCTGGAGGCGATCCTCGAGGTCTACAATTCCGCCGGCCGGCGCGACAACAAATACAAGGCGCGGATCAAGATCCTGCTGCACGAGACGGGCCTCGAGGCATTCCGCGCGGCGGTCGAGCAGGCCTTCGAGCGCCGCCGCTTCGATTTCCGCCGGCCGTCCGACGAGATGATCACCGCCATCGCCGCGATGTTCGAGCCGCCGGTCTTCGACAACACCCGCTCGCATGCCTACGAGGTCGCGCTGCGCGAGCGCGCGGGTCTGCGCGCCTTCGCCGAGACCAACCTGGCCGAGCACAAGAACCCGGCCTACGCCATCGTCACCGTCTCCCTCAAACCCGTCGGCGGCACCCCCGGCGACGCCACGGCGGCGCAGATGCGCCTCGTCGCCGACCTCGCCGAGCGCTACGGCCACGACGAGATCCGGGTCAGCCACGAGCAGAACCTGGTGCTGCCGCATGTCCGCAAGGCCGACGTGCCGGCGGTCTACGACGCGCTGCTGGCGGCCGGGCTCGCCACCGCCAATATCGGCCGCGTCACAGACATCATCTCCTGCCCCGGCATGGACTACTGCTCGCTCGCCACCGCCCGCTCGATCCCCGTCGCCCAGGCGATCTCGAAGCGCTTCGACGAGCTCGGCCTGGAGCGCGAGATCGGCCCGCTGAGCATCAACATCTCCGGCTGCATCAATGCCTGCGCCCATCACCATGTCGGCAATATCGGCATCCTCGGCCTCGATCGCGGCGGGGTGGAGAACTACCAGGTGACGCTCGGCGGCGACGCCACCGAGACCATGGCGCTCGGCGAGCGCGCCGGCCCCGGCTTCTCGTCCGACGAGCTGGTGCCGGCGCTCGAACGCCTCGTCGGCGCCTATCTGGAGGCTCGCGAGGACGAGAACGAGACCTTCCTCGAGGCCTATCGCCGGCTCGGCCCGGAACCCTTCAGACAGGCGCTCTATCCGGCGCGGGAGATGGAAAATGTTGCGTGATCGCGATTTCGCCGGCGAGGCCGGCCTCGACTGGCTCGAGCAGTCGAGCCTGCTGCTGCTCTCCCGCGTGCTCGAGGACCGTATCGCCGGGCGCGCCGCGCTGGTCTCCTCCTTCGGCGCGGAATCGGCGGTGCTGCTGCATCTGGCCTCCCGCGTCGACCCCGCGGTGCCGGTGCTCTTCGTCGACACCAGGATGATGTTCCAGGAGACGCTCGACTATCAGCGCGCGCTGTCCGCCGAGCTCGGCCTGAGCGACGTCCGCACCGTCTCCGCCGACGCCACCGAGCTTCGCCGCGAGGACGTGTTCGGCCGCCTCCACCTGAAGGACGCCGACGCCTGCTGCGCCATGCGCAAGGTCAGGCCGCTGGAGAAGGCGCTCGAGGGCTTCGACGCCTGGATCAACGGCCGCAAGCGCCACCAGAGCGATGACCGTGCGGCAATACGCCCGATTGAAGAGGACGGCGAGGGCCGTCTAAGGATCAACCCGCTTCTTGCATGGGAACGGGCCGATCTGGAGGCCTACTACGTGAGACACGGCTTGCCGCGCCATCCGCTGACCGGCCATGGCTTCACCTCCATCGGCTGCGCTCCCTGCACCGTCCCGCCCGCCGCCGGCGCCGATCCGCGCAGCGGCCGCTGGGCCGGCAGCGACAAGACCGAATGCGGCATCTTCGTCTCCGGCGGCAGGATCGTGCGCCGCCGCGACGAGGATTTGCGGAGGAGCGCGTGATGGGCGTGCTGGTGCGCGACGGCGGTTTCGCCGTGATCGCCGACGAGATTTTCCTTGCGCCCGAAGCGATCGGCGAGGGGGCGGGCCATGCCGTCGACCTTGCCAACGACGCCGACCCGCAGGCGCTGGCGGGGCTGCTGGATCGCCTGTCGCTGATCCGCATCGCCTTTCCCTCCTTCGCCGACGGCCGCGGCTTCTCGCTGGCCCGCCGGCTGCGGCTCGCCGGCTATCGGGGGACGCTGCGCGCCCGCGGCCACGTGCTCGCCGACCAGTATCCGCTTGCCATCCGCTGTGGTTTCGACGAAGTCGAGATCACGCCAGAGCAGGCGGCCCGCCAGCCCGAGCGCCAGTGGGCCGAAAGCCTCCGCCGCGTCGCCCTCAACTACCAGGACCGCCTGATGGGCCAGCCCTCGGGCCAGTCCTCCACCAGGGCCGCCTGATCGCCTGACACCGACATCGACATCGAGCATCGACCATGAACGAACGACTGAGCCCTCCGACGATCGCCGCGCAGCAGAGCGTCGCCGACACCGAGACGGTCACCGATGTGCGCCACTGGACCGACCGGCTGTTCTCCTTCCGGGTGACGCGGCCCGCCGGCCTGCGCTTCCGCTCCGGCGAGTTCGTGATGATCGGGCTGGCGCAGGAAAGCGGCAAGCCGCTGCTGCGCGCCTATTCCATCGCCTCCCCGGTGTGGGACGAGGAGCTCGAGTTCTACTCCATCAAGGTGCCCGACGGCCCGCTGACCTCGCGTCTCCAGCACATCCGCATCGGCGATCCGGTCATCGTGCGCCCCAAGCCGACCGGCACGCTGGTGCTCGACGCGCTGCTGCCGGGCAAGCGGCTGTGGCTCGTCGCCTCCGGCACCGGCATCGCTCCCTTCGCCTCGCTGGCGCGCGACCCGGAGACCTACGAGAAGTTCGAGCAGGTGGTGCTGACCCATACCTGCCGCACCGGTGCCGACCTCGCCTATGGCAGGGAGCTGGTCGAGCGCGTCATGGCCGACCCGCTGGTCGGCGAGGAGGCGGCTGCGAAGCTCCTCTACTATCCGACCACGACCCGCGAGCCCTCCGCGCATGAGGGCCGCATCACCGACCTGATGACCTCCGGCAAGGTCTTCGCCGACCTCGGCGTCGGGCCGCTCGGCGCTGACGACCGGGTGATGATCTGCGGCTCCATGCCGCTCAACCTCGCGATGAAGGAAATCTGCGAGGCCGCCGGCCTCGACGAGGGCGCCAACAGCCGCCCCGGCCGCTTCGTCCTTGAGAAGGCCTTCGTCGGCTGAAACCCCTCTCCCGTTAGCCTTGCTTTCCGATCCGCCGTTGCGTTGGGCGGGCGCGCCCCATTAAAGTCGCCCCCGACCCGGCGCGGTAGTGCCGCGCCTGTCGGGGAAAACGGGCGGACCCGGTCCATGAAGCCGCGCCGCCGCATCGGGATGGGAGTGAGATCCATGAACACGTTTCGCGTAACGGCGCTCGCCGCCGCCGCGGCCCTCGGGCTGTCCGCCGCCGCGGCGTCCGCCGACGGCCTCAAGGTCGGCATGATGCTGACGCTGTCGGGCCCGCCGGCGGCGCTCGGCAACCACATCCGCGACGGCTTTATGCTGGCGCTGAAGGAAGCCGGCGGCAAGCTCGGCGGCATGGACACCGAGATCGTCGTCGTCGACGACGAGCTCAAGCCCGACGTCGCGGTCAACAAGGCCAAGGAGCTGATCGGCAACGACAAGGTGCAGATCGTCGTCGGCACCGTCTTCTCCAACGTCATGATGGCGGTCGCCAAGCCGCTCGCCGATTCCGGCGTCGTCGTCGTCAGCCCGAATGCGGGCCCGGCGCCGCTGGCCGGCGAGGGCTGCATGAAGAACTACTTCAACGCCGCCTGGCAGAACGACGGCAACCACGAGGTGATGGGCCAGTACGCCGAGACCAAGGGCTACAAGCGCGTCGTCCTGATGGCCCCGAACTACCAGGCCGGCAAGGATTCGATGGCCGGCTTCAAGCGCTTCTACAAGGGCGAGGTGGTCGAGGAGATCTTCACCCAGCTCGGCCAGCTCGACTTCTCCGCCGAGCTCGCCCGCATCGCCGCCGCCAAGCCCGACGCGATCTTCACCTTCATGCCCGGCGGCATGGGCGTGAACCTCGTCAAGCAGTACAACCAGGCGGGCCTGTCCTCGGTGCCGTTCCTGTCGGCCTTCACCGTCGACGAGACGACGCTTCCCGCCACCAAGGACGCGGCTCTCGGCATGTTCGCCGGCAGCCAGTGGGCGCCCAATCTCGACAACGCCGCCAACAAGGCCTTCGTCGCCGCCTACACCAAGGAATACGGCTACGCCCCCTCGCTCTATTCGAGCCAGGGCTACGACACCGCGAGGCTCCTCGACGCGGCGGTGAAGCAGGCCGGCGGCAAGACCGACGCGGCGAGCCTCGCCGCGGCGCTTGAGACCGCGACCTTCGACTCCGTGCGCGGCAGCTTCAAGTTCAACACCAACCACTTCCCGATCCAGGACTACTACTTGGTCAAGGCGGTGAAGAACGCCGACGGCGCCTACGTCACCGAGGCGGTCGAGAAGGTGTTCGAGAACCACGCCGACGCCTACGCCGCCAACTGCAAGATGTAGGCCGCGGCAAGCGACACGACGCGGCGGGCCGGGCGTTCCCCGGCCCGTTTGCCATTGAGGGGGACGATGCGATGAGGGGGACCGGCCGGTGAGCACCATGCTCCTCGCCGTACAGACGCTGAACGGCCTTCAGCTCGGCGTGCTTCTGTTCCTCATCGCCGCCGGGCTGACGCTGGTCTTCGGCGTCATGGACTTCATCAACCTCGCGCATGGCGTCCAGTACATGATGGGCGCCTATTTCGCCGTCACCGCCTACATGCTGACGGGCTCCTTCGCCGCCTCCATTCTGCTGGCGCTCGCCGCCTCGCTGGCCTTCGGCCTGCTGCTGCAATGGCTGGTCTTCCGCCACCTGCAGAAACGCGACCATCTCGACCAGGTGCTCGGCACCTTCGGCATCATCCTGTTCCTAAACGAGGGCGCGCGCATCCTCTGGGGTCCCGCCCCGCTCAGCTTCCCGGTGCCCGAGGCGCTGTCGGGCGCCTTCGTCATCATGCCGGGCCTCCTCTACCCGGTGTACCGCGTCGGCATCATCGCCGCCGGCCTCGCGGTGGCGCTGCTGCTGTGGCTGCTCATCGCCCGCACCCGCATCGGCATGCTGATCCGCGCCGGCGCCACCGACGCGCCCATGGTCTCCGCCCTCGGCGTCGACATCGGCCGGCTCTTCGCCTGGGTCTTCGGCTTCGGCTCCATGCTCGCCGGCTTCGCCGGCATGATGGCGGCGCCGATCCTCGCGGTGGAGCCGAACATGGGCGACAATCTGCTGATCCTCGCCTTCGTGGTGATCGTCATCGGCGGCATCGGCTCGGTGCGCGGCGCCTTCGTCGCCGCCCTGCTGATCGGCCTCGTCGACACGCTCGGGCGCTCCTTCGCCACCGACGTCATGAAGCTCTTCCTGTCGTCGTCGGCGGCCAACGATGTCGGGCCGGCCATCGCCTCGATGCTGATCTACGTGCTGATGGCGGTGGTGCTGTTCTTCCGCCCCGCCGGCCTGTTTCCCGCCAGGGGCGTGTGAGCATGGCGCTCCGCGCTAGACTTCCCGGCTGGGCGCCGCTCGCCTTCCTCGTGCTGGCCGCCGCCGTGCCGATGCTCGCGGAGGCCGCCGGCAACCCGTTCTGGACCACCATCGCCTCGCGCATGCTGATCTTCGCCATCGCCGCGTTGAGCCTCGACCTCATCCTCGGCTACGGCGCCATGGTCAGCTTCGGCCAGGCCGCCGCCGTCGGCATCGGCGCCTACGCGGTCGGCATCTCCGCCGCCCACGGCCTCAACGAGGCGCTGCTGACGCTGCCGCTGGCGATGGCGGCGGGCGCGCTGTTCGCCTGCCTGACCGGCATCGTCGCCGTGCGCACCCGCGGCGTCCATTTCATCATGATCACGCTGGCCTTCGGCCAGATGGCCTATTTCACCGCCACCAGCCTGTCGGCGTATGGCGGCGACGACGGGCTCTCCATGTGGAGCCGCAACACGCTTGCGGGCTTCGACGTGCTGGAGGACGAGCGCGCCTTCTACGCGCTCGCCCTCGTGCTGCTGGCGGCGGTGTGGGTTCTCGCCCGCGCGCTCGTCTCCTCGCCCTTCGGGCGGGTGCTGGAGGCGACGCGGCAGAGCGAGCCGCGCGTCGAATCCCTCGGCTTCTCGATCTTCGCCCATCGGCTCGCCGCCTACACGATCTCCGGCGCGCTGGCCGGCCTCGCCGGCGCCCTGCTCGCCAACCATACCGAGTTCGTCAGCCCCGCCTTCATGAACTGGCAGCGCTCCGGCGAGCTCATCGTCATGGTCGTGCTCGGCGGCGTCGGCCAGCTCTGGGGCGCGGTCGCCGGCGCCATCGTCTATCTCGGGCTGGAGCACGTCCTCTCGGGCTTCACCGAGCACTGGCGGGTGATCTTCGGGCCGCTGCTGGTGCTCGTCGTGCTGTTCCGTCCCGGCGGGCTGGCGGCGCTCCTCGGGGGGCGGCGACCATGAGCCCGGTGCTCGAGCTCAGGGGCCTGCGCAAGGCCTTCGGCGGCCTCGTCGTCACCGACGGCGTCGACCTCAGCGTCGACGGCGCCGGCATCCACGCGCTGATCGGCCCCAACGGCGCCGGCAAGACGACGCTGATCGGCGAGATCGCCGGCACCGTCGCCCCCGACGCCGGCACGGTTCTCCTCGACGGCGTCGACGTGACGGCGGAGCCGGCCTTCCGCCGCGCCCGCCGCGGGCTCGCCCGCTCCTTCCAGATCACCGCGATCCTGCCCTCCTTCACCGCGGCCGAGAACGTCGCGCTGGCGATCCGGGGCCGCGAGGGCTGGGCGATGCGCCTGCTGCCCGACCGCGCCGGCGACCGCGAGAGGCTGGCCGAGGCGGCCGAAATGCTGGAGACGGTCGGCCTCGGACCGAGCGCGGAACGCCCAGCCGGCACGCTCAGCCACGGTGAGAAGCGGGCGCTCGAGCTCGCCATGGCGATCGCCCGCAGGCCGCGCCTGCTGCTCCTCGACGAACCGATGGCCGGCACCGGGCCGGAGGAGACGCGCGCCCTCGTCGGCGTTCTGCGGAAGCTGCGCGGCAGCGTGCCGATCCTGCTTGTCGAGCACGACATGGATGCCGTCTTCGCGCTCGCCGACCGCATCAGCGTCCTCGTCTACGGCCGCATCGTCGCCAGCGGCGCGCCCGACGAGATCCGCGCCAGCCCGGAGGTCCAGAGCGCCTATCTCGGCGACGATGGGGACCTCGTCGCATGAAGCTCCAGCTCAGGGACGTGCACGCCGCCTACGGGGCGACGCCGGTCCTCTTCGGCGTCTCCCTCGAGGTCGCGCCCGGCGAGGTCGTCGCCCTCATGGGCCGCAACGGCATGGGCAAGACGACGACGATCCGCGCCCTCATGGGACTCAATCCGCCGACCCATGGCGAGGTGCTGCTCGACGGCCGCGACATGGCCGGCCGGCCGCCGCACGAGATCGCCGCGCGCGGCATCGGCCTGGTGCCGGAGGGGCGGATGATCTTCCCGCGCCTCAGCGTCGAGGAGAACCTGCTGGCGACCGCGCGCGGGACCGGCGGATGGACGCTCGACGCGGTCTACGCGCTGTTTCCCCCGCTCGCCGCCCGCCGCGGCCATGCCGGCAACCGGATTTCCGGCGGCGAGCAGCAGATGCTGGCCATCGGCCGCGCGCTGATGACAAATCCGGCGCTGCTGGTCCTCGACGAGGCGACGGAGGGCCTCGCGCCGCTGCTGCGGGCGGCCATCTGGGAGGCCGTCGGAACGCTGAAGGAGCGCGGCCTGTCGATCCTCGTGGTCGACAAGCATGTCGGCGCGCTCAGGCGCGTCGCCGACCGCTTCGTGATGATCGAGAAGGGCCGCGTCGTGTGGTCCGGCGACAGGGCCGCGCTCGACGCCGGGCAGGACGCCGTCGCGCGCTACCTGGGAGTCTGAGGATGGAATCCGACGCGCCCCGCGAGGCGAGCTACAACGACGCCCGGCTCGCCGCTGTCTACGACCCACTCAATCCGTGGGACCGCTTCGACGACTACTATGTGGCGCTCGCCGGGGACGGCCCGCTCGACGTGCTCGACCTCGGCTGCGGCACCGGGCGGCTGTCGCTCGGGCTGGCCGCCGCCGGCCACCGCGTCACCGGCGCCGATCCGTCGCCGACCATGCTGGCGGTGGCGCGCGCCAAGCCCGGCGCCGGCGCGGTGCGCTGGATCGAGGCCACCGCCGAAACCCTCGATTCCCGCCTGCGCTTCGATCTCGTCATCATGACCGGCCACGCCTTCCAGTGCCTGCTGGCCGACGCCGATATCGCCGCCGCGCTGGCCGCTGTCCGCGAGCGCCTGAAGCCCGGCGGTCGCTTCGCCTTCGAGAACCGCAACGCGAAGGCGCGCGAATGGGAGAGCTGGGTGCCGGAGAAGTCGCGCGAGACGGTGAAGGTCGCCGGCGTCGGCGCGGTCGAGGTTCATAACGACATCGCCCGCGTCGAGGGGCCGCTGGTCGATTATGTCACCGTGTTCCGCTTCTCCGACGGCGAGGCTGTCCGCACCGTCAACACGATCCGCTTCATGGACCGCGACGAGACGCTCGCCCATGTCGCCGCCGCCGGGCTCGCCGTGGCGGCCTGTAATGGCGACTGGGACGGCTCGCCGGCCCTCGACGCAAGCCCGGAGACGATCGTCGTCGCTCAGCGCCCGTAATCGTCGTTGAAGCGGACGATGTCGTCCTCGCCGAGATAGCTGCCGGTCTGGATCTCGATGATCTCGACCGGGATCTTCCCCGGATTTGCGAGCCGGTGCACCGCGCCGAGCGGGATGAAGGTCGATTCGTTCTCCTTCAGCACCACGACCTCGCTGTCGATGGTCACTTCCGCCGTGCCCTTGACCACCACCCAGTGCTCGGCGCGGTGGTGATGCTTCTGCAGCGACAGCTTGTGGCCGGGCTTCACCACGATGCGCTTGACCTGGAAGCGGTCGCCCATCTGCAGGCTCTCGAAGAAGCCCCAGGGCCGGTGCACCTGCGGGTGATGCAGCGCCTCGCGGCGGTCCTTCGCGGCGAGGTCGCCGGCGATCGACTTGATGCGCGCCGTCGCGCCCTGGCCGGCGACCAGCACCGCGTCCGGCGTCACCACCACGTTCAGCCCCTCGACGCCGGAAACCACCGTCAGCGGGCCCTCGCTGCGCACATAGGTGTCGCGCGCCTCGTCGATCACCACGTCGCCGATGCCGGTATTGCCGCTGTCGTCGCGCGCCGACTGCGCCCAGACCGCTTCCCAGGTGCCGATGTCGGACCACGGGAAATCGACCGGCACCACGGCGGCGCGGTCGGTCTTCTCCATGATCGCGTGGTCGAAGGAGAGCGCCGGCGAGGCTTTGAAGGCCTCCTCGCCGAGACGCACGAAGCCGAGGTCGACGGTCAGCGCCTTCGCCGCCTCCTCGACGCTTCGCGCCATCTCCGGCTGCAATTCGCGGGCGATGTCGAGCAGCGCCCCGGCCTGGAACATGAACATGCCGCTGTTCCACAGGCAGCCCTCGCCCATCAGCTCGGCGGCGCGCTTCGCGTCCGGCTTCTCGATGAAGCGGGCGACGCGGCGCGCCGGCGCGGCATCCTTCAGCTCGCCGTCGGGGCGGATATAGCCGTAGCCGGTCTCCGGCCGCGTCGGCGTGATGCCGAAGGTGACGATGGAGCCGGCGGCCGCCGCCGCGGCGCCGCCGAGCACCGCCTTGCGGAAGGCCGCGGCGTCGGGGACGTGGTGGTCGGAGGGCAGCACCAGGGCGATGGTGGCGGGATCGCGGGCGGCGAGGATCGACGCCGCGGCGAGGATCGCCGGCGCCGAATCGCGTCCCTCCGGTTCCAGCACGATCTCGCCGCGTATGCCCCGCGCCGCCATCTCGTCGGCGATGGCGAAGCGGTAGGCCTCGTTGCTGACGATGATCGGCGCGTCGAAGCTTTTCGGCTCGGCGACCCGCAGCAGCGTGTCGGCGAAGGGAGAGCGGTCGCCGATCAGCGGGATGAGCTGTTTGGGGTGGTCGCGGCGCGACAGCGGCCACAATCGCGTCCCGGCGCCGCCGCTCAGCACCACCGGACATATTTTCGACTGCATGGCGTCCTCTCTGTCGTCGTCTTGCCGCCCCTCGAAGCCATGTGTTCTATAGGCGCCGTCGGGAATTTGCCACCATACGGACAGCTCCTTGCCGAACCGTTTCGTCGCCCTGCTGGACCGCATGCTCGCCGAGACCGAGCATGACGCCGAAGCGCGCGCCGCCGCCTACCGGCGCGTGCGCGACGAATATGCGAGGATCGCCGCGCGTCCGGGCTCCGGCCTCGGCTGGGCCGAGCGCCAGGCGCTCACCCGCGAGCTGGAGGAGGCGGTCGTGCTGGTCGAGGCGCGCTACGCCGACGCGCCGGCGGCGGCCGAAGCCGGCGACGCGCCGCCCGGCGAGGCCGTGGAAGAGGGCGACGAGGCGGCCCTGCAGGCTGCCGCCCATGCCGAGATCGAGCGCATCGTCGAGGGCGTCATCGCCGAGTTCGATCCGCCCGCCGCGGCCGGCGGCGAATTGCCGCCGCGTGCCAGCGTGCGCGACGCCAGCCTGACGCCGAAGGCCTCGAGTCGCCGCGACATCGGCCCCGCCGCCGTCGCCGCGCTGTCGGTCTTCGCCGTCCTCGCCGCCACCTTCATCCTCCTCATCGCGCCGTCATGAGGCAGGCCCCCGACATGGAAAGGCGGTGATCCGCGTGCAGACCCGGACATTCGACATCGAGGGGCCCGTGCTCGTCGTCCCGCCGCGCTTCGGCGACGCGCGCGGCTGGCTGTCGCCGGTCTGGACGCGCGGCGAATGCGAGGCGGCGATCGGCAGGCCCTTCGCCGCGATGCAGGAAAACCACGCCTATACGGCCGGGCGCGGCACGCTGCGCGGCCTGCATTTCCAGCGCCCGCCGCACATGCAGGCGAAGCTCGTGCGCTGCCTCAGCGGCCGCGTCCTCGACGTCGCCGTCGACATCCGCGAGGGCTCGCCGGCCTATGGCCGCCACGTTGCCGCCGAGCTCACCGCGGAGCGTGGCGAGCAGCTCTTCGTGCCGCGCGGCTTCGCCCATGGCTATCTGACGCTGGAGGCGGACTGCGAGGTCGCCTACCTGCTCGACGGCGCCTATTCGCCCGAGCACGAGGCCGGCCTGCTGTGGTCCGACCCGGCGCTGGCGATCGGCTGGCCGCAGGCCGGGAGCATCACCGTCAACGCGCGCGACGCCGCCTATCCGGCGCTGAAGGACTTGCGGCCGCTGCCGGCGGAAGGCGCCGCGCCATGAGCGGTTCCTTCGCCCCGAAAACCGTTCTCGCCACCGGCGGGTCCGGCTTCATCGGCTCCGCGCTCTGCCGCTATCTGATCGCTGACACCGGCTGCCGGGTGGTCAATCTCGACAAGCTCACCTACGCCGCCAACCCGGCCTCGCTCTCCGATGTCGCCGGCGACCCGCGCTACCGCTTCGTCGAGGGCGACATCGCCGACCGGGCGCTGGTCGAGCGGCTGCTTTCGGAGGAAGCCGTCGACGCGGTGATGCATCTCGCCGCCGAGAGCCATGTCGACCGCTCCATCGATTCCGCCGGCGATTTCATCGACACCAACATCGTCGGCACATGGAAGCTGCTGGAGGCCGCCCGCGCCTCGCTGGAGCGCGATCCCCGGCCCTTCCGCTTCCTCCACGTCTCGACCGACGAGGTGTTCGGCTCGCTCGGTCCCGACGGGCTCTTCAGCGAGACCTCGCCCTACGATCCGAGCTCGCCCTATTCGGCGTCGAAGGCGGCTTCCGACCATCTCGTCTCGGCCTGGGGGCGCACCTACGGCCTGCCGGTCGTCATCACCAACTGCTCCAACAATTACGGTCCCCGTCAGTTTCCCGAGAAGCTGATCCCGCTGATCGTCCTCAACGCGCTGGAGGGCCGCGAGCTGCCGGTCTACGGGCGCGGCGAGAACGTCCGCGACTGGCTGCATGTCGAGGACCACGCGCGCGGCCTGTGGATGGCGCTGACCCGCGGCGTCGATGGCGGACGCTACAATTTCGGCGGCAATGCCGAGCGCCGTAACATCGAGGTGGTCGAGGCGATCTGCGCCCTTCTCGACGGGCTGCGGCCGGCCGCCGACCCGCGCCGCGGCCTCATCCGCCACGTCACCGACCGGCCGGGCCACGACATGCGCTACGCCATGGACGCCTCGCGCGCCGCCCGCGAGCTCGGCTGGGAGCCCGCCCACAGTTTCGACAGCGGGCTGGCGGCGACGGTTCGCTGGTATCTCGACAACGAGGCCTGGTGGCGGCCGATCCGCGACGGCGTCTATGGCGGCCAGCGCCTCGGGCTGAAGCGCTGACCATGCGCATCATGGTCATCGGCCGCAACGGCCAGCTCGCCGGCGCCCTCGCCGCCGCCGCGCCCGACGGCTGCGTGCTGTTCGGCCGCGACGACATCGACATCTTCGACGCCGACGCGCTCGCCGCCGCGATCCGCCGCGTCGCACCGGCGGCGATCGTCAACACCGCCGCGTGGACCGCCGTCGACGCCGCCGAGACGCAGACCGGCGAGGCCTTCTCGCTCAACGTCACGGCGGCGCGCATGGTCGCCGAGGCGGCCGCCGCGGCGGGCGTGCCGCTGCTTCATCTGTCCACCGACTACGTCTTCGACGGCAATCCGGGCCGGCCCTGGCGCGAGGACGACCCGCTCTCGCCGAAATCCGTCTACGGGCGCTCCAAGGTCGCCGGCGAGAAGGCGGTGCTGGAAACCGGCGCCCGCGCGCTCGTCATCCGCACCTCCTGGATCTATTCGGCGACAGGGTCGAATTTCCTGCTGACCATGCTGCGGCTCGGCGCGCGGCAGAAGGAGCTGCGGGTGGTCGACGACCAGACCGGCGGACCGACCTATGCCGGCGATCTCGCCGGCGGGCTGCTCCGGATCGCCGCCCGCTTCGCGGGGAACGCGGCGGACGCCGGCGGCGTGCTGCATCTCGCCGCGGCCGGATCGACGACCTGGCACGGCCTCGCGCTGGCGATCTTCTCCCATGCCGCGCGGCGCGGCTGGCCGGTGCCGGCAAGCGTCCTGCCGGTCTCCACCGCCGCCTTCGGCGCCCCCGCGCCGCGCCCCGCGTGGTCGGTTCTCGACTGCTCGCGGGCGAGAGAGCGCTACGCGGTCGCGCTGCCCGAATGGCGCGACGGGGTTGCGCGCTGCATCGCCTCCATGGCAGAGCCGCCGCAAGACAACGCATCGGGGAGTTGAAGACGTGGCGCGCAAGGGCATCGTGCTGGCCGGCGGCAGGGGGACGCGACTGTTCCCGGCGACGCTCGCCATCTCCAAGCAGCTTATCCCCGTCTACGACAAGCCGATGATCTACTACCCGCTGTCGGCGCTCATGCTCGCCGGCATCCGCGAGGTGCTGGTGATCTCGACGCCCGACGACCTGCCGCTGTTCCGCCGCCTGCTCGGCGACGGCTCGCGCTTCGGCATGGCGCTTCACTACGCGGAGCAGGCCTCGCCGCGCGGCCTCGCCGACGCCTTCATCCTCGGGCGCGATTTCATCGGCGACGACGACGTGGCGCTGGTGCTCGGCGACAACATGTTCTTCGGCGCCGGGCTATCCGCCCTCCTCAGGAAGGCGGCGGCGGGCAGCGGCGCGACGGTCTTCGCCTATGATGT
>JBFWXZ010000035.1:0-21895 GCA_050186955.1 Flavobacteriaceae bacterium
TGACGGCGGAGAATCTGCGACTGGCGGTCGCGACCTACCGGCCCGAGGTTCACTACGAGAAGGTGCGCGACAAGTGGTTCGGCCTGCGCACGCCCGACGGCCAGTAACGGCTTAATCAGATTCAATCTCCACAATGGCTGCGCGTGTCGGGGTTGCATGGCGATTCAGGCATGCCATAGTCATTCGGGGTGCACCGTGATTTTCGAATCACGCGGGCAGATGCGGCGAAACGGAAATTCGATGAGTAAGACGAGCGCGGTCCAGGAACCGTCGATGGAGGAAATCCTCGCCTCCATCCGGAAGATCATTTCCGACGAGCCCGCCGCCGCGGCCAAGCCGGCGCCGGCGGCCGCCGTCGCCGAGGCGCCTGCCGCGAAACCCGAGCCGACCGCCTCGCAGGACGCCGTCGACGACATCTTCAATTCCGTCGAGGTCGAGGAAGACGATTCCGACGAGATGTCGACCGACGACATCGACCGCCTGATGGCCGCCGAGCCCGCCGCCGCAGACGATGGCGACGAGGCCGAGGACGAGGCAGCCGACGAGTCCGAGGAGGTGATGGAACTCACCGAGGACATGGTGGCCGAAGAGGACGCGGCCCCGCATATGGAGATGGTCAACGCGCTCGACGACGAGGTCGGCTTCGCCGAGGAGCAGGCCGCAGCCGCGCCCGAGCCGGAACCCGTCCGCGCCGCGCCGCCGCCGCGTCCGGCTGCCGCCAAGCCGGCAGCCGCTGCGGCGCCCGAGGCGCTGCTTTCCGCCGATTCCAGCGAGGCGGTGCGTTCCGCCTTCTCGTCGCTGGCCGGCATGATGCTGTCGAACAACTCCCGCACCATCGACGATCTCGTCGCCGACATGCTGCGCCCGATGCTCAAGCAGTGGCTCGACGACAACCTGCCGACGCTGGTGGAGAAGATCGTCCGCGCCGAGATCGAGCGGGTGACCCGCGGCCGCTGACCGGCAGCCGTCGACCGCCGCAGGCATGCTGCGCGGTTGACACCCACGCCGCTGTTGGGATTTACGATTGCCGCCCGAAATCCCGCAGGAACGTTTCTGACGATGCTCGAGAAGGCCTACGATCCGCAGCGCGTGGAAACGCGCATCTATGCCGGCTGGGAAGAGGCCGGGGCCTTTCGCGCGGGCGCCAACGCCAGGCCCGGCGCCGACAGGTTCTGCATCGTCATTCCGCCGCCCAACGTCACCGGCTCGCTGCATATGGGCCACGCGCTCAACAACACGCTGCAGGACGTGCTGGTGCGCTGGAAACGGATGCAGGGCTTTGACGTGCTCTGGCAGCCGGGCACCGACCATGCCGGCATCGCCACCCAGATGGTCGTCGAGCGCCAGCTCATGGAGCGCCAGGAGCCGGACCGCCGCAAACTCGGCCGCGAGGAATTCATCCGCCGCGTCTGGGCGTGGAAGGAAGAGTCCGGCGGCACCATCGTCAACCAGCTCAAGCGGCTCGGCGCCTCCTGCGACTGGTCGCGCGAGCGCTTCACCATGGACGAGGGGCTCTCGGCCGCCGTCCTCAAGGTCTTCGTCGACCTCTACCGGCAGGGCCTGATCTATCGCGGCAAGCGGCTCGTCAACTGGGACCCGCATTTCGAGACCGCGATCTCCGATCTCGAGGTCGAGAACATCGAGGTCGACGGCCATATGTGGCACTTCAAATACCCGCTGGCCGGCGGCAAGACCTACACCTATGTCGAGAAGGACGAGGACGGCAACGTCGTGCTCGAGGAGGAGCGCGACTACATCTCCATCGCCACGACGCGCCCCGAGACCATGCTCGGCGACGGCGCGGTCGCGGTGCATCCCTCCGACACGCGCTACGCGCCGATCGTCGGCGAGCTCTGCGAGATTCCCGTCGGGCCGAAGGAGCATCGCCGGCTGATCCCGATCATCGTCGACGAATATCCCGACCCCGCCTTCGGCTCCGGCGCGGTCAAGATCACCGGCGCCCACGATTTCAACGACTACCAGGTAGCCCGCCGCAACGGCATCCCGCTCTATCGGCTGATGGACACCAGGGGCGCGCTCCGCGCCGACGGCGCGCCCTATGCCGAGGAAGCGGCCAAGGCGCGCGCCATCCGCGAATCCGGCGCCACGCCGGACGAGAACGAGGTCGACGCGATCAACCTCGTTCCCGACGAGTATCGCGGCCTCGACCGCTTCGAGGCGCGCAAGCGGATCGTCGAGGCGATCAATGCCGACGGGCTCGCCGTCACGGAGACGGATGCCGAGGGCAACGACGTTCCCTTCGTCGAGAACAAGAAGATCATGCAGCCCTTCGGCGACCGCTCCCGCGTCGTCATCGAGCCGATGCTGACCGACCAGTGGTTCGCCGACGCCAAGACGCTCGCCGAGCCGGCCATCGCGGCGGTTCGCGAGGGGCGCACGGAGTTCGTGCCCAAGAGCTGGGAGAACACCTACTTCAACTGGATGGAGAACATCGAGCCGTGGTGCATCTCGCGCCAGCTCTGGTGGGGCCATCGCATTCCGGCCTGGTACGGGCCGGACGGGGAGCATTTCGTCGCCCATGACGAGGCGGAAGCGAAGGCGATGGCGCGCGAGCGCTACGGGCGCGACGAGCCCCTTGATCGCGACCCCGATGTCCTCGACACGTGGTTTTCCTCCGCGCTGTGGCCGTTCTCGACGCTCGGCTGGCCCGACGAGACGGCGGAGCTAAAGCGCTACTACCAGACCGACGTGCTGGTCACCGGCTTCGACATCATCTTCTTCTGGGTCGCCCGGATGATGATGATGGGGCTCCACTTCATGAAGGACGGGGAGGGTAGCCCGGTCGAGCCGTTCCACACCGTCTACATCCACGCGCTGGTCCGCGACGAGAAGGGCCAGAAGATGTCGAAGTCCAAGGGCAACGTCATCGACCCGCTGGAGCTGATCGACCGCTACGGCGCCGACGCGCTGCGCTTCACGCTCGCCGCCATGGCCGCGCAGGGCCGCGACATCAAGCTCGCGACCAGCCGCGTCGAGGGCTACCGCAATTTCGCGACCAAGCTGTGGAACGCCGCGCGCTTCTGCGAGATGAACGAGTGCCGGCCGGTCGAGGGCTTCGACCCCGCGGCGCTGTCGGAGCCGCTCAACCGCTGGATCGTCGGCGCCGCCGGCGAGGCCGTCGCCGAGGTCGACGCGGCGCTCGAATCCTATCGCTTCAACGACGCCGCCAACGCCGCCTTCCGCTTCGTCTGGAACACCTATTGCGACTGGTTCCTGGAGCTTTCCAAGCCGGTGCTGATGGGCGAGGACGGCGCCGCCAAGGACGAGACGCGGGCGACCGCGGCCCACGTGCTGGATCTCATCCTCAAGATCCTTCACCCCTTCATGCCCTTCGTCACCGAGGAGCTCTGGCAGCAGATCGCCGCGCGTCCGCGGTCGCTGATGCTGACCAAGTGGCCGGCGGCCTCCGCCGCCGTCGATCCGGCGGCGCGCGACGACATCGACTGGCTGGTCAATTTGATCTCCCAGGTCCGCTCGGTCCGCGCCGAGATGAACGTGCCGGCCGGCGCGCAGATACCGCTCTTCTTCGTCGCCGCCGACGAGGCGACGCGGGAGAGGGCTGCACGCTTCGAGGAGCCGCTGCTGCGCCTCGCGCGGCTTTCCGGCGCCTCCCATGCCGGGGCCGCGCCGGCGCGCTCGGTCCAGATCGTCACCGGCGACCAGGTCGTCGCGCTGCCGCTCGAGGGCATTGTAGATCTCGACGAGGAAAAGGCCCGCCTGAAGCGCGAGATCGGCAAGTCCGGCGACGAGATCGCCAGGATCGAGGCCAAGCTCGGCAACGACAATTTCGTCTCCCGCGCGCCCGCCCACGTGGTCGACGAGCAGCGCGAGCGGCTTGCCGCCTCGCGCGAGACGCTGTCGCGGCTGGAATCCATTCTCGCCCGCATCGCCTGATCACTTGTTGCACTAATGCAACAGCGTCGCGAAGAACGACGCCGCGGGGTGCGACATGCCCCGATTGCCGCTTTTGCGCCATAAACCGGCTCGCATGGTATCGGGCGTCGATAACGCTCTGGGCCCGGATTTGCGGGCCTGTGGCCGCGCTGCAACAGGTTGTGCGCGTTTTGCCCCGCTATCGTCGCAATAGGTTGTGAACACTCACCCCGCATGGCAGGTGAGGTCCGTTGGCGGCCCCGTGTGAGAAGGCCGCGTGAACGGAGAGGAACGAGATGGACGCTCGCGTATTCGACAAGTCGAAACTGCCCAGCCGCTACGTGACCGAAGGGCCGCAGCGCGCGCCGCACCGTTCGTACCTCTACGCCATGGGCCTCACCGACGAGCAGATCAGCCAGCCGCTGGTCGGCGTCGCCACCTGCTGGAACGAGGCCGCGCCCTGCAACATCTCGCTGATGCGTCAGGCGCAGGCGGTGAAGAAGGGCGTCGCCGGCGCTTCCGGCACCCCGCGCGAGTTCTGCACCATCACCGTGACCGACGGCATCGCGATGGGCCACGAGGGGATGAAGTCCTCGCTGGTCAGCCGCGAGGTCATCGCCGATTCCGTCGAGCTCACCATTCGCGGCCACGCCTATGACGCGCTGGTCGGCATGGCCGGCTGCGACAAGTCGCTGCCCGGCATGATGATGGCGATGTGCCGCCTCAACGTGCCGTCGATCTTCATCTATGGCGGCTCGATCCTGCCCGGCACCTTCCGCGGCAACCCGGTCACCGTGCAGGACGTCTTCGAGGCCGTCGGCCAGCATTCGGTCGGCAAGATGAACGACGAGGACCTGCACGAGCTCGAGCAGGTCGCCTGTCCCTCCGCCGGCGCCTGCGGCGCCCAGTTCACCGCCAACACCATGGCCTGCGTCTCCGAGGCGATCGGCCTCGCGCTGCCGTATTCCTCCGGCGCGCCGGCGCCCTACGAGATCCGCGACGCGCTCTGCGCCGCCGCCGGCCGCCAGGTCATGGACCTGATCGCCCGCCAGATCCGCCCGCGCGACATCGTCACCCGCAAGGCGCTGGAGAACGCCGCGACGGTTGTCGCCGCCACCGGCGGCTCGACCAATGCCGGCCTCCACCTGCCGGCCATCGCCAATGAGTGCGGCATCGAGTTCGACCTCTTCGACGTCGGCGAGATCTTCAAGCGCACGCCCTACATCGCCGACCTCAAGCCGGGCGGAAAATACGTCGCCAAGGATCTCTACGAGGTCGGCGGTATCCCGCTGGTGATGAAGGCGCTGCTCGAGGCCGGCTATCTGCACGGCGACTGCATGACCGTCACCGGCCGCACCATCGCCGAGAACCTCGCCAGCGTGAAATGGAACGACGCGCAGGATGTCGTGCGCCTGCCGAAGGAGCCGATCACCCCGACCGGCGGCGTCGTCGTGCTGAAGGGCAACCTCGCCCCCGAGGGCGCGATCGTGAAGGTCGCCGGCATGCAGCGCCTGGCCTTCTCCGGCCCGGCGCGCTGCTTCGACTCCGAGGAGCAGTGCTTCGAGGCCGTGCGCAACCGCTCCTACAAGGAAGGCGAGGTGCTGGTCATCCGCTACGAGGGCCCCAAGGGCGGCCCCGGCATGCGCGAGATGCTGGCCACCACCGCGGCGCTCTACGGCCAGGGCATGGGCGACAAGCTGGCGCTCATCACCGACGGGCGCTTCTCCGGCGCGACGCGGGGCTTCTGCATCGGCCATGTCGGGCCGGAAGCTGCCGTCGGCGGCCCCATCGGCCTCCTGAAGGACGGCGACGTGATCGAGATCGACGCCGTCAAGGGCACGATCGACGTCAAGCTGTCCGACGAGGAGCTTGCCGCCCGCAAGAAGGACTGGAAGCCGCGCGAGACCAACTATCGCTCCGGCGCCATCTGGAAGTTCGCGCAGACCGCGGGTCCGGCCCGCGGCGGCGCCGTCACCCATCCGGGTGGCTCTGTGGAAACTGTGTGTTATGCGGATCTGTAGCCTGATCATCGGCTTCGTTTGCACCGCCGGCATCGCGACCGGCGCGCTGGCGCTCGACCCGTCGCGGCCGATCTCCCCGGATTCCGAGCCGGGCGACGCGCTTCGGGTCGGCGCGCAGGCCTATCTGAGCGGCGACAAGCAGCGCGCCGCGACGGCGCTCGAGGTGGCCGCCGAGAAGGGGCACCCGCTGGCGCAGTGGAAGCTCGGCAAGATGTACGCGTCGGGCGACGGCGTCGCCGAGGACGATGCGAAGGCCTTCAACCTGTTCCGACAGATCGCCAACCAGCACGCCGGCGACAATCCCAACGCGCCGATGGCCAGCGTCGTCTCCAACGCCTTCGTGGAGCTCGGCAACTACTATCGCAGCGGACTGGAGTCGGCGGGCATCCAGCGCAACTTCAGCCAGGCGCTCGACCTCTTCACCCACGCGGCGACCTATTTCGGCGACCCCGACGCCCAGTACAACCTCGCCCGCATGTATCTGGACGGGGAGGGCGTCAGCCGCGATCCGTCCCGCGCCGCCAAGTGGCTGAGCCTCGCCGCGCGCAAGAACCACGTTCCCTCGCAGGCGCTGCTCGGCGACATGCTGCTGCGCGGCGGCGAGGTCCCGGCGCGTCCCGAACTCGGCATGATGTGGCTGATCATCGCCAAGGAGCACGCCGAGCCGAAGGACCGCGACTGGGTGCTCGGCCTGCACTTCCAGGCTCGCGAGCGCCTCAGCCCGGAAATCTACTCCCACGCCGAGGCCCTGGCCCGCGACTGGATGAAGCGCGGCGGCTGAGCCCTTCTAAGGCGTTCACGGGATTCGCGGCCGCCCCTCAGGCCGCCAGATCGATCCATACCGGAATGTGGTCGGAAGGCTTCTCCCAGCCCCGAACATGCTTGTCCGTGCCCGCCGCCTCGAGCCGGTCGGCGGCCTGCGGCGACAGCATCATGTGGTCGATGCGGATGCCGTTGTTCTTCTGCCAGGCGCCGGCCTGGTAGTCCCAGAAGGTGTAGATTTCGGCGAGCGGGGCCACCGCGCGGGTGGCGTCGGTCAGGCCGAGGGCCGCGAATTCACGCCATTTGTCGCGCGATTCGGGCCGGAACAGCGCGTCGCCCCGCCAGTTGTCGGGGAAGCGGGCATCCGCCGGCGTCGGGATGACGTT
Organism: Flavobacteriaceae bacterium; assembly: GCA_050186955.1. GTDB lineage: Bacteria > Pseudomonadota > Alphaproteobacteria > Rhizobiales > Tepidamorphaceae > JACKJP01. Next base: position 7,064 of record JBFWXZ010000035.1, read on the forward strand.
GTAGTCGCCGGCGATGACGAAAGGCTCCTCCAGCGCCAGCCGCGAGCGCACATGCGCGACCAGCCGGTCCATCCAGGAGAGCTTGTAGGGAAATTTCGGCGAATCGACCGGGTTGCCGTTGGGCAGATAGATCGAGGCCACCCGGATCGCCCCGCGGGCGGTCGAGAACACGCATTCGAGGTAGCGCGCCTGGTCGTCGCCGTCGCCGCCCGGCAGGCCGCGCAGCACGTCCTCGGGCGGCATCTTCGACAGGATGGCGACGCCGTTGAAACCCTTCTGGCCGTGGACGGTGACGTTGTAGCCGAGCGCCTCGAGGCTCTCGCCGGGAAAAACCTCGTCCTGCGACTTGATCTCCTGCAGGCAGACGATGTCGGGCGAAGCCTCCTTCAGCCACGCCTCCAGCACGCCGATGCGCGCCTTGATGCCGTTGATGTTCCAGGTGGCGATGCGCAGGGGAGTATCGGACACGGGGACGGCGCGGCGGCTCAGATGGAGAAGCTGGTGCCGCAGCCGCAGGAAGCGGTGGCGTTGGGATTGTTGATCTGGAACGACGCGCCGATCAGCTCGTCGACGAAATCGATCTCAGAGCCGGTCATGTACATCAGCGAGACCGAATCGACGAGGACGGTGGCGCCAGCCTTCTCGATGACGAGGTCGTCATTGGCGCGCTCGCGGTCGAGGTCGAAGCCGTAGGAAAAGCCCGAACAGCCGCCGCCGGAAACGCTGACGCGCAGGGCGGTCCCCGCCGGTTCCTTCTCGACGATCTGCTTGATCCGCTCGGCGGCGCGGTCGGTGACGGTGACGCTGGTTTCGCTCATCGCTGGTCCTCTCGAAAGGGCGGGTCGGGATGCGATCATCGCCGCTTGCCCTTGCTGAACGCAGAATCTATGCACGAACGGGATACAGTCAATGCGCGAGCGGCGGCGGCTGCCATGCGCGGCCCGTCCGCCGGGACGAACGGCTCATGAGGCTCGGCATGACCTTCAGGAAGACGCCGGCGCCGCAGGCCGCCGATCCGGAGAGATCGCGCGGCCGGCTGTTCGCCGAGCCCGAGCACGCGATGCGCTCTCCCTTCCAGCGCGACCGCGACCGGGTCATCCACTCCAGCGCCTTCCGCCGCCTCAAGCACAAGACGCAGGTCTTCGTCTTCCACGAGGGCGATCACTACCGCACGCGCCTGACCCACACGCTCGAGGTCGCGCAGATCGCCCGCTCGCTGGCCCGCGTGCTGGCGATGGACGAGGACCTGACCGAGGCGTTGGCGCTGTCGCACGATCTCGGCCACCCGCCCTTCGGACATGCCGGCGAGCGCGCCCTCGACGCCTGCATGGAGGGCTATGGCGGCTTCGACCACAACGCCCAGAGCCTCGCGGTCGTGACAAGGCTGGAGAAGCGCTACCCGGCCTTCGACGGGCTGAACCTGACCTGGGAGACGCTGGAGGGCCTCGTCAAGCACAACGGGCCGCTGACGACCCGCGACGGCGCGCCCTGCGGCCCCTATGCGGGGGGCGAGCTTCCCGCCGCCATCGCCTCCTTCGACGCGCTGATGCCGCTCGACCTGTGGTCCTATTCGAGCGTCGAGGCGCAGATCGCGGCGATTTCCGACGATATCGCCTACGACTCCCACGATACCGACGACGGGCTTCGCGCCGGGCTGTTCACCCGCGACGAGATGGCCGCCGAGGTGCCGCTGGTCCGGCGCATCCTCGCGGCGGTCGCCGCCGAATGGCCCGATCTCGGCGAGGCGCGCACCGCCCACGAGCTGGTCCGCCGCCTGATCACGCTGACCATCGAGGACGTCCATGCCGAGACGACGGCGCGGCTTCGCGCGTCCGGCGCGGCGTCGAGCGACGAGGTGAGGGGGCTCGACCGGCCGGTCGTCGCCTTCTCGCCATCGATGGCCGACGAGATCCGCGACCTCAAGGGTTTCCTCTACGCGCGCATGTATCGCCACAAGCGCGTCGACGCGATCATGCGCGAGGCGGCCGGCGTCGTCTCGCGGCTTTTCGCGCGGCTTCTCGAGGCGCCGGGTGACATGCCGGCGGAATGGGCTTCCGAGATCGCCGACCCGAATGATGTTGCCGCCCGCGCCCGCGTCGTCGCCGACTACATCGCCGGTATGACCGACAGATATGCGCTTGCCGAGCACCGGCGGCTGTTTGACGCCGCCCCTGAATTGCGATAGCGGCTCGCCGTTCCGGGCGCCCGCCGCCCGGCCGAACCGAACCAACCGCTGCCGAAAAACAAGAGGATTGTCCGGCCGATGGACGTTTTCGCCGACATCACGGGGCGGCTCGACGCCGCCCTGTCGAGGCTCCACGAACAGGGCGTGCTGCCCGCCCGCGCCGACATGGCGGCGATCGCCGTCGAGCCGCCGCGCGACGCCTCGCATGGCGACGTCTCCACCAACGCCGCGCTGGTGCTCGCCAAGCCCGCCGGCGTGAAGCCGCGCGACCTCGCCGAGAAGCTCGCCGCCGAACTCGGGGACGAGGATCTCGCGACCGAGATCGCCGGCCCCGGCTTTCTCAACATCCGCCTCGACGACGCCTACTGGCGCGGCCAGCTCGGTGGCCTGATCGCCGCCGGCGAGGGCTACGGCCACCTGAACATCGGTTCGGGGCGCAAGGTGAATGTCGAATACGTCTCCGCCAACCCGACCGGGCCGATGCATGTCGGCCACTGCCGCGGGGCGGTGTTCGGCGACGCGCTGGCCAATCTGCTGGAGGTGACGGGGCACGCGATCACCCGCGAATACTACATCAACGACGCCGGCGTGCAGATCGACGTGCTCGCCCGCTCCGCCTTCCTGCGCTACCGCGAGGCGCTCGGCGAGAAGATCGGCGAAATCCCCGAGGGGCTCTATCCCGGCGACTACCTGGTGCCGGTGGGCGAGGCGCTGAAGGCCGAGTTCGGCGACAGCCTGCTCGCCATGCCGGAAGCCGAATGGCTGCCGCCGGTGCGCGAGCGCTCCGTCGCGATGATGATGGACCTGATCCGCGAGGATCTCGCCGCCCTCAATGTCCATCACGACGTGTTCTTCTCCGAGGCCACCCTGCATGCCGGCAATGCCGCGAAGATCGCCGACGCGGTCGCCGCGCTGCAGCAGCGCGGCCTCGTCTATCGCGGCACCCTGCCGCCGCCCAAGGGGCAGCTTCCCGAGGACTGGGAGGACCGTGAGCAGGTGCTGTTCCGCTCCACCGACGTCGGCGACGACATCGATCGCCCGCTGGTCAAGTCGGACGGCTCCTACACCTATTTCGCCGCCGACATCGCCTATTTCGTCGACAAGTTCGAGCGCGGCTTCGACGAGATGATCTACGTGCTGGGCGCCGATCACGGCGGCTACGTCAAGCGCATGGAGGCGCTGGCGCGCGCGGTTTCCGGGGGCAGGGCGACGCTGACGGTGAAGCTCTGCCAGCTCGTCAAGCTGTTCCGCGACGGCGAGCCGGTCAGGATGTCGAAGCGGGCGGGCGACTTCGTCACCCTGCGCGACGTCGTCGACGAGGTCGGCCGCGACGTCGTGCGCTTCATGATGCTCTACCGCAAGAACGAGGCGCCGCTCGACTTCGATTTCGCCAAGGTCGTCGAGCAGTCGCGCGAGAACCCCGTCTTCTACGTGCAATACGCCCATGCGCGCGGCCGCTCGGTGCTGCGCAACGCCCAGGAGGCGTTCCCGGGCATCGACCCGGCCGCCGTCGCCGACCTCTCGGTGCTTTCCGACGAGGCCGAGATCGGCCTGATCAAGCGGCTCGCCCAGTATCGCCGCATGCTGGAATCGGCGGCGCGCGCCGAAGAGCCGCATCGCGTGGCGTTTTATCTCTACGAGCTCGCGAGCGACTTTCACGCTTTGTGGAACCGCGGCAAAGACGCGCCACAATTACGTTTTATTCACCCTGATGACCGAGGATCGACCCATGCGCGGATACAGCTTGTCGAAGCCGTTACCCGTGTTCTGGGCTTTGGATTGAGGGTGCTTGGGGTTGAGCCCGCGGAAGAAATGCGTTGAATGACGCGGCTCTGACGTGAATATTTAGGGTGGAAACTTCAGTACCGTTCCGCAGGACGGAGACGGGAACGCCGATGACTGAACCCTTTGGGGCCAAGCAGGGCCGGGATAACGACTGGACGCCGAAGAACGATCCGGGACGCTTCGACAGCGACCCGCTCGCCGAACTGGCGAGGCTGATCGATAGCGACCCCTTCGCGGACATGCCGAAGAAGGAGCCGGCGCGGCCGATGCCCGCCGCCACCGAACCGGCGCCGCGTCCCCGGATGATCGTTTCCGCGCCGCCTGAAGAGGTGGACGAGGACGTCGCCGCCGAAATGGCCGACGACTACGACCTCTCCGCTGCTCCTCCCGTGCAGCCGGCGGCCGCGCGCGGCGACGACATCGCCGACATGATCGTCGATGAGCTCGAGTCCGCTCTTAGCCACACTCCGCAACCCGTTGCCGAAGCGCGGCAATATCATCCCGCGCCTTCCATCGACGATACCGAGGGCGACCCCTACGACCTGCCGCCCTACGAGTCGCCGGCCGGTAAGGCCGCCGAGTTCGCGCCCGATCCCTCGCCCGATGTCGACCGGCTCTTCGCCGACATCAGCGCCGCCCATGCCGCGCCGATCGAGCAGGAGGGCGACGACGCGGCGGATTTCGGCTGGGACGATGCCGCGATAGGGGATGTCGAGATCGAGGAGGAAGCGGTGCCGGCGCGCGAGCCCGTTCGCGCCCATCCTTCCGCCCAGCGCACCTTCCCCCAGGCGCGCCCCGCGCCTGCGCCGGCGGTTCACCGCCACGAGCCGCCGCGCGATGACGTGGCCGCTCGCGCCGCCGAAGCCGAGCATGTCGAGACCGATTTCGACCTGCTGATCGCCGATACGGTCGCCGGCCTGGAATCCGACCTCGCGGGCGAGACCTACGAGGAGCCCGTGCAGGCCCAGCCCAGGGCGGAGCCCGCCAGAAGCGAGCAGCCCGCCAGGAGCGAGACGCCGGCGATGCCGCCGCGCCCGGCTGCCGCCTACGCCTCGCCGTCGAACGGAACCTTCCCGCGCGATGCCGCGCCGCGCCGCGAGCAGCAGCCCGCGCCGGCCGCCGAATGGCGCGGGCCTGAGCCTTCCCGCGAACCGGATTTCGCCGATTTCGATCCCGAGTTCGACGAATCCGGACACCTTCCGCCCTATGAGGGCGACGCCGCCTATGAGCACGGATCGGCTTCCGGCAGCCGCCGCGGCCTTTTCGTCGTCGGCATGCTGGTCGGGCTGATGGTGCTCGGCGGCGCGGCGACGCTCGCCTGGAACGGCATCTTCGGCTCCGACAGCAATTCGCCGCCGCCGACCATCAAGGCCGACGCCGGCGACACCAAGGCGCAGCCGGAGAACCCCGGCGGCGCCGAGATCCCGAACCAGAACAAGCTCGTCTACGACCGCCTCGAGGGCAACGAGCAGAAGCCCGAGGAACGCGTCGTGTCGCGCGAGGAGCAGGTCGAGACGACGACCGGCGAGAATGGCGGCGTCCGCGTGATCGGCCCCGCCGCCGTGCCGCGCGGCACCATGTCGGAAGGCGAGGGCGCGGCCCCCGTTCCCGACCAGCCGAAGCGCGTCAAGACCGTCGTCGTCAAGCCGGACGGCACCATGGTCGGCATTCCCGAGGCGCCGGTGACGCCGGAACCGGTTCCCGCGCCCGCCGAGCCGGAGCCGACCGCGACCATCGTCGCCGACAACGGCGCCGAAACACCGGCGCAGCCGACCTTCACGCCGCCCGCCGCGCCCGTGCGCGCCGCGCAGCCTTCGGGCAGCGAGAGCGGGCCGATCTCGCTGACGCCCGGCGCCGCGCCGAGCACCGCGCTCGCCGGCCAAGAGCAGCAGGCCGCCCAGCCCGCCGCCGCGCAGCCGAGCCGCATTCCGACCCAGCCGGTGCGGACGATACCGCTCAGCGACCCGTCGCGCCCGATCTCGACGCAGCCGACCCGCGTCGCCAGCGCGCAGCCCGCGCCGCAGCCGGCCGCCGCCGCTGCCCCGGCGACACAGCAGCCGGCGCCCGAGGTCGCGTCGATCCCGGCCGGCGCCTATGTGGTCCAGGTCGCCTCGCGCAAGAGCGAGGAACTCGCCGCCGCCGCCGCGTCCTCCATCCAGTCGCGCTACGGCTCGGCGCTCGGCAACTATAAGACCAGCGTCCAGCGCGCCGACCTCGGCGACCGCGGCGTGTTCTACCGCGTCGGCGTCGGCCCGATGGCGACCCAGCAGGACGCCAGCGCCCTGTGCGGCCGCCTGAAATCGGCGGGTCTCGACTGCTTCGTCCGCCGCAACTGAAGCCCAAGCGCTATTGACCCCCGTCGGCCCGCAGCCTAAAGCCGCGGGCCGATGGCCACGCTTTCCTTCATCACCGGCATAGCCGGCCCGACGATCTCGCCCGACGAGCGATCCTTCCTGCGGGAAGCCGATCCCTGGGGCCTGATCGTCTTCGCCCGCAACATCGACACGCCGCGCCAGCTCGAGCGCCTCGTCTGGTCGTTCCGCGAGCTGAACGGCCGCGAGGACGCGCCGGTGCTGATCGACCAGGAGGGCGGCCGCGTTCGCCGCCTGCGCCTGCCGCACTGGCACGACATGCCGCCGGCCGGCGCGATCCGCGAGTTGCACCGCGACGATCCCGCCGCCGCGCGCCGCGCCGCCTGGCTCAGCGGCAGGCTGATCGGCGAGGATCTGCACGCGCTCGGCATCAATGTCGACTGCTTCCCGGTCGCCGACCTGCTGATCGACGGCGCCCACGACATCGTCGGCGACCGCGCCTATGGCGACAGGCCGGAGATCGTCGCCGAGCTTGCCGGCGAGGCGGCCGAGGGGCTTCGCGCCGCCGGCGTCGCGGCGATCGTCAAGCACATACCCGGCCACGGCCGCGCGCTCGCCGACAGCCATCTCGAGCTGCCGCGCGTCTCGGCATCCGCCGAGGAACTCGCGGAGACCGATTTTGCGGCGTTTCGCGGCCTCGCCGGCCTGCCGATGGCAATGACCGCCCACGTGGTCTACGAGGCGCTCGATCCCGACAGCCCGGCGACAACGTCGAAGCATCTCGTGGACGCGGTCATCCGCGGCGACATCGGCTTCGACGGCCTGCTGATGAGCGACGATCTGTCGATGAAGGCGCTTTCCGGCGCCATGCGGGCGCGCACCCGCGCCGCCTTCGCGGCGGGCTGCGATATCGCCCTGCATTGCAACGGCGAGATGGACGAGATGGTCGCGGTCGCCGAGGAATCCGGCGAACTCGGTGGAAAGGCGCTGCAAAGGGCGGAGGCCGCGCTTGCATGGCCGCGGCGGGTTTCCGACAATGCGGAGGCTCTGCGGCGCGAGTTCGGCCAGCTTCTCGGCCTCGATTCGGCGCCGGCGGTGGGCTAGAGCCGGGACAGACATTCCGGAAGGTTTCGGGCATGACCGACAACACGGTGCTTTTCGAGGAGGCGCGGCCGCGCGCCGTTCCCGAGCACGAAACGCTGAACGTGGATGTCGAGGGCTTCGAGGGGCCTCTCGACCTGTTGCTGACGCTCGCCCGCAATCAGAAGATCGACCTGACCCGGATTTCGATCCTCGCGCTCGTCGAGCAGTATCTCGCCTTCATCGCCGAGGCGCGCCGGCTGCGCCTGGAGCTTGCCGCCGACTATCTCGTCATGGCCGCCTGGCTCGCCTATCTGAAGTCGCGGCTGCTGATCCCCGAGCCCGAGGACGACGAGCCGAGCGGCGAGGTGCTGGCCGAGGTGCTGGCCTTCCGGCTGCGGCGGCTGGAGGGAATGCGCGACGCGGCGACGCGGCTGATCAACCGCAACCGCCTTGGCCGCGACGTGTTTCCGCGCGGCGAGCCGGAGGGCGTGACGCTGCTTCGCCACACCCGTTTCGTCGCCGATCTCTACGATCTGCTGCGCGCCTATGCCGACCAGCGCCAGCGCGGCATCGACCAGCGCATCGTCATGAAGCCGCGCACCGTGTGGACGCTGAAGGAGGCGCGGCGGCGCATCGAGGCGATGTTCGGCGAGATCGCCGACTGGACGCCCATCGACCGCTTCCTCGCCGATTTCATCGACGACCCGCAGGCCCGCGCCAGCGTTCTCGCCTCGAGCTTCGGCGCGAGCCTGGAGTTGGTCCGCGAGGGCGCGGCCGAACTGAGGCAGGAGAAGGCCTTCGCGCCGCTCTACGTTCGGCGCCGGCCCGAGGGGCCACGATCGTGAACGCCGCCCCCTTGACCGCCGCGCGGGCATGGTTAACTCAGGGCGCGTCCCGGCTTGAGGGAACGGGCGGTCGATGAACGATACGGCAGAACAGCGGGTGGAGCAGAATCCGACGGCGTTGCGCGACCTCATGCGCATGGCCGAGGCGCTGCTGTTCGCCGCCACCGAGCCGCTCGACGAGAAGACCCTGGCGGCACGCCTGCCGCGCGGCGCCGACATTCCGCTGGTGCTGGAATGCCTGCAGCGCGACTACGCGGTGCGCGGGGTCAACCTCGTGCGGGTGGGGGATCGTTGGCGCTTCCGCACCGCCGACGATCTCGCCTTCCTGCTGCAGCGCGACCAGACCGACGAGCGCCGCCTCTCGCGCGCCGCGCTGGAGACGCTGGCGATCATCGCCTACCACCAGCCGGTGACGCGCGCCGAGATCGAGGAGATCCGCGGCGTCAGCGCCCGCCTCGACGCGCTGATGGAGACCGGCTGGGTGCGCATGCGCGGCCGCCGCCGCACGCCGGGCCGCCCGGTGACCTACGGCACGACGCCCGAGTTTCTCGACCATTTCGGCCTGGAATCGCTGCGCGACCTGCCGGGCCTCGACGAGCTCAAGGGCTCCGGCCTGCTGAACCTGACGCTGCCGCCGGGCTTCAGCGTCCCGCAGCCCGACGATTCCGAGCTCGGCCCCGACGAGGACCCGCTTGATCCCGACGATCTGGGCGAGGAGACGGAAGGCGACCTCGACGCGGAGTTCGCCTTTGCCGAGGCGGCGGGAGAGGGCCGTGGCTGACAGGCCGCAAACCGCCTCCCCGGACTGGGGAAGGCGCGGCACCGCAGGCGCCTCCATCGCATCGAGCCTGCAGCTTTCCGGCGTCGCCCACAGCTATGGCGACAATCCCGCCCTCGAACATATCGACCTGGAGATCGCGCCGCGCGAGATCGTCTGCCTGCTGGGGCGCTCGGGCTGCGGCAAGTCGACGCTGCTGCGCGTTGCCGCGGGGTTGGAGCGGCCGCAGGCCGGAACGGTCGCCATCGACGGCGTCGGGATGACCGGGCCGGGCGTCCACGTCCCCCCGGAGCGGCGCGGAATAGGCTTTGTCTTTCAGGACTATGCGCTGTTTCCGCACATGACGATCCTGAAGAACGTCACCTTCGGGCTGACCCGGCTGCCGGCGGCGGAGGCGCGCGAGGCGGCGCTGGCGGCGCTCGCCCGCGTCGGCCTGGAGCGATATGCCGAGAAATACCCGCACGAGCTTTCCGGCGGCGAGCAGCAGCGCACCGCGCTCGCCCGCGCGATCGCGCCGCGCCCGGGCATCCTGCTGATGGACGAGCCGTTTTCCGGGCTCGACAGGCGGCTTCGCGACGAGGTGCGCTCAGAGACGCTGGCGATCCTGCGCGAGACGCGCGCCACCTCGATCATCGTCACCCACGACCCGGAGGAGGCGATGCAACTCGCCGACCGCATCGTGCTGATGCGCGGCGGCAGGATCGCGCAGACTGGGACCGCGCGCGAGCTCTACCATCACCCGGCCGATATCGAGGTCGCCCGTTTCTTCAGCGAAATCAACCTTATCCAGGGCGTTGGCACGGATACCGGCGTCAGGACGGCGCTCGGAATCGTCGGCCACCAGGGCGCCCGCGCCGGCGCTTCCTACCATGTCGGCATCCGTCCCCACGGCCTCGTCGTCGCGCCCTCCAACGGCGCGCCGATCCAGCCGGTCGGGCGCATCACCGGCCGCCGCTTCATCGGCGAGATCGACTATGTGGAGCTTGCCGTGGAGGGCGTGGAGCTGCCGCTGGTCGCCCGCTCGCGGCTTGCCGACGACCTGCAGCGCGGCAGCGATGTTTCGGTCACCATCGATCCGCGCGGGATCCTCGTTTTCGATGCCTGAGACCGCCGGTGACTTTATTGCGGCGGGCTTCGTCGCCATATAAGGTGCCGGACCGAAAAACAGTTTGACCGCACCATGTTGCGGGTTTTGGAGGAGAATTCATGGCCCCGAGTTGGTTCCAGATCCTGATCGTGATCGTCTTGCTCGTGCTGCTCTTCGGGCGCGGCAAGATTTCCGAGCTGATGGGCGATGTCGCCAAGGGCATCAAGAGCTTCAAGAAGGGCATGTCCGAGGACGAGCAGGTCGCCGAGGAAGAGGCCCAGACGGCCAAGACCATCGAGCATGCCGCCCAGGAGCCGGTGAAGCCGGCCAAGGCCGCCCGCGCGTCCAAGTCCAAGGCCGGCTGAAGACCGGCGCGCCGAGCGCGCGCGGGTCCGCTGGCTCACCGGTGAACCGAAATGCTTGATGTCGGCTGGAGCGAGATGCTCGTGGTCGCCGTGATCCTCATCGTGGTGGTGGGGCCGCGCGACCTGCCGGGCGTGCTGCGCACCTTCGGGCGCTATATGGGCCAGGTGCGCCGTATGGCCGGCGACTTCCAGCGCCAGTTCAACGACGCGCTGCGCGAGGCCGAGCTCGACGACGTCAAGCGCGACATCGAGAGCGTGAGCCGCGACAACCCCGTCAAGCAGCTCGGCAAGTCCGTCTCCGAGGCGATGGAGCCGCTGCGCGACGCCGGCAAGTCGGTGGCGGGCGAGGCGCAGAAGCAGGTCGATCAGGCGGCCGCGGCGTCGAAGCCCGCCGCAAGCGAGCCGAAGGTGGCGGCGCAGGCAAAGCCGAAGGCCTCGTCGAAGGCCCCTTCGAAGGCAAAATCGAAATCCGGCCCGGAGGCGAAGAGCGGCGATGCAGCGTAACCGCATCCGCAGATTCGCGAGGGCCTAGGCGATGAGCGAGGAAATCGACGAGGTCGAGGCCTCCAAGGCCCCGCTGATCGAACATTTGATCGAGCTGCGCAACCGCCTCATGAAGGCGCTGATCGCGCTCGCGATCTTCACGATCTTCTGCTTCTTCTTCGCCTCCGACATCTTCAACATCCTGCTCTATCCCTATGAGCGGGCTGCCGGAAACGTCCGCGACATCGAGCTGATCTACACCGCGCCGCAGGAATATCTGTTCACCCAGTTCAAGCTGGCGCTGTTCGGCGGCTTCTTCCTCGGTTTCCCGATCATCGCCGGGCAGCTCTACATGTTCGTCGCGCCGGGCCTCTACAAGAACGAGCGCAAGGCCTTCCTGCCGTTCCTGGTGGCGACGCCGATCCTCTTTCTGCTCGGCGGCGCGCTCGTCTATTTCCTCGTCATGCCGCTGGCGATGAGCTTCTTCCTGTCGATGGAGCAGACCGGGGAGGGCGTCGCGCAGATCCAGCTCGTCGCCAGGGTCAGCGAATATCTCAGCCTCATCATGACGCTGATCTTCGCCTTCGGCATCTGCTTCCAGATGCCGGTGGTGCTGACGTTGCTGGCGCGCGCCGGCATCGTCGGTTCCGCCGGGCTCAGGGCCAAGCGCAAGCACGCCATCGTCCTCGTCTTCCTGCTTGCCGCCTTCCTCACGCCGCCGGACCCGGTGAGCCAGATCGGTCTTGCGTTGCCGACACTGCTTCTCTACGAACTCTCCATCCTATCGGTACGCCAGGTCGAACGCCGCCGCGAGGCGGAGGAGAAGACCCGCGAAGCAGACGCCGGCGCCTGATTCCGGCTTTCGGGGGCAAGCGGCTCGCGGCATGCCGGTTCCCGCCGGTTCGGCGGGGTTTCAGCAGGCAGGTTCAACATGTTCGACATCAAGTGGATCAGGGACAATCCTGAAGCATTCGACCGGGCGTTGCGCCGCCGCGGCCTCGAGCCGGCGGCCGGCGCCCTGATCGCGCTCGACGAGGCGCGCCGCGCCCATATCCAGAAGCTGCAGGACGCGCAGGAGCGCCGCAACGCCGCCTCCAAGGCCATCGGCGCCGCCAAGGCCTCGGGCGACGAGGCGGGTGCGGCGGCGCTGATCGCCGAGATCGCCGAGCTGAAATCCTTCGTCCAGAGCGGCGAGGAGGAGGAGCGCAAGCTCACCGAGGCGCTCGAATCGGCGCTCGCCGGGCTTCCCAACATGCCGCTCGACAGCGCCCCCGACGGCGCGGACGAGAGCGACAACCCGGTTCTCCACGTCAAGGGAGAGAAGCCGTCCTTCGCCTATCAGCCGAAGCAGCATTTCGAGATCGGCGAGGGGCTCGGCATGATGGACTTCGACGCAGCGGGCCGCATTTCCGGCGCGCGCTTCGTCGTCATGCGCGGGCCGCTCGCCCGGCTGGAGCGCGCCATCGCGCAGTTCATGCTCGACACCCATACCGGCGAGAACGGCTACACCGAGGTCAACCCGCCGCTGCTGGTGCGCGACCACACCATGTTCGGCACCGCGCAGCTTCCCAAATTCGCCGAGGACCAGTTCCAGACCGTCGACGGGTTCTGGCTGATCCCGACGGCCGAGGTGCCGCTGACCAATCTCGCGCGCGAGCAGATCGTCGAGGAACAGGCGCTGCCGATGCGCTTCACCGCTGGCACGCCGTGCTTCCGCCTCGAGGCCGGGGCGGCGGGGCGCGACACCCGCGGCATCATCCGCCAGCACCAGTTCTACAAGGTCGAGCTCGTCTCGATCACCGCGCCGGAGGAATCGGAGGCCGAGCTGGAGCGCATGCGCGGCTGCGCCGAGATGATCCTCGACCGGCTGGGCCTGCATTACCGCGTCGTCACCCTGTGCACCGGCGACATGGGTTTCGCCTCGCGCAAGACCTACGACCTCGAGGTCTGGCTGCCGGGGCAGGACGCCTATCGCGAGATTTCGAGCTGCTCGGTCTGCGGCGACTTCCAGGCGCGACGCATGAACGCGCGCTACCGGCCGAAGGACGGCTCGCCGGTGCGCCACGTGCACACGCTGAACGGCTCCGGCCTCGCGGTCGGACGCACGCTTGTCGCGATTCTGGAGAACTATCAGTGCGAGGACGGCAGCGTCGTCGTTCCCGAGGCTCTCCGCCCCTATATGGGCGGCATCGAGCGGATCGCGCGCGCCGGCTGAGGCGCGACGGACAGGCAAGCGGGGCAGGGCGATGCGCATCCTGGTGACGAATGACGACGGCATCCACGCGCCGGGGCTGAAGGTTCTGGAGCGGATCGCCCTGGAACTCAGCCAGGACGTGTGGATCGTCGCGCCCGAGACCGACCAGAGCGGCGCCTCGCATTCGCTGACGCTCAACAACCCGCTGCGGCTGCGGCAGGTATCCGAGCGCCGCTACGCCGTGCAGGGCACGCCCACCGACTGCGTCATCATGGGCGTGCGCCACATCCTGCTGGAGGACCCGCCGGATCTCGTGCTGTCCGGCGTCAATCGCGGGCAGAACCTCGCCGACGACGTCACCTATTCGGGCACCATCGCCGGCGCCTTCGAGGGCGCGCTGCTCGGCGTGCGCTCGATTGCCCTCAGCCAGGCCTACAATTTCGGCGAGGGCCAGGAGATCCGCTGGGAGACGGCGGAGGCGCACGGCCCTGAAACCATCCGCAAGCTGCTGACGGTGATGGACGATCCCGGCGTGGTGATGAACGTCAACTTCCCCAACTGCGATCCCGGCGACGTCGCCGGGACCGAGGTGACGCGGCAGGGCAAGCGCGACCAGAACCTGCTCTATCTCGACGGCCGCAAGGACGGGCGCGGCAACCCCTATTACTGGCTCGGGTTCGCCCGCAAGCTCTCCAACCCGCCGCAGGGCAGCGACCTGCGCGCGGTCTATGACGGCCGCATCTCGGTGACGCCGCTGGCGCTCGACCTCACCGACGACGGCGCCCGCGACCGCCTGCGGGAAGCCATGCGGTGACGGCAGGCGGCGAACCGCACGGCGACGATGGCGGCGACGTCGCCCGCGCCCGCCTCGTCCTCGACCTGCGCGCCCGCGGCATCCTCGATCCGGCGGTGCTGAAGGCCATCGAGAAGACACCACGGGTGCTCTTCGTCGATCCCGCGCTCGCCGACATCGCCGACGACGACCGCGCCCTGCCCATCGACTGCGGCCAGACCATCTCACAGCCCTTCGTCGTCGCCTACATGACCGAGACGCTGAAGCTGAACGACCGTCACAAGGTGCTCGAGATCGGCACCGGCAGCGGCTACCAGACGGCCGTGCTGGCGCGCATCTGCCGCCGCGTCTATTCCATCGAGCGCTACCGCTCGCTGATGGCGGCGGCCGAGAAGCGGCTGGCGGCGCTGCGCATCTCCAACGCCACGCTGATAAACGCCGACGGCTATGACGGCTGGCCGGCGCAGGCGCCCTTCGACCGCATCATCGTTACCGCCTCGGCGCTGGAAGTGCCGGAGAAGCTCAAGCAGCAGCTCAAGCCCGGCGGCATCCTGATCTCCCCGGTCGGCCCGCATGACGGCGACCAGCAACTCGTCCGCGTGGTGCGCAACGAGGATGCGAGCTTCAGCGAGACGCGGCTGCTGCCGGTGCGCTTCGTCGCCATGGTGCCGGGCAAGGCGGCGCATCTCTAGAGCGGCTCACGGCTTGCTGCAAAAGGCTCTGGCCCTTCGGGTTTTCGGCTAAGCGGACGCCCGGATCGCCTCGCCGGCCGTGAAACAGAACCGTTTTCCAGCAAGCCGTGAGCCGCTCCAGGTCGCGACGGCCGGGCGGCGCCGATTTGAAATTAATGTCGAAAATTCGGCATTCGTCTAAAATGCTTAAGGCGTTGTTTACTTAGACGGGACTACCTTCCTCGCAGGTT
>JBFWXZ010000036.1:0-21364 GCA_050186955.1 Flavobacteriaceae bacterium
TGGAAGTGGGGCTTGGGCGAAACGAAAATTCTCGGCAGTCTTCTTGTTGTTGTGCCGTCACGCAGGCTCGCGGAACTCCCTGCGCAGCGACTCCGTCACGGTCGCGACGAATTCCTCGACGAGCAGCTTTCCCTTCTCCGCCGTCGCCAGCTTTCCCGACGAGAGGGCGCCAGACGAAGGCACCCACTCCGGATTGCCGGGGAACAGATCGTAAGGCGGAAAGACGGGAAGCGGCTCGTCCTTGACGCGGTCGAGATGAACGAGTTCGGGATAGCAGTAGAGCATCATCGCGGTTTCGAGGATGCCGCCATGCTCGAGGTCGAGGCCGGGATAGTCGCCGCCGGCATAGACCTTGTCCATCGTCTCCGGGCTGATCTTCTCGGCGTAGATCATCTTCAGGATCCGGGCATCCTCGATGCCCGCCCACTGAAGCTCGCGAATGGCCAGGAAGCAGGCCTCGTCGAGATAGAAGCGGTTCTCGAAATGGCCGTCGATCACGGCGATCTTGCGGGCGCCGTGGCGGGCCAGCTCCTTGATCACATCCTTGACGAGGCTGATCAGGGTCGCGCCGTCGAGATTGGTGGTGCCGCACTGATGGGCGCCGCCGCCGGTGCGCACCTGCGAGCGGTATCCGTAGGAGATCGGGGCGGCGACGATGCCGCCGATATTCTCGGCGGCGCGGCGGGCCATGTAGGTCGCCATCATCCAGTCGGTGCCGAGAGGCAGGTGGTGCCCGTGCTGCTCGACCGCGCCGACCGGCAGCAGGACAATGGCATCGTCGCGGATACGACGCTGGTACTCGTCCCAGCTAAGCTCCGACATCATTACCGACACCGAGGCGCACTCCCCTGTTTCCCCTCGTCGCCGCGCCATCCGTTCCGTAACGTCATGCGCGTCGACAGTCTCATCTTGACACCCGTCCTATCTCCGAAAAATATCAAAGTTATTGAATTCACATTGATATGGATCGAACTGAAACCGCGCCATGCTGGCCAAACAGAACTTCAGCCAGAGCGACCTGCGGCTGCTCCGCGTGTTCATGACGGTGGTCGAGAGCGGCGGATTCACGCCAGCGCAGATCACCATGAATATCGGCCAGTCGACGATCAGCGCCCACATGGCGGCGCTGGAGGAACGGCTGAACATGCGGCTGTGCGAGCGCGGCCGCGGCGGCTTCCGGGTGACGCCGCAGGGGCGCGAGGTCTACGAGGCCGCGCAGCGGCTGTTCCGCTCGATCGATTCCTTCAGCTCGGAGGTTAACGCGCTGCGCGGCAGGCTGTCGGGCGAGATCCATATCGGCATGGTCGACAGCGTCGTCACCAATCCCGGCTTCCCGCTCAGCGAGACGATCGCCCGCTTCGAGAAGCGCCAGGGAGAGGTCAGCATCCATCTGCACATCGCGACTCCGGCGGAGATCGAGCGCAGCGTCTTCGAGGGGCGGTTCGATCTGGGAATCGGCGGATACACCCAGCAGCTCTCGGGGATCGACTATCTGCGGCTCGTCACCGAGAAGCAGTTCCTCTATTGCGGCCGCGGGCACCCGCTGTTCGAAAAGGAGCCCGAGGCGGTGCGCATCGAGGACATCATCGATTGCCAGCTGGTGAAGCGCCCCTACGTGCCCGACGAGCTGCTGCCGGAAATTGGCTCGATGCAGCCGGCGGCACTGGCGGAGTTCATGGAGGCGGTCGCCATCCTCGTGCTGTCGGGCGAGTATATCGGCTACCTGCCCGAGCACTTCGCGGCGCAGTGGGCCGACAGCGACCGGATGCGACCGCTGATGAGCGAGCGGCTCCGCTTCGACTCGACGCTGGAGCTCCTTTCGCGCAAGAGCGAGCGGCAGTCGCTCGCCGTGCGGCACTTCCGCAACGACATGATCGAGGTCTTCGGCGAGAGCCCCGATACGCTGGTCAATCAGCCTTCCAGCCCGGCATCGCGCCGCCGGAGCTGAAACAGGCGGCCATAGCCCTCGATCACGTCGTCGATGCCGGCGCGGCGCAGGCAGTCCCACATCATCGCCTGGTTGGAGACGATCACCGGCTTGCCGATCCGCTTCTCCAGCGCGTCGACGATGTCGAGGCTGCGCAGCGCCCCGCAGCAGATGAACAGCGCATCGGCGTCGGGCCGGTCGATGCTGGCACCGAATTCCAGCAGGAATTCCGGCTCGACGGTATCGATCTCCTTGTTGGTGCGCAGGTTCAGGCCCTGGATGTCGGCGATGTCGAAGCCCTTCGAGGCGAGGAAGGCGCGGACATGGGTGTTGACCTCGTCGAGATAGGGCGTGCCGACGACGATCCGCTTCGCGCCGACGGCGCGAAGGGCGCGCACGACGCCGGTCATCACCGTGGTCGGCTCGGCCTCGGGCTTGGCGCGCTTCAGTGACGCCATCACCGGTTCCTCGCCGATCACCATGACCCCGCAATTGCAGGTGAAGCAGCAGGCGTCGAGATCGTCGTCGGGCAGCAGCAGCCCGGCCGCGCCCTCGATGCCGCCGGCCATCTGCCGCAGCGTGTCCAGCGTCGCGTCGTTGGACATCGGCACGCGCGAGAAATGCACGCCGACGCCGGGCGGCACCAGCTTGTAGACGTCGTCCTCGACGGTCTGCTCCATCGCCAGCACCACGAAGCCGAGCTTGGCGCGGTGGTGGCGTCCATTGTCGAAGCGCACGTGATAGGGCTTCGACGTGACGGGCTCGAAACTCGCATCCATGGCGATCCCTCCCCTTCGCGGCCGGTCAGCCGCCTTTGCGCGGCAGCGGCATCATCGCCACCTGCCGGTCGTAGAACGGAACCCTGCAGACGCGCGGCGCATAGGTGCCGGCCTTCTCGCAGGCGAGCGTGTGGTCGGCGATCTCGCCGAGCGTCGCGAACCACACGTCGCCGCGCTCGCGGAAGCCCTCCAGCATCTTCTCTATGTGGTGCCAGCGCGTCAGGCGCCCGGTCAGGAAGGGATGCCAGACCGGTATCCACATGCCGCCATGGGCGTAGTGCGCCTCGAACTCGTCGGTGTAGTTGGCGATGGCCTCGCGCGGGGCGCGGACCGGCATCGCGTAGTCGAGCTCGGGGGTCTGGGCGTATTGCGGATAGTCGTCCATGCCCCAGTGGGTCGGCAGCTCGACCAGCCGTCCCTTCGGGGTCTCCAGCAGATAGGGAATGTCGTCGCCCATCAGCGAGGAATCGTAGGTGAAGCCGGCCTCCGCCAGCAGTTCGCCGGATGCCGGCGAGAAGGAATACATCGGCGCCCGCCAGCCGCGCGGCCGGGTACCGGCGACCTTCTCGAGGATCTCCGCGCCGCGCGACAGCAGATAGGCCTCCTCGTCGCGCGAGAGATCGTATGAATACTCGTGGATGTAGCTGTGCAGCGAGATCTCGTGGCCGGCCTCGGCGATCGCCTCGACGGCCTTCGGATGGGTCTCCGCGCACCAGGCGGGGATGAAGAAGGTCTGCCGGATCTCGAGCCTGCGATAGGTCTCCAGGATGCGGGGGATGGCGACCTCGGGCCCGTAGCGCAGCATGGAGGTGGCCGAGACCAGCTTCGGCGCGCGTCCCGGCCCGGCGATATGAACGAGGCTGTCGGCATCCATGTCGAAGGTGATGGCGGCGGCGCATTTCGTGCCGTCGGGCCAGCTTATCGGATTGGCGATCATGCGTTCTCCCATGCGCTCCCTTAGCGTCTAGCCGGCGCTCCGCCGCTTTTCGTGGAAGATGTAGCCGAGGAAGTTCATCAGCACCTGGGCGGCGAGGATCGAAGTGACGCCCGAAGGGTCGTAGGCCGGCGCGACCTCGACGAGATCGATGCCGACGACCTCGCCGCGCCGGCTCAGCCCCTGCAGGAACTCCATCACCTCGTAGTAGAGGAAGCCGCCATGGCTCGGCGTGCCGGTGCCCGGCGCGATGGAGGGGTCGAAGCCGTCGATGTCGATGGTCACGTAGTAGCGCGCGCCCTCGGGCACGAGGTCGAGCATGCCTCGCGCGCCGAGCGCCCGGCACTGGCGCACCGAACGTATCTGCGAGCCGCGCGACCGCGCGTCCTCATAGCCCTCGCGCGCCGTCGAGGAGACGTTGCGGATGCCGAGCTGCGTCAGCCCGGTGACATGTGCCTGCTCGGCGGCGCGGCGCATCGGATTGCCGTGCCCCTCGGTGACGCCGTGGCGGACGTCGACGAAATCGAGATGGGCGTCGATCTGGACGATGTGGATGGGCTTCTCGTCGGAGAAGGCGCGGACGCAGGGAATGTTGATCGCGTGGTCGCCGCCGAGCACCAGCGGCAGCGCGCCGCCGGCGAGGATCTTGCGCACCGCGGCCTCGGCGTTGCGGTGGCTGGCGACGGTGTCGGTGTGGACGATATCGGCATCGCCGACATCGACGATGCGGACCTGGTCGGCGGGCAGGTAGACCGCGTCGTCCTCGTGGTCGTAGGCGCCGCCGTGGCCGAAGGAGAACAGGGTCGAGGCCTCGCGGATGGCGCGCGGGCCGAAGCGGGCGCCGGGCCGGAACTGCGTGCCCATGTCGTAGGGAACGCCGAGCACCGCGACATCGGCGTCGATGCTGTCCCAGTCGAGGCAGACGGGGCTCTTGGCGAAGGTGCAATGGCCGACGAAGGGGAGATTGAGCCGGCCGCTGTCATAGGTGTTCATGCGCTGAAGCCCCCGCTGAGCCTCGATCCCGAGGTCCGGGATTCATAGCAGCAGGCTTTCGCTTCGGAAAATATCGATCAATCGAACGATGAATCGCTTTTCATCGATAGAATACTGGTCGTGAAACCTGCGGGAAGCCGGATTTATCAATGGAAATTGCGGCCCTTCGGCAGGATGCGGCGGGCGGTTTCGACCCTCCCGCGCATGTCCTCGACGGGACGGCGGACCTCGTCGGCACTGGCAAGCCCTCCGACGATGCGCGCCGAGGCAGCGAGCGCCGACAGCATGGGGGTGAGGTCCTCGATGCGCTGCGCCACGACGTGGATGACGCCGTCCTCGTTCTGCACCCGCCCGGCGACGCCGACGAAGCGGCTGGCGATCACGATGCGCCGGTAGCGCTCGAAGACCTTCGGCCAGACGATGGCGTTGGCGATGCCCGTCTCGTCCTCGATGGTCTCGAAGATGACGCCCTTCGCCGAGCCCGGCCGCTGGCGCACCAGCACGAGGCCGGCGACCTGCACGAAGGCGCCCGACCGGGTGTCGCGAAGCGCCGCATTGGGCAGGTAGCGGGCGGCGGCCAGCCGCTCGCGGACGAAGCTCGCGGGATGCGCCTTCAGAGAGAAGGAGAGGCTCTGGTAGTCGTTGATGACCTCCTCGCCGAGCGGCATCGCCGGCAGGACGATCTCCGGCTCGCGCTGGAGGTCGCTCGCCTCGGCGGCGGCGAACAGCGGCAGGCGCTCGGCGCCGCCGAGCGGATCGAGCGCCTTCGCCGCCCACAGCGCATCGCGCCGGTTGAGCCCGAGCGAGGAGAAGCAATCGGCCTCGGCGAGCTTCTCCACGGCGCGGCGCGACAGGCCGGAGCGCATCCACAGATCGCGGACGCTGTCATAGCCGGCGCCGCGGGCGGCGACGAGCCTTTCGGCGTCCGCCTCGCCGAAGCCGGCGACCCGATGCAGGCCGAGCCTCACCGCATGGGTGTTGCGCATGACGCCCCGCATCTCCGCGTGCTGCGGCGCCGGTGCCAGTATCGCGGCATCGGACTCCAGCGACGAGAGCCATCCGGAATGGTTGACGTCGACGGGCCGCATCTCGACGCCGTGCTCGCGGGCGTCGCGGATGAGCTGCGCCGGCGCGTAGAAGCCCATGGGCTGGGAATTCAGGATCGCCGCGCAGAAGACGTCCGGGTAATGGCATTTGAGCCAGCAGGAGACGTAGACGAGCAGCGCGAAGCTCGCCGCGTGGCTTTCGGGGAAGCCGTATTCGCCGAAGCCCTCGATCTGGCGGAAACAGTGCTCGGCGAATTCGCGCTCGTAGCCGTTGGCGACCATGCCCTCGACCATCTTGCACTCGAACGAGCCGATCGTGCCGACGCGGCGGAAGGTCGCCATGGCCCGGCGCAGCCGGTCCGCCTCGCCGGGCGTGAACTTGGCGGCGACGATGGCGATATTCATCGCCTGCTCCTGGAAGAGCGGGACGCCGAGCGTCTTGTGAAGCACCTCCTTCAACTCGGGTTTGGGATAGTCCACCTTCTCCTTTCCCTGCCGGCGGCGGAGATAGGGATGAACCATGTTGCCCTGGATCGGCCCGGGGCGGACGATGGCGACCTCGATAACGAGATCGTAGTAGTTGCGGGGCTTCAGCCTCGGCAGCATCGTCATCTGCGCCCGGCTCTCGATCTGGAAGACGCCGAGCGTGTCGGCGCGGCAGATCATGTCGTAGGTGGCCTCGTCTCCCTCGGGCTGGGAGGAGAGCGTCTCGTTACGCCCGTAATGGTCCCGGAGCAGGTCGAAGGCCTTGCGGATGCAGGTCAGCATGCCGAGCGCGAGCACGTCGATCTTCAGCATGCCGAGGCTCTGCAGGTCGTCCTTGTCCCACTCGACGAAGGTGCGGTCGAGCATCGCCGCGTTCTCGATGGGGATCAGCGACGACAGCCGGTCGCGGGTGATGACGAAGCCGCCGACATGCTGCGAGAGGTGGCGCGGGAAACCGGCAATCTGGCCCGCCAGATCGAGCATCTGGGCGAGATGCTTGTCGGCGGGGTCGAGGCCGGCGCGGCGGGCGTCCTCGGGATCGACCTTCAGCGACCAGCCGCCCCATTTGGTGCCGGCGATGGCGGCGATGGCGTCGGCCGACAGCCCGAACACCTTGCCGACCTCGCGGATCGCCGAACGCGAGCGATAGGTGATCACCGTCGCCGCGAGGCCGGCGCGCTCGCGGCCGTAGCGGGCGTAGATATACTGGATCACCTCCTCGCGCCGCTCGTGCTCGAAATCGACGTCGATGTCCGGCGGCTCGCCCCGCTCCTCTGAGATGAAGCGCTCGAACAGCAGGTCGACCTTGTCGGGGTTCACCTCGGTGATGCCGAGGCAGTAGCAGATCACCGAATTGGCGGCCGAGCCGCGGCCCTGGCAGAGGATGTCCTTCGAGCGCGCGAAGCGGACGATGTCGTAGACGGTGAGGAAATAGGGCGCGTAGTCGAGCCGGCCGATGAGCTCCAGCTCGTGGGCGAGCGCGTTGCGCGACTTCTCCGGCGTGCCGCCCGGCCAGCGGCGCTTCTCGCCGATGGCGACGAGACGCCGCAGCGCCTCCTGCGAGGAGAGGCGCTCGCCGCCGAGTTCCTCGAACAGCGGGTCGTCGGGATACTGGTAGCGCAGTTCCTCCAGCGAGAAGGCGATGCGCGAGAACAGCCGCACGGCGGCCGTCACCGCCGCCCCGTAGCCCCGGAACAGGCGCCGCACCTCCTGCGGCCCGCGCAGATGACGCTCGCCGTTGGGCTCGAGCCTGGTGCCGATGTCCCTCAGCGTCTCATGCTCGCGGATGCAGGTCAGCACGTCCTGCAGCGGACGCCGCGCCGGGCAGTGATAGAGCACGTCGCCGACGGCGATTGCGGGGACGTCGCAGGAAGCGGCCAGCGCGGCGAGGCGCGCCAGCCGGCGCTCGTCACCCGGGCCGTAATGGCGCGTCAGCGCGAGATGGACGTGAGAGGGAAAGGCCGCGCGCAGGGCCCGCAGGCATTCCCCCACCTCTTGCGCGACGGGGCCGTGGCCGCGCGGCGGCACCACCGCCATCAGCAGGCCCTCGCCGCCGCCCAGCAGGTCGGCGAGGACGAGATGGCACGCCCCCTTCGCCGCCCGCCGCTTGCCCAGCGTCAGCAATTCGCAGAGCCGGCCATAGGCGGCGCGGTCGTGCGGCCAGACGAGGATGTCGGGCGTGCGGTCGGCGAAGACGAGGCGGCAGCCGGTGGCGAAGGCGATCCTCGCCTCCCTGGCGGCCATGTGGCCGCGCACGACGCCGGCGAGCGAGTTGCGGTCGGCGATGGCGATGCCGGAAAGCCCGAGCCGCGCCGCCTCGGCCACCAGCTCCTCGGGATGCGACGCGCCGCGCAGGAAGGAGAAATTGCTCGTCGCCGCAAGCTCGCAGAAGGCCGACGCGCTCATGCGAACAGCCCGTGCAGATACCAGTGCGGGCGGTCCGTCTCGCGCCCGTAGAGGCCGTGGCGGAAGACCCAGAAGCGGTGGCCCTCGACGTCCTCGACCCGGAAATAGTCGCGGCTGAAGGCGCCGCGCCCGTCGCGCCACCATTCGCAGGCGATGCGCTCCGGGCCCTCGCTGCGGCGGATGTCGTAGCGGGCGCGGCGCCAGCGGAAGCGGCTCGGCGGGCCTTCGGGCACCTCCGCCACGGCCTCGATGCGCTCGGGCGGGTCGAGCAGCAGGAGCGGCCGGGTGATCTCCCCCGGCATCGGCTTCGCCTCGCCCTCCCCCTCCCCTTCGCCCTCGCCCCGGCTTTCGCGGATCACCGGCAGCAGGCCGAAGCGGCGTTCGGGAATGTGGGTGTCGGCGAAGGCGTATTCGCGCACCGAGGCGGCGCCCAGCCGCGCGTTCAGCCGCTCGACCAGCAGGGTGAAGCGGTCATGACGGGAGGGACCGGCATCGAGGCGGGCCTGCTCGTCGGCGAGGGTTTCGGCATGCAGCGCGTCGAGGCGGACGATGTCGAAGCCGTAGCCGGCGTCGATGCCGCTCGCCAGGCCGGCGATGCGCTCGTCGAAAAGCGCCGCGATGCGGGCGGGGTCGCGCGAGGGGTCGGCGGCGTGGACATCGAGGGAGATCACCTCGCCGTCGACGCGGAAGAGGCTCAGCCCGCAATGGCGCAGCCCGAGCCGGCGCTTCTCCAGCATGACGGAGAGACGCGCGGCGAGCAGCGTGATCGAGCGGTGCACGTCGTCGGCATGCACAACAGGCTCGGCGAAGCGCTTCTCGACCGAGAGCAGGGGCGGCGGCGACAAGGGCGACAGCGGCTCGCCCTCGCGGCCGAGCGCCTGGTCGATCCGGCGCAGCAGGCCGGCGCCGAAGCGCGCCGCCAGCGGCCCGCGCGGCAGGAAGGCGATGCAGCCGATGCTGCGGAAGCCCATGCGCATCAGCGCCGGCACGAGCTCGGCATCGATGCGCAGCGCCGCCAGCGGCAGATCCTGAAGCGCCTCGCGATGCCGGCCCGGAGGAACCACGCAACCGCCGCCATGGCGCGCTACCGCCCAGGCCGCGCCCGGCGTATCGGCGATCGCCCCGCGCGCGGCGAAGCCCTGCGCGCCGAGCCGCGTCTGGAGATCGTCGAGCAGCGCCGCCTCGCCGCCGAAGAGATGGGCGCAGCCGGTGATGTCGAGGAAAAGGCCGTCGCGCCCGTCGAGGGCGACGAGCGGCGTGTAGCGGCCGGCCCAACGGGCGATGCCCTCCAGCAGCGCGCGGTCCGCCGCCTCGTCCTCCTCCACGCAGTCGAGGCCGGGCAGCATGGCGCGCGCATCGCTCAGCGCCACCCCGGTCCGCAGGCCGGCGCGCGCGGCGCGCTCGTCGAGCGCGGCTATGCGCAGGGCGTTGCGCTCGCTGCGGATGATTGCGAGCGGGGCTTCCTCAGGAGGCGCGGCCGAAGGCGACGACGCGTCCCGGTTCCGCGTCCGCGCCCGGCGCAGGCGCGTGATGCGGTCCGTCGGCAGGCGCGGCAGGAACAGGGCGAGAATCCGGCGGGGGAAGGTCGGCATGGTCGAAGCCCTTGCGTTGCGGGTTCCAGACGACCGGCCATTCCCCCAGCGGGCCGGTCCTGTTGCGTTCGAGCGTCAGCAGATGGCAGGGCGCGCCGCTCCCCTGCTCAGGTCCCGCGCCGGGCGAAGGCAGGGGCGAGACGCGCCAGCGCGTCGCCGCCGCGCCCGGCTCCGCCTGCCCGCCCTGACGCAGGATGGCCGTGAACACGCCGCTCTCGCGCGCCCGCAGCATGAGACGGCGCGACGCCGTCATGTCGAGCCGCGGCGGGTTGCCGGCGACATGCAGCACGGCCGCCGCCAGATCGCCGCAGCGCGCCGCCTGGTCCACCGCCCACAGCGCATCGCAGAGCGTGCGCGGGGCGATCATCACCAGCCGCGCCGGATCGACGCCGTACTGCATCACCCCGTCCGGGCACGGCAGGCCGGCATCCGCCGGCACCGCCGGATCGAGCACCCAGGCGACGCGGCGGCCCGCCTCGCCGCCAAGCCGCGCGAGAAGCGACAGCAGGAAGCCGGCGGCCGCGGCGACGGCGCGCGTCTCCTCGCAGCGCATCTCGTGCAGGGCGGCGCGCGGCAGGCCGCCCCCCAGGCGGCGGTCGGCCTCGGCGATCCCCGTGGAAAGCCGCGCGGCGTCCACTGGCCCACGCGATCCCTGCCGTCTTTCCGCCCGGATGCCGTCCAGGCGCACTACGCTGTCTGCCGACATGGCTGGCCAATTAGTTTGTTCCCTGTTTGTTCTATCTAGTGCAAACCCCCGAAACAGAGTCAAGACCGGCCCTGTCGGGCGCGGGGGATATGGTCGAAGCTCAGCCGACCGTGACCCCGAACAGCGCGCCGACCGCGGCTGTCGCCGCCATGGCGAGCGCACCCCAGAAGGTGACGCGAGCCGCGCCGCGGACAATCGCGGCGCCGCCCGCGGATGCGCCCAGTCCCCCCAGGGCCGCGAGAGCCGGCAGCGTCGATACCGCGACATAGATTGCGATCCGGTCGCCAGGCGCGATCAGCACGACGATCAACGCCACGACCGCGCCCACCGCGAATGTGAGCGCGGACACCAGCGCCGCCTGGACCGGACGCGACGTGACGGTTTCGGAAATGCCGAGTTCCTCGCGCGCATGCGTCCCGAGCGCATCCCGCTCGGTAAGCTGGATGGCGACCTTCTCGGCAAGCTCGCGATCCAAACCCCGGTCGACATAGATTTGCGTCAGCTCCTCCAGCTCGGCCTGGGGCATCTCGGCGAGTTCGCGCGTCTCGCGCGCGAGATCCGCGCGCTCGGCGTCGGTCTGGGAGCTGACCGACACATATTCGCCCGCCGCCATCGACATCGATCCGGCAACGAGGCCGGCAAGCCCGGCGATGAGCACCTCGGGCTTCTGCGAACCGGCCGCCGCCACGCCGACGACGAGGCTCGAGGTGGAAACCAGGCCGTCATTGGCGCCGAGCACCGCGGCCCGCAGCCAGCCGATGCGGTGCACCGTGTGGACCTCGGAATGAGAGAGGCGGCTCATCGTAGGGTTCCTTGCCCGGACCGAAGGGGTCGCCCGTCGGCCAACCCGTCGCGAAGTCTGCTTCTCCGGCAGTTTATATCATCGGATACGACAGGCGGCGTTATCCGTCCGTATCCCGGGAAATCGACTGCAGCGCCCTGCGGAGGTTTCCGCCGCTTCGCGCCAGCGCCTCCCCGGCGGCACTCCTGTCGCAGCCATGCGCCATCAGCACAGCCTGCTTGATGTCGCCTCCCGACTGCAGGAGCAGGCGCTCCGCGCGCTCCTCGGTGCAGCCGGCGATCGCCGCGATGGTCCGGCCGGCGCGCCTGCGGAACTTCGGGCGGTCGGGAACGAGATCGACCATCAGCCCGTCATGGACCCGCCCCAGCCGCGTCATCACGAGGACCGACAGCAGGTTGAGCGCGGCCTTCTGGCTGGTGCCGGCGTTCATCCGCGTCGAGCCGGCGGGGATCTCGCCTCCCGAGGCGAGGAAGACCGGATGGTGCGCCGTGCTCCGAAGAAGGCATTCCTCCCGGTTGAACAGGGCGACGACGAGCGCGCCGGCGGCATGGGCATGGGCGGCGGCGGCGCAGGTGAATGGCGTATCGCCGCTCGCCGCCACCGCGACCGCGACATCGAGCGGCGAGACCCCAAGTTCCTCCATGAGGCCCGCGCCATGGTCGGGATCGTCCTCCGCCACGCCCTTGGCAGGCGCGCGGAAACCCGGCGTGCGGCAGGCGATCCTGTCTTCCGGCCAGCCGAAGGTGGCGGGGAGCTCGGCCGCCTCGAGCGCGGCGAGCTGGCCGGAGGTGCCGGCGCCGACGAAGATCAGGCGTCCGCCGACCTCCAGCCGGTTGGCGACGTCCCGGGCGGCGAGAGCGAGGGCGGGAAGCGCGGCGCGCACCGCGGCGAGCGCGCCGGCTTGCCCCTGCCAGAGGGTTTCAAGAATATCGTGATCGCTCCAGGTGTCGAAACCCGTAAGGCGCGGCGATATAGCTTCCGGATCCATTCCACCTGTCCCGGCCAAAACGACAGCAGGACCTATAATCGCAATGAATTGCAGGCAAGCGCCACCGCGACCGGGGAAAGATCGGCGTCATGGGCATACCATTGGCTGAGCCGCTGTTCCTCGGCATCGACGGCGGGGCCTCGCGCTGCCGCGCGCGCCTGCGCGACGCGGTGGGGAACCTGCTGGGCGAAGGCGCATCGGGGCCGGCCAACATCTCCACCGACATCGCCCGGGCAAGGGCGTCGATCATGGAGGCCGCGGAAAGCGCCCTTACCGCCTCGGGCCTGCGGAACGAGGACCTCATCCGCTGCCATGCCGGGCTCGGGCTGGCCGGCGCCGGCTCGCGGCATCTCCAGCAGCGGCTTGTCAGGAAATGGGCGCCCTTCGCCTCCATCCGCGTGGCGACAGACGCCTATATCGCCTGGCTCGGCGCGCATGGCGGCGAGGACGGCGCTGTCGTGATCCTCGGGACCGGCTCCGCCTGCTACGGGCAGGCCGGAGACCGGACCCACGTCATCGGCGGCTGGGGAATGGAGGTTTCCGACGAGGGCGGCGCGGCCGCCATAGGCCGGGAATCCCTGCGCCGCAGCATATGGGCGTGGGACGGCCGCATCGCGACGACGCCGCTCGCCGAAAACCTGCTCGCCATGTTCGGCGGAACGCCGGACGCGCTCGTCGCCGCCGCCCGCAAGGCGACGGCGGCGGACTATGCCGCCTATGCGCCGCTGGTGTTCCAGTTCGCGGAACAGGGCGACGAGCTGGGGACAGCCATCCTGCGCGACGCGGCAGGGCACGCGGGCCTGATGATCGAGCGCCTCGTCGCGGCGGGCTATTCGCGCATCGCCATGGTCGGCGGCATCGCGACCCCGATGACGCCGTGGCTGCCGGACGGGCTCGCCTCCCAGCTGTGCGCGGCCCGCAGCGACGCCATCGACGGCGCGATCATGATGGTCAGGCAGGCGCTTCGCTGAAGCACGGCGCGAAGACGGCTATTTGCGCCCCCTGAGGCGCCTCAGGAAGGGAAGCCTGTCGGCCAGCCGATAGACCGCGGGAAGCAGCGCCGGGCGCCGCGACGACGCGCCCCGCCCCTCGCCCTCGCGCGCCCGCACCGTGACCGGGATCAGCAGCGGCGCCAGCGCGATCTCGGCGATCCAGCGGACGCCCTCCTCGACCATGTCCACCTCGAGCAGATAGTCGCCGGGCTCGGAAGGGGCGACGACATCGAGCGTCATGAAGGCGCGCTCCCCCTGCCGCAGCGCCCGGGTCAGCGGCGTCCGCCCGTCCGACCAGACGACTATCGCGCCGTCCCCGCTCAGCCAGTGATTGCCGAGCGCGAGGCCGCTGCGCTCGAACGGCTCCCAGGGGGCGGAGCTGATGTTTTTGACCTTCACGGCGACGCTCGCGCGCTCGCCCGCCCGCAGGTCGAGCGATTTCGACGGCGAGGTCAGCCGGCGCTGATACATCAGCCAGGAATTGGGAACGATCGGCGGATCGCATTCGGGAGCCTGGGTCTCCGCCCAGCCGATGGCCGCCTCCAGCCCGTCCGCCACCTCGTCCATCGCCGAATGCTGCATGATCTTCGCGTAGATCGCATCGACCATCTGGAGGCGCAGGCCGTAGGGCGTCAGCTTGCGCAGCCCGGCCTCGGGATAGCGGAAATATCTGTAGGGGTTGAACTTGCTGCCGACCGGCTGGAACAGCGCCACCGGCACCGGCACCGGCTTCGCCTCGCACATCTCGGCGAAGCGGCAATCGGCGGCCGCGAAAAGCCTCACGTCGCGGCCCTCGGCGACCAGGCGCCGCGTGATCTCGAGCGCAATGTAGACGCCCTGGCAGGTCCCGGCGACGACGAGCGGCCCCTGCGGGCAAATCCGCTTGATCTCCTCGTAGTAGCGATCGGTGAGCGCATCGGCGATGGGCGTGTCGTAGTCGAGCAGCCACAGACCGGACCGCATCGCATAGGCGGGATGATGCGCGCCGAGCGTGCGACCGAAATGAATGGCGTCGTTGGAGTCCTGCATGCACCAGAAGACCGGCATGCCCTCCTCCGCCGTGCCGACCCGCCGGACGAAGCCGTCAGGCAGAGCGGGCTTTCCCGGCCAGTTCTCGAGAAAGCCGTGCAGGCGGGTGACGAACCAGTCCGGCAGCCCGCGACCCGGCGACGCGTGTTCGGCGCGCATCGCGGGCGAGCCGGAGAGGAACCGCGCCAGTTCCGACACGCTCAGCTTCGCGGGAAGCTGCTCGATGCGCACGGGAACGCCGAAGGCGTCCTCGAGCAGGAACGACATGCGCAGCGCCAGCAGCGAATCCCCGCCGAGGGTGAAGAAATCGGCGTCGCGGTCGATCTCGCCGTCGCTGCGGAGCAGCTCGCGCCAGATTCCGGCGATCCTGCCCTCGATGTCCTGATTGCCGGATTGCGGTCCCGCGGCCGGCGCGCCCTTCGCCAGATAGCTCGCCCGGCCGGCCCGCTCCGCCTCGTCGAGCAGCCCGGGCAACTCCAGCCGGCGGATCTTGCCGAGCCCGGTTCTGGGTATGTCGCCGGGCGACACCAGCGCGACAGCGCGCGGCGCGAAACGGAACGCCGCGCCGGTGGCGGCGCGCACCGCGTCCGCGACCTCGCCCGCCGCCGGTTCCCCGGGGCTCTCGACGACCACGAAGACGGCGCAGGGCGCGCCGGCGAGCGCCTCCTCGCCGCCGCCGAGCGGCGCGGCCAGCACCTCCGTGAAACCCGTCCGGCCGGCTATCGCCGTCTCGATTTCCTGGCAGGTATATTTGCGGGCGTTGACGACGATCAGCTCCTTCTCGCGCCCGACGACGGTCAGCCGCCCGTCGCGCAGCACGCCGAGATCGCCTGTGCGCAGCCACCCGTCGGGTGTGAAGAGCGCGGCCGTCGCCCCAGCATCGCCGATATAACCGTCGGTCATCGTCGGGCCACGCACCTCGATGCGGCCGGTCTCGCCCTCGCGCAGCAGGTAGCCTGTCTCGCCGACGATGCGCACGCCGTGGCCGCTCGTCGGGCGGTCGAGCTCCGGCGGCGCGTCGACGTCATCGGCGGCGCCCACCCGGAAAGCCGTGCCGCCGCCGGCGACCGGCCCGCATTCGGAAAGGCCGTAGCCGAGTATCAGCGCATCCTCGCGCAGGCCAAACTTCGCCAGGGTCTTCAGAAAGCGGGCGCAGGCCTTGCCGGAGATCGCCTCGGCGCCGATGCCGATCTTGCGCACATGGTCGAGGCGCCAGCGCCGGTCCGGGTTCGCGGCAACCGCCTGCGAGACCAGCGACATGCCGAAATTGGTCATCGTGGCGTGGGTCAGCTCCGCCGTTTCGAGCGCGTCGAGCCACGAAAGCGGCGCGGCGATGAAACGCGACGCGTCGAGATGCGCCTTCAGCGGCAGGTTGGGCATCGCCAGCCCGAGCCCCATGACGTGGCCGAAGGAGGTCCAGGACAGGAAGCCTCTGGCAGCTGCGGCATCGGGCAGTTGCGGCCACCAGCGCGCGAGCGCCGCCCTGTCCGACAGGCCGACCAGCCGGGGACGCCCGGTCGTGCCCGACGACAGGATCGCGAATCTGAGATCCTCGCCGCTGCCCCGAAAGGGTTCTTCGTCCGGCTTAGCCCCGGCGGCGGCGAGCGCCCCGAAATCGAGCACCGCGGGATCGGCATTTCCGGCGGCCTTGTCCGCCAGCACGCGGAAGCCGTCGAAATTCTCCTCAAGAAGCGAGCGCAGGCCACCGTCCAGCGGCGCTGCGCCGGGCGCCGGGGCGCGCTGGGAGGGGATCGTCACCGCGCCGGTGAACACGCCGGCCCAGATCGCCGCCACGATGTCGGCGGCATCCGTCAGGGCGACGAGCAGCGCGTCGCCCGGCCGCACGCCCTCCTCCCGCAGCCCGGCGGCCAGCCCGCGGGCCCGCGCGAACGTCTCCGCGAAGGAGGCCCGCCGCGCCTGCCCGTCGGCGCCGATGTGAAGAAATCCACCGTCGGCGAACCGTCCGACGCCGCCGAGAATCGCCTCGGCCAGCGAGGGATAGGGCGGCGGGGCGGCGTCCTCTCCGAGAGAGAAGGCGGGCCTCATCCATCGAGCTCCGGGAGATCGGCCAGTTTGAGCCCGTAATAGCGCTCGATCTTCTCGATCTCCGACGTCACGTCCCGGCGTCCCCGCTCGACCTCGAACCAGTTCCGCGATGTGTAGTGGAGGCTCGGGTAGCAGGTCCAGCCCAGCGCCACGTCCTCCGGAATCCGCCGGCGCGCCGCGAGATGGGCCCGGCGCAGATGATAGTGGATGGTCAGCAGCATGACCGAGCCGACGCCCGCCGCGCCCCAGCGGTCCTCCAGGAGCCGGCAGGAGAGCTCGATATTCTCCTCGGTGTTGCGCGCCCTGTCCTCGATCAGGATGGCCTCGGCGGGAACCCCCTGCCCGTTCGCCAGCACGGCCATCTCGTCGGCCTCGGCGCGTCCGAGCCGCTCGTTGTAGCCGCCGGTGAACAGCAGCCGGCGGACGATCCCGGCATTGAACAGCTCGACCGCCCGCTCGACCGGGCGTTCGGGAGCGCTCATGCCGAAGACAATCGCCACGTCCGCCCGCAACCGCCGGTCGGGCGGAAAGAAGCAACGGCCGATCCGTTCGATCCGATCCATATGAAACGACCCGCTCGCCCGCGCACCCGGCATTCATGTCCCCCGTCGACGCGGGCGGGACGTTCACGGTTGTGCCTTCCGGCGGCCTTGATGGCAACCGGCCGCGGACGCGGATCGGCGCGACGTCAGTGGTCGTGCGGGCCGAGGCGCTTGTGCAGGCGGGCGTCGTGGGTCCGGAAGTGCTCGACGAACCAGGCCTCGAGCACGCTCGTCAGCCGGGCGGCGGTGTCCTGAGCGCCCTCGTCGACCCCGTCCATGATGTCGCGGAGCGAATCCAGCAACCTCTCGTGATCGGCCTTGTGCGGCGGATACTGGTCGTAGCCGGCGCGCTTCATCTGGGTTTCCTCATGGGCGAAGTGGGCCGAGATGGCGCGCATGAGATCGCCGAAGCTGCGGTCGATCTCGGCGCCGGGGTGCCCGTCGACGATCGCCGCCGCGGCCGTGTTGACCAGTTCCACCAGCTCCCGGTGCTCGTGATCGACGGCCGGATCGCCGACGCTGTATTCCGGCTTCCATTCGATTGGGGCCATTGGGACGTTCCTCCGCTCGGGGTCTAATGCAGGTAGAAGCGGCCGGCGGTCGCGTCGAAATCGATGGCGACGCTCTCGGCCGCAGACATGGTGACGTCGAAGGCGGCGGTATGGGTGAAGCCCGGGGCGGCGGGATCGTCGCGCATCCGGACCTCCACGCGGTGGCTGCCCACCGGCACCGTGAAGCGCTCGTAGACCCGGGAGGGGCCGCTGCCGGCGAGCCCGCTCGGCGCCAGTTCGGCGGCGAAGATGGTCTCGCCGTCGAGGTCGAGCTCGACGGTCACCGGGGCGCGGCGGCGCTCGCAGACCTCGCTCGCGCGCATGTTGCGGGGCAAGGCGGCAAGTTCCTCCTCGGTGCGGGCGCGGCAGTCGCGGGCGCCGCTGCGGGCGAAGCTGAGGCGCAGCATCGCGTCGTTCTCGCCGAGGCTGCGCCACGCCGGCGAGGCGGAGAGATGCGCCACGCCAAGGGCGACCGCGAGCATCGCCGCGCCGCCCGTCAGGAGATGCCGCCAGCGCCCCCGCCAGTCGATGCCGCTCGTCATCATGCCGCGTCTCCCGCCCGCTCCGCCGTCGCCCGGGCATGGGCGATCTCCTCGGCGTCGATGGGACGGGCGTTCTCGTAGGGGCCGAGACCGGCCAGCCGCTCGCCGAACGCGGCGAGCTCGGCGCCGAGCCGGCTTTCCTCGCTCGGTCCCGCCCAGATCGTCAGCAGGCGCTCGCGCGGCACTCGGCGGCGCAACTGGGGATCGCGCTCGCGGGCGAAGCGCGCCTCCGTCCAGGCCATGCCGAACCGGTTGTAGCAGTCGCGCGCCGCGCAGCCGGCGACGGCGACGCCGTCGGCAAGGCCGCGCGAGAGGACGAAATCGACCAGCGAGGGCGGCAGCATGGCCACGCAGGGAAGCACCACGCGGCCCGGGGTCGGCGCGGCGGACGCGGCATGGGCGCAGCCGAATGTCAGCACGCGACCGGGGCCGGCGAGCGCTTCCGCCGCCTCGATGACCTCCGCCCGCAGCGCGGCGAGCGGCCGCCCGGGCAGGTCGATCCCGGTGACGAGATCGCCCGAGCGCCGGAACGGGGACGAGGACGGACAGGAGCCCATGCAGATGCCGCAGGCGACGCAGCGGTCCGGGTCGACCTCCGCCTGGTGGCTGAAGGGCAGCCCGTCGGTTCGCGGCACCATGGTGATGGCGGCATAGGGACAGTCCTCGGCGCAGCGCGTGCAGCCGTTGCAGAAGTCGAGGAAGACCTCCGCCGCGCCCTCCTCGCGCCGCCGCGGCAGCCAGGGAAGGCCGGCGAACAGGACGGTGCCGATCGCCACCCCGGCCCAGATCGCGCCGGGCGGCACGCTCTCGATCACCGGATAGAGCGAGAGCAGGAACCAGTCGAGCCCGACCTGCTGCGGCACGCTCGCAAGGTCGGCGGGCCCCTCGAGATTGGCCGGCAGGACGAGGGACGCGCCGACCAGCGCGGCGAGCACGATCAGCGCGAGGCCGCGCGGCGGGCTCGTGCGCGCCTCGCTGATGCGCTGGATGTGGATCCACATCAGCAGGAGCAGCAGCAGCGGAATGGCGATGTGCAGGAACACCATCAGGGTGAAGAAGCGGCCGGACAGCGTATCGGGCGCGAGGAAGTTGCGGGCGATCGGCTCGGCGAAGATCCCGAGGCTGTCGAGCAGCTCGGTTGTGGTCGTCGCCACATATTGCGCCAGCTTGTCCCAGACCAGCCAGTAGCCGGTGATCCCGGAGAGATAGACGAACCAGATCAGCGGCACGCCGGTCAGCCAGGAGAACCAGCGCTTGCCGCGATAGCGGTCCATCGCCCATTCCCTCGCCAGGTGGACGAACATGACGACCACCATCAGGTCCGAGGCGTAGCGGTGCAGGCTGCGCGCCAGCCCGGCGTGCCACCAGTGGTCGCGGCTGAGCCAGGCCACAGAATCGTAGGCCGCGGTGACCCCGGTATCGAAGAAGATGAAGAGATAGATGCCGGTCGTCGCGACGATCCAGAACAGGAACCAGCCGAGCGGCCCGAGCTGGCCGAGCGGATTCCAATCGGGCCCGAACAGAAGGTCGCCACCGCGCTCGACCCGGTCGAACCCACGTCGCAGCAATTCACGCATCATGCCGTCCCGCGTTCCGCCGCCTTCAGCGCGCGATGGCGTTCGAGCCACAGCCGCAGGATGACGATGCCGGTCAGGACCAGCGAAAGCGCGCCGAAGAAGATGCCGAAGAAGATGCCGTAGTCGAAGCGGTAGGACGCGGTGAGCGGGTTGTAGACAGTGCAGAGAAAGGCGATGCGGTTCCACAGGTCGGCGGGCGAGACGGAGCGGGTGACGGTGCCGAGCGTCAGCTCCTTCAGCGGCTCGATCAGCATCGGCAGCGGGAAGGTGTCGCCGTAGACCTGCCGGTAGATGCGGCCCTCGGCGTCGAGGATCGTGGTCTGGGTGACGTGGTCGAAGCCGCCCGCCGCCGCGCGGAAGGAGAAACCGAGCTCCGACAGCAGCGCCTCGGTCGTCGCGTGATCGGCGCTGGCGATGCGCCAGTTCGGCACCGTGAGCAGCCGGTGCGTGCCGGCGAAGCCGGCGAGCTGCGCCGGCTTGTCGCCGGAAGCGTCGAACCCGAAGGTGAGGACGGTGAACGCCTCGCTGCCCAGCGCCTTCTGGGCGGCGGAGACGGCCTCGCGCAGGTGCTCGGTCGTCAGCGGGCAGACGGTGGCGCAACTGGTGAAGACCAGGGATACGACGAGCGGCCGGCCCCGCAGGTCGGCCAGCACGAGCGGCCGGCCGCGATGGTCGGTCAGGCTGTGGATGCCAACCGACCGCCCGATCGCCGCCTGGCTTTCCTCGAAGGCGCTCTCGGCGTCGAGCCTGGCGGTCGCCGCGCTCGCGGGGACGCCGAGGCCGAGGACAAGTAGGACGAGAAGCCTCAGAAAGCCCATTGCGCGACCCCGTCTGCGAGCACACCGGCGGAAACCAGCGCGAAATGCCCCAGCGAGGCGCGGAAGGTCGCCATCGCCTGTCGCCGCTCGGGCCGCAGCATGAGCTGGTAGCTGGCGGCGAGGAACCATGCGCCGCCGGCGGCCGCGAACACGCCGTAGACCGGCCCGAGCCCGAAGAGGAGCGGCCCGAACGAGATCAGCACGAGCACCGCAACGTGGCTGAAGATCACCACCTTCCAGACCTCCGGCTCGCTCACCACCGGCAGCATGGGGATGCCGGCGCGGCGATAGTCGTCGCCCTTGGCGGCGGCGAGCGCCCAGAAATGCGGCGGCGTCCACAGGAACAGCATGGTGGCGAGCAGGATCGGCACCGGCATCAGGCCTGGCCCGAACTGCGGGGCCGCGGCGACGGCGCCGGCAAGCAGCGCGAAGCTGCCCGCCGCGCCGCCGATCACCACGTTCCAGGCGGTGCGGCGCTTCAGCCAGAGCGTGTAGACGACGCCGTAGGTGAAGGCCCCGAGGAAGACGAGGACGGTGGCGAGCGTATCGCTGACCGACCAGCTCATGGCCAGCGAGGCGATGAGCAGGAGGGCGAATGTCACCGGCCAGATCGGCCCGGCCCTCAGCACGCCGCTGGCGAAGGGGCGGCACGCGGTGCGCGCCATCAACCGGTCGCTGTCGCGCTCGAAATAGTGGTTGAAGGCCCCCGCCGCCCCGGATGCGCCGAGGACGGCGAGGGTGAAGACCGTGGCCTCGATCCAGCCCATCTCGCCGCCGCCGGTGACGATTCCGACCAGCGCGGCGAGCGCCACGAAGGAGCTGATCCGGAGCTTCAGGATCGAGGCGGTCATGGTCAGCGCGGCAATCATCGGCGCACTCCGAGTTCAACCGGAAGGTGTCAGCGGAACAGCCAGAGTTCCGACAGATATTTCCAGTTCACGAAGTAGTAGAGGACGAAGCTGGCGAAGAAGATGCCGACGAGGATCAGCGTCCCGGGCAGCTTCAGCGTGCCGTGGCTGCCATATTCCGACACCGCCTCGCGGCTCTTGTCGTGCAGCGGGAAGGTCAGCCTGGCGCCCTCCCGGTCGAGGCGCGGTCCGGCGAGGATC
>JBFWXZ010000037.1:0-21027 GCA_050186955.1 Flavobacteriaceae bacterium
CCGGCGTGCTGGGGGCCGAGGAATCGCATGCCGAGGAGAGCTTCGAGGCGGGGCTGCTGGAATATCCCCTCTACACCAGGCCGCAGGATTTCGAGGGGATGGCGATCCCGCCGGTGCTCAATTCCGGCGACCACGGGGCGGTGGCGCGCTGGCGGCGCGAGCGGGCCGAGGAACTGACGCGCAAAAGGCGGCCCGATCTCCTTGAAAGCGCCGCAAAAAAGCGTCATCCGCCTATCGACAAGCGGTGAGCTTTATATTAGAGAACCGGCGAATTCTCACGAGTTCCCGCGCCGATATCCACCCTGGCCGACCGGGCCGGAGGACGGCGGACGCGCTGGGAACGACCATACGGTGACCGACATGAACATCATCCAGGAAATGGAACAGGCGCATGCCGCCGAGCTCGCCGCCAAGCGCGCGGTGCCCGAATTCCGCCCCGGCGACACGCTGCGCGTCCATGTGCGCGTGACCGAAGGCGAGCGCACCCGCGTTCAGGCCTATGAGGGCGTCTGCATCTCCCGCAACGGCTCGGGCCTGCAGGAGAGCTTCACGGTCCGCAAGATCTCCTATGGCGAGGGCGTCGAGCGCGTCTTCCCGGTCTATTCGCCGGTGCTGGAGTCGATCGACGTGGTGCGTCGCGGCCGCGTGCGCCGGGCCAAGCTCTATTACCTGCGCGAGCGCCGCGGCAAATCGGCCCGCATCGCCGAGCGCACGACCAAGCGCGAGACCGCGACCGCCGCGCCGGCGGCGCCGAAGGGCCCGCTGTTCAAGCGCCCGGCCGGCGAGCCGGACGACCTGACGAAGATCAACGGCGTCGGCGAGGTGATCGTCGGCAAGCTGCACGAGCAGGGTATCGTCAAGTTCGAGCAGATCGCCAATTTCTCCGACGAGGATATCGCGCGGGTCGACGAGGTGCTCGACTTCAAGGGCCGCATCGAGCGCGAGGACTGGATCGCCCAGGCCAAGGCGCTGCTCGCCGAATCCACCGCCGACGAGGCGGTGCAGGCGGCGGCCGAGGAAGAGGGCCTTGCGGCTGCGGACGAAAAGCCCGCGGAAGGCGAGACCAAGGCCGAATGAGGTTTGCGGGCGCTCTAAGGCGCGGTTCGAACGAAGTTCGAATCCTCGTTTTTTAAGATGGGCCGCCATTTCCGAGGAAATGGCGT
Organism: Flavobacteriaceae bacterium; assembly: GCA_050186955.1. Classification (GTDB taxonomy): domain Bacteria; phylum Pseudomonadota; class Alphaproteobacteria; order Rhizobiales; family Tepidamorphaceae; genus JACKJP01. The sequence continues at coordinate 1,164 of JBFWXZ010000037.1, forward strand.
GCCTGCCGGTTACGGATCGGACGCGGGCCTTCCGGCGGGAGGGTCCGCGTTTTTCGTTTCGGCCGCAGCCGCGCTTGACCGCGCGGACGGCTTGACCCCATATCCCCGTCGATAGCGGACGATTGCCGCCCGCGACGGACCGACGAGAAGCGAACAGACACGGAAACGGTGAAAATGGCGCGCACGCTCTACGACAAGATCTGGGACGACCATCTGGTTGACGAGGCCGAGGACGGCACCTGCGTGCTCTATATCGACCGCCACCTCGTGCACGAGGTGACCAGCCCGCAGGCCTTCGAGGGGCTGCGGATGACCGGCCGCAAGGTGCGCCGGCCGGAGAAGACGCTGGCCGTCGTCGACCACAACGTGCCGACCACGGACCGCTCCAAGGGCATCGACGATCCCGAGAGCAAGCTGCAGGTCGACACGCTGGCGAGGAACGCCGCCGAGTTCGGCGTCGACTATTTCGACGAGCGCGACCGCCGCCAGGGTATCGTCCACATCATCGGCCCGGAGCAGGGCTTCACGCTGCCCGGCACGACCATCGTGTGCGGCGACAGCCACACCTCGACGCACGGCGCCTTCGGCGCGCTGGCCCACGGCATCGGCACCTCCGAGGTCGAGCACGTGCTGGCGACCCAGACGCTGATCCAGAAGAAGGCGAAGAACATGCGCGTGCTCGTCGACGGCAAGCTGCCGGACGGCGTCACCGCCAAGGACATCATCCTCGCCATCATCGGCGAGATCGGCACCGCCGGCGGCACCGGCCACGTCATCGAATATGCCGGCGAGGCGATCCGCGCGCTGTCGATGGAAGGCCGGATGACGGTCTGCAACATGTCGATCGAGGGCGGCGCGCGCGCCGGCATGGTGGCGCCCGACGAGAAGACCTACGAGTATCTGAAGGACCGCCCGCGCAGCCCCACCGGCGCCGCCTGGGACGCCGCGCGGCGCTACTGGGAGACGCTGCATTCCGACGACGGCGCGGCGTTCGACGTGGAGATCAAGCTCGACGCCGCCAAGCTGCCGCCCATCGTCACCTGGGGCACCAGCCCGGAGAACGTCACCACGATCACCGGCCGGGTGCCGCGCATCGAGGACGGCGAGACCGAGGCCCGGCGCACCTCCATCGAGCGGGCGCTCGCCTATATGGGGCTGAAGGGCGGCGAGGCGATCACCGACATCGCCATCGACCGGGTGTTCATCGGCTCGTGCACCAATGGCCGCATCGAGGACCTCAGGGCGGCGGCGGCTATCGTCAACGGCCACAAGGTCAGCGAGCGGGTCAACGCCATGGTGGTGCCGGGCTCGGGCATCGTGAAGGAGCAGGCGGAGGCCGAAGGCCTCGACCGCATCTTCATCGATGCCGGCTTCGACTGGCGCGAGCCGGGCTGCTCGATGTGCCTCGCCATGAACGCCGACAAGCTGTCGCCGGGCGAGCGCTGCGCCTCGACCTCGAACCGCAATTTCGAGGGCCGGCAGGGCTTCAAGGGACGCACCCACCTGGTGTCGCCGGCGATGGCGGCGGCGGCGGCGATCGCCGGCCGCTTCGTCGACGTGCGCGAGTGGCCGCGCCAGTAAGCCTCCAACGCGGGACGAACGAAAAAAGAGGCCGCCCGGAAGGGCGGCCTTTTCAGTTCGGGGGAGGCTGGAGCGGGAGGCCCGCTCCGGGACGTCGAGGTCGTTACCAGCGGCGGCCGTGGCTGCCCCAGCGGTAGCGGTCGCAGGTGTTGCCGACGACGACGCGGCGCAGCTGCCAGCCGTAGCGCGTCCAGTAGCGCTGGGTCTTGTAGATCGGCTTGCAGTAGGGCCGGTAGCCGTAGCGGCCGTGATAGTGGCTGCCGCCGCCGATATGCAGGCCGAAGCCGGGGGTGTTGATATGGACGGAGCCGCGGGATCCGGCCTCGGCGGCGCCGGAGAAGGTCAGGGCGGCGAAGCCGGCGGCGGCGACGGTCATCAGGGTCTTGCTCAGCATCTTTCGGTTCCTTTCGTGTCGCGGGGTCCGGGGGTCGAACACGGGGGAAGATTGCCCGACGCCCACTGAACCGACCCTGAGCCGACCGTTCAGGCGGCGTTCATCGAAACGGGCCGCCTTGCGGGGCTTGCGGGGCCTGCAAGGAAAACGGGCCGCTCCCGGTGAGGGGAACGGCCCGTCGACCCGATCGGTCGGGTGCTGTCAGGCGTCAGCGGTAGTAGCGATAGCCCGGCGCATAGCCGTAACCGTAGCGGTTACAGTTGGTGCCGACCTGCACCGTGCGCCAGCGCCAACCATAGGGCGTCCAGACCTGCTGGCGCTGGAACACCGGCTCGCAGTGGCGGCGGGCGTGGCGGTAGTGGCCGTGACGGCTATAGCGCGGCTCGCCGACCGAGAAGCTGAATCCCGGCGTGCGGATGGTCACCGAGGGGTTGCCGTTGCCGCGATATTCGGCGTGGGCGGGGGCCGTCAGGGCGATCGCCGCGATACCGGCGGCGGCGAGAGCCGTCAGCGTGCCAGTGAATTTGCCTTTGGTAAGCATGACCTGCTCCTTTCCGATTGCGTGTCCTGAAAACGCGCGACCGGAAAGGCGGGTTGCATCACGCCGTGTAACGCTTTGAGTCCGGGCGGCCCCGGATCAGGCCCGAATCAAGCCTGAATCAAGCCCAGGGGCGGGCGGATTCGGCTTTCGATTCAAAGGCGTCGATGGAGGCGGCCTTCTCCATGGTAAGGCCGATATCGTCGAGCCCGTTGAGCAGGCAGTGCTTGCGGAAGGGGTCGATCTCGAAGCCGATCGAGCCGCCGTCGGGGCCCTGGATGGTCTGGTTCTCCAGATCCACCGTCAGCGTCGCGTTGGCGCCGCGACGGGCGTCGTCCATCAGGCGGTCGAGATCTTCCTGGGAGACGCGGATCGGCAAAATGCCGTTCTTGAAGCAGTTGTTGTAGAAGATGTCGGCGAAGCTGGTCGAGATGACGCAGCGGATGCCGAAATCCATCAGCGCCCAGGGCGCGTGCTCGCGGCTGGAGCCGCAGCCGAAATTGTCGCCGGCGACGAGGATCTGGGCGTTGCGGTAGGCCGGCTTGTTGAGCACGAAGTCGGCGTTCTCCCCGCCCTGCTCGTCGAAGCGCATCTCGTAGAACAGGCTCTTGCCGAGCCCGGTGCGCTCGATGGTCTTCAGGAACTGCTTGGGAATGATCATGTCGGTGTCGACATTGGTGATCGGCAGCGGGGCGGCGACGCCCGTCAGGGTGGTGAATTTCTGCATCTGTGCGGTCCGGTTTCGCGGGGGTTCGGTCCGCCTTTTAGCGGATCGGGGGCGGCCGGTCCATGGCCCGGGGCCGCCGGCGATTTCCCTTTTGCCCGGCTGCTTGCTAGAGGCATCGGGAACGCGGCGGGGAGTATGCGCATGAGCGGGGTCGGAATCTGCCGGGACGTCGCCGGGCTGCGGCAGGCGGTGGCGGGCTGGCGGGCGGCGGGCGAGCGGGTGGCGCTGGTGCCGACCATGGGGGCGCTGCACGAGGGGCACCTGTCGCTGATCGACAAGGCGCGCGAGCGCGGGGCCGAGCGCATCGTCGCGTCGATCTTCGTCAACCCGACGCAGTTCTCCCCGAGCGAGGATTTCGACGCCTACCCCCGCCCCCTCGACGACGATCTCGCAGCGCTCGCCGGGCGTTCCGCCGATCTCGCCTATGTTCCCGCCGTCTCGGTCATGTATCCGCGGGGCTTCGCCATCGAGATCGTGCCGGGCGGCCCGGCGACGGCCGATCTCGAGGCGGCCTGCCGGCCCGGGCATTTCGCCGGTGTCGCCACGGTGGTCGCCAAGCTGCTGCTGCAATGCCGGCCGGACATGGCGGTGTTCGGCGAGAAGGACTACCAGCAGCTTCTCGTCATCCGGCGGATGGCGCGCGATCTCGACATCGCCTGCGACATCGTCGCGGCGCCGGTCGCGCGCGACGCGCACGGCCTCGCGCTGTCCTCGCGCAACGTCTATCTGAGCGGCGAGCAGCTCGCCGTGGCGCGCCGGCTGAACGCGATCCTGCGCCGTATCGCCGACGATCCGGCGACGCTGCCGGGGGTGACCGACGAGCTGCTGCGGGCCGGCTTCGACGCCGTCGACTATGTGGCGATCCGCGACGCGGAGACGCTGGGGCCGCCCGAGCCCGGACGGCCGCGCAGGCTGCTGGCGGTGGCGCGGATCGGCGAGGTGCGGCTGCTCGACAACATGCCGGTCGAGGGCTGAGTTCCTTAACTTAAGGCCCGGCGGCCGCCTCTATCCCCTCCATGTCGTCGTCGGAGAGGCCGAAATGGTGGCCGATCTCGTGCACCAGCACATGGGTGACGAGGTGGCCGAGGGATTCGCTGTATTCGGCCCAGTAGTCGAGGATCGGCCGGCGATAGAGCCAGATCATGTTGGGGAACTGCCCGGTCTGGGCGGCGGAGCCGGTATGGGCGACGCCGACGCCCTGGAACAGGCCGAGCAGGTCGTAGGGGGATTCGAGCTGCATCTCGTCGAGCACCTCGTCGTCGGGGAACTCGGCGACGCGGATGACGATCTCGCCGGCCAGCGCGCGGAACCCGTCGGGCAGCCGGTCGAAGGCGGCGACGGCCAGCATCTCGATGTCCGACAGCGAGGGGGATTCCAGATCCTCCCACGGCGATGCGGGGATGTCGGCGCGGGCCATGGCTCAGGCCGCGATATAGGTGTTGTAGAGGTGGACGCAGAGGAAGATCACGAAGGCCAGCGCCAGCAGCCGGCCGATGCGGCGGCCCCAGACCTCGATGGCGTCGTCCTTCGGCGCGTCGGCGCCCATGAAGTGGTCGCGGGCGCGGTCGCCCATGCGGGCGAGCTGGCTCGAGCCGACGGTCTCGGCCTCGCCGGAGAGCCGCTCCAGCGTCTCGCGCGCCTCGGCCGTGCGCCGGGCGTCGGCCTCCTCGCGCGGATTGGCGACCCGCCCGGTATCCTTGCGCTCCCCGTTCATGGGAGCCGAGTGTAGATCAATCCGTTGCGGCGTAAATCCTTATGCGCCGGCCGCCTTGCTTTCGCGCGCGCCGGCTGTAAAAGACGCTGGCTCCCACAAGACAAACCCAGGCAAGCGGAATTCCCATGGCAACGCACAAGCTCCTGCTCCTTCCCGGCGACGGCATCGGCCCCGAGGTCATCGGCGAGACCTCGGCGATCATCGACTGGCTGTCGAAAGAGACCGGCAACAGCTTCGAGACCGAGACCGACCTCGTCGGCGGCGCCGCATACGACGCGCATGGCGAGGCCATCGCCGACGCCACGGTGAAGCTGGCGGAGGAGGCCGACGCGGTGCTGTTCGGCGCGGTCGGCGGGCCGAAGTGGGACAGCGTGCCCTACGACAAGCGCCCGGAGGCCGGGCTGCTCAGGCTGCGCAAGGACCTCGATCTCTTCGCCAATCTCAGGCCGGCGATCTGCTATCCGGCGCTGGCGGCGAGCTCGAGCCTCAAGCAGGAGGTGGTCGAGGGCCTCGACATCCTGATCCTGCGCGAGCTGACCGGCGGCGTCTATTTCGGCGAGCCGAAGGAGATCGTGACGCTGGAGAACGGCGAACAGCGCGCCGTCGACACCCAGCTCTACACGACGCACGAGATCGAGCGCATCGCCGCCGTCGCCTTCGAGCTGGCGCGCACGCGCCGCAACAAGGTGACGTCGATGGAGAAGCGCAACGTCATGAAGTCCGGCCTGCTGTGGAACCGGGTGGTCGCCGACCTGCACAAGCGCGACTTCGCCGACGTGACGCTGGAGCACATGCTTGCCGACGCCGGCGGCATGCAGCTCGTGCGCTGGCCCAAGCAGTTCGACGTCATCGTCACCGACAACCTGTTCGGCGACATGCTGTCCGACGTCGCCGCCATGCTGACCGGCTCGCTCGGCATGCTGCCCTCGGCCTCGCTGGGCGCGCCCGACGCCAAGACCGGCAAGCGCAAGGCGCTCTACGAGCCGGTGCACGGCTCGGCGCCCGACATCGCCGGCCAGGGCAAGGCGAACCCGATCGCGATGATCGCCTCGCTCGCCATGTGCCTGCGCTATTCCTTCGGCAATGGCGAGGCCGCCGACCTCATCGAGGGGGCGATCGCCGACGTGCTGGCGGAAGGCACGATGACCGCCGACATCGCCGGCAAGGGCCAGAACGCCGTCTCGACCGGCGAGATGGGCAAGGCGATCCTCGCCGCCATGGGCAAGAGGGCCGGATAGGCGGGGCCGAACAGGTCACAGGAAGGCGATGAAGCGCCCGGCGACGAGGGCGGCCGGCCATGCCAGCAGCGAGACGAGGACGGCGGCGCGGGCAAGACCCGGCCTGCCGCCCCTCGAGGCGGCGAGGAAGACCGCGAAATTGACGCCGGCGAGGGCGACGATTGCGAGCTTGGCGAGGAAGGCCGGGTTCGCCGCATAGTCGCGGGCGCGCACCGCGAACAGGCAGAAGCCGCTCGCCGCGGCGACGGCGAAGGCGGCGAGCGCGAGGCGGCGGAAGCGTCCGGTCAGCGCCTTCTCGTCGAAGCCGCGCAGGAAGCCGAGCAGCCGCAGATCCATCAGCACGACGAGCGTCACCAGCGCGCCGACGGCGGCGATGTGCAGCGCGTTGACGAGCGGGTAGGCGACGAAGGATGCCTTGAGCGCCGCGACCGGCGCTGCCGCCTCCAGCGCCCCCAGCCAGTCCATCCCGCTTACAGACCCTAGTCGGCGATGCGGTTGGGATAGACGTCGTAGGTCTTGCCGTTGACGACGAGGCGGACCGCCTTCATGCGCCGCTCCTTGTCGTCGCGCGAGCGGTTGCCGATGGCCTTGACCTCGTCGCCGGGGCTGGCGGCGTTCTCGTCAAAGCCGGCGGCGACGGTGCGCGAGGGCGGCGCCAGCTCGACGCGCCAGGTCTCGCCCTCGACATCGACGCTCAGGGTGGCGTGCGGGTTGCCGAGATAGATCTCCTCGATGATCCCGGTGAGCTCGAACAGGCCGTCCTCGGTCCACGCCCAGCCGTGATGGGCGAGCGCGCCGGCGCCGGCGGCGAGCGACAGGAAGGCGGCGGCGAAAGCGGTGCGGAAGGCGGGTCGGGGCATCGGTCGTGTTCCTCCTGCGGTCGGTGCGCCGGCTAGCCGGCGAGGAAATCATAGACCAGCTTGGCGTTGAGGACGATGACGACGGCGGCGATGAGGACCGCCAGCGCGGTCATCAGGCGCGGCGCGACGAGATCGCCCATCTTGCGGCGGTCGGCGGTGAACATCACCAGCGGCACCACGGCGAAGGGAAGCTGGAGGCTGAGCACCACCTGGCTGAGGATGAGCAGCTTGGCGACGCCGCCCTCGCCGTAGAGCAGGGCGACGGCGACGGCGGGGACGATGGCGATGGCGCGGGTGACCAGCCGCCGCGCCCAGGCCGGCAGGCGGATCGACAGGAAGCCCTCCATGACGATCTGGCCGGCCATGGTCGCGGTCACCGTCGAGTTGAGGCCGCAGGCGAGCAGGGCGACGGCGAAGAGCAGCGGCGCGGCGGAAGCGCCGAGCAGCGGCATCAGCAGCGACTGCGCGTGCTCCAGTTCCTCGACCTCGAACATGCCGTTGGCGTGGAAGCTGGCGGCGGCGAGGATCAGGATCGCCGCGTTGATCAGCAGGGCGAAGAGCAGGGCGATGGTGGAATCGGCGGTGGCGTATCGGATCGCCTCGCGCCGCTCGGGCCCGGAGGCGCCCCAGTCGCGGGTCTGCACGATCGCCGTGTGGAGATAGAGATTGTGCGGCATCACCGTCGCCCCGAGGATGCCGAGCGCCAGATAGAGCATGTGCGGATCGGTGACGATCTCGCTGCGCGGCAGGAAGCCGGCGGCGACGCCCGCCCAGTCGGGCCGCGCCAGCAGGATCTGCAGCAGGAAGCAGACGGCGATGACGCCGAGCAGGGCGATGACGAAGGCCTCGATCCAGCGGAAGCCCTTGTTCTGCAGCCACAGGATGACGAAGACGTCGAGCGCGGTGACGACGACGCCGATCTCCAGCGGAATGCCGAACAGCAGCTTGAGGCCGATGGCGGTGCCGATCACCTCGGCGAGGTCGGTGGCGCAGATCGCGCCTTCCGCTAGCGCCCACAGCGGCACGTAGACGCCGCGCGGCCAGGCGTCGCGGCAGGCCTGGGCGAGGTCGCGCCCGGTGGCGACGGCGAGGCGGATGCAGAGCGCCTGCAGCAGGATCGCCATCAGGCTGGAGAGCAGGACGACGAAGAGCAGCGTGTAGCCGAAGCGCGAGCCACCGGCGAGCGAGGTCGCCCAGTTCCCGGGGTCCATGTAGCCGACGGCGACGAGATAGCCGGGGCCGAGGAAGGCGAGGAGCTTGCGCCATGGCGGGGCGCCGGGAGCGACGGGGATCGTCCGGTGGACCTCGACCAGCGGCGGCCGCTCGCGGCGGCGCTGCCAGCCGCCGGGGTCGCCCGCGCCGCCCGGAAGAGGTGTGTCCATGCTACAGCGTTAGTGCAGTTGCGAATGATTTGCAAATGATGTTTGCGCCGGCGGGGCGCGATGCTGCCGGTCGATGCGGAGGCGGGTCGTCTCCCGCGCCGCCGCCGTAGCCCTCGCGCGGCCGCAGGGACTTCTTGCAATCGCGGGGGAATCCGGCTTAATGCGGCGGCGAGGCGCGGCCTCGATACCTTAGGCAAGGTGGCGGCGCGCCGGCTTTCGCCGCGCCCGCCACGAGAGGCAAGGAAGAAGACGCTCGATGATGCGGGTCACCACCACGACGGCGACCAAAACGGGTCCGGCGAAAACCGGCGCCTGACGCATCGTCCTGTCCTTGCTCGACCCTCCCCGGCAAGGCGGGAGGGCAAAGCCCGGCGGCAGCGCCGGGCGACGTTTCCGGGGAGAGACCGGACCTTCGCGGAATTCAGGAGAACAAGATGGGCTACAAGGTCGCAGTCGTCGGCGCCACGGGCAATGTGGGCCGGGAGATGCTGAACATCCTGCACGAACGTGACTTCCCCGCCGACGAGGTGCACGCCATCGCGTCGCGCCGCTCGCTCGGCGTCGAGGTGAGCTATGGCGACCGCACCCTGAAGTGCAAGGACCTGGAGCAGTTCGACTTCTCGGAGATGGATTTCTGCCTGATGTCGGCGGGCTCGGAGGTGTCGAAGGACTGGTCGCCGAAGATCGGCCAGCAGGGCTGCCTGGTCATCGACAACTCGTCGTGCTGGCGCTACGACCCCGACGTGCCGCTGATCGTGCCGGAGGTCAATGCCGACGCGGTGGCCGGCTTTTCCAGGAAGAACATCATCGCCAACCCCAACTGCTCGACGGCGCAGCTGGTGGTGGCGCTGAAGCCCTTGCACGAGCGCGCCCGCATCCGCCGCGTCGTGGTCTCGACCTACCAGTCGGTCTCCGGCGCCGGCAAGGACGGCATGGACGAGCTGTGGACCCAGACCCGCGGCATCTTCGTCACCGACCAGCCGGAGCCGAAGAAGTTCACCAAGCAGATCGCCTTCAACGTCATCCCCCATATCGACGTGTTCATGGAGGACGGCTACACGAAGGAAGAGTGGAAGATGGTCGCCGAGACCAAGAAGATCCTCGACCCGAAGATCAGGCTGACCGCGACCTGCGTCCGGGTGCCGGTCTTCGTCGGCCACTCGGAAGCCGTCAACATCGAGTTCGAGGAGCCGATCACTCCCGACGAGGCGCGCGAGATCCTGCGCGAGGCGCCGGGCTGCATGGTCGTCGACAAGCGCGAGAACGGCGGCTACGCGACGCCGGTCGAATGCGTCGGCGACTACGCGACCTTCATCTCCCGCATCCGCGAGGACGCGACGGTGGAGAACGGTCTGGCGCTGTGGGTGGTCTCCGACAATCTGCGCAAGGGCGCGGCGCTCAACACCGTGCAGATCGCCGAGACGGTGATCAATCGCGGGCTGCTGCGGCAGGCCGCCTGAGGAAGGTTTCGCGGCGCGGCTGCCTCAAGCGGCCGCGCCGGCGATCCTCGGCTCAATCCAGCCTGACGAAGCGGCCGTTCGCGCGGTCGAGCGTCTCCAGCTCGCCGGTCGAGATGTCGAACCAGGCGCCGTGCAGCGTCAGCCTGCCGCGCTCGGCGAGGATGCGCACGCAGGGAAACGTCATCAGATTGTCGATCGAGTTGGCGACGGAGGCGCGCTCCATGCGGCCCTGGAGGTCGCGGCCCTCCGCGGCGTGATCGTCGCAATGCGCCTTGGCCGGGGCGATCAGGCTCATCCAGTTGCCGATGAAGTCGCCCGGCGACAGCGGTTCCGCCGCCTCGTCGAGAAAGGCGGAAATGCCGCCGCAGCGCCCGTGCCCCATCACCACGATATGCTTCACCTTGAGCGCCTGGACGGCGAATTCGAGCGCCGCGCTGGTGCCGTGATGCTCGCCGTCCGGAGTGTAGGGCGGCACGACATTGGCGACGTTGCGGACGATGAACAGCTCGCCGGGGCTGGCGTCGAAGATCGTCTCCGGCCCGGCGCGGCTGTCGCAGCAGCCGATGATCATGGTCTCCGGGCGCTGGCCGGTGCGGGCGAGCTCCTCGTAGCGGTCGCGCTCGTGGGCGAGGCGGCCGGTGCGGAAGCGGCGGTGGCCGGCGGCGAGCTTTTCGGGAAGCATCTCGTTCTCCCAAGCGATGAGAAAATTCAGGCGAGCGTCGCGGGATCGACATTGCCGCCGCAGACGAGGACGCCGACGCGCTCCTCCGGACCCGGCTTATAGACGCCCGCGGCGAGCGCCGCCAGCGCGGTCGCGCCGCCCGGCTCGGCGGCGATGCGGAAGTCGCGCCAGAGCGCCGCCTGGGCGTCGCCGATGGCCGCGTCGGGAACCAGCAGGCTGGCCGCGACATGCTCGCGGCAGATGGCGAAATTGAGCTCGCCGACCGAGCGCGCGCCGAGCGCATCGGCGGCGACGCCGCCGACCTCGACGTCGACGGGACGGCCGGCGGCGAGCGCCGCGTGCAGCGAGGGCGCGCGCTCCGGCTCGACGGCGATGACGCGGGCGCGGCCGGCATAGTGGGCGGCGACGCCGGCGATCAGCCCGCCGCCGCCGACGGCGACCAGCAATGTGTCGAGATCGGGCGCCTGGCGCTCCCATTCGATGGCCAGCGTGCCCTGCCCGGCGACGGTTTGCGGGGTGGCGAAGGCGTGCACGCCTTCGGCGCCGGTTTGCGCCCGCCACGCCTCGCAGGCGGCGAGCGCGTCGGCATAGGCGGCGCCGGTGACGACCACGTCGGCGCCGAGCGAGCGCAGCCGCGCGACCTTGGCCGGGCTCGATATCTCGGGGACGAAGATGCGCGCCGGGATCGACAGCGCGCGGGCGGCGAGCGCCACCGCGATGCCGTGATTGCCGCCCGAGGCGGCGGCGACGCCGGCGGGACCGATGTCGCGCGACAGCAGATTGTTGAAGGCGCCGCGCGCCTTGAAGGAGCCGGCATGCTGGAAGAGCTCGAGCTTGAGCGACACCGGCCGCGCCGCGCCGAAGGCCGCGCCTTCCGCCTCGAGGACGGGGGTGCGGCGGATGCGGGTGGTGATGCGGCGATAGGCGGCGCGGATGTCGTCGGCGGTGACGGTGGTGGGGGTGCTCATTGCCCGCTGGCTAGCTGCTTCGCCGGGATCGGGCAAGCCTCGAATGCCGGCGCTCAGCCGAGGCGGCGCAGCGGCACCGGGACGCGCGGCTCGCGCAGCATCTGCTGGACGGGCACGAGGGCGAGCTCGTCGGCGCCCTCGCGGGCGGCGAAGGCGACGGCCTCGGCGGTGGCGCCGACCGCCTTGGGGAGCGCGGCGGCGGCCGAGCCGAGCCGCAGCGCGAAGCCGAGCAGCAGGCCGGCGAAGAGGTCGCCGGTGCCGTGCGGGGCGTTCGGGAAGGCGCGCGATTCGGCGAGCAGCGTCTCGTCCGGCGTCCGCAGCAGCGTGCCGACATGGTCGCGCAGCATCGGCGGGGCGGAGGTGACGGCGACCGTCGGCGCCTTCAGGGCGGCGGCCGCGGCGGCCGTCTCCTGCGGCGTCGAGCAGGCGGCGCCGGCCAGCCATTCGAGCTCGAAGAGGTTGGGGGTTGCGATGGAGGCGAGCGGCAGCAGCGCGTCGCGCAGGGTCGCCGCGAGGGCCTCGCCGACATAGAGCGCGCCGTCGTCGCCGATCACCGGATCGCAGAGGAAGGGGACATGCGGGTGGCGGGCGACATAGGCGGCGGCGGCCTCCGCCTGCGCCGCCTCGCCGAAATAGCCGGTGAGGATCGCCGCCGGCTCGCCGATGCGGGCGTCGAGCTCGGCGAGCGCGCGGGCGAAATCATCGGCGGCGGGCCGCATCCTCGTGACCGGGCCGTGGCCGGGGTGATGGGCCATCGTCACCGTCGGCAGCAAGGCGGTCTCGAAGCCGAGCCGCTCCAGCGCGAAGGACGAGGCGCGGCCGCCGACGCGGCCCGAGGCCACCAGCGACGAGACGATGACGACGGGGGCGGCCATCAGATGACGTTGCGCTCGATGACCGGCCGGTTCGCGGCGAAGCGGTCGAAGCCGAAGATCGCCAGGTCGAGGCTCTGATAGGCGCCGTCGAGGATCAGCTCGGCGATCGCCCGGCCGGTGGCCGGCGCCTGCTGCAGCCCGTGGCCGGAGAAGCCGTTGGCGAAGAACAGGTTGGCGAGTTCGGGATGCGGGCCGATGACGGCGTTCTGGTCGACGGTGTTGTAGTCGTAGAAGCCGGCCCAGGCGTTCTCGGCGCGGATCGCCTCGAAGGCGGGGACGCGGCGGGCGAGCGCCGGCCAGATGATCTCCTCGAAGATGTGGTGGTCGACCTCGAGGTCCTCGCCGCGCGGGTCGGCCTCGTCGCCATGCGGCGACCAGCCGGCCAGCCAGCGGCCGCTCTCGCGGCGCGCCCAGATGCCGCTGGTGTCGATCAGCAGATTGTCCATGGCGATGTCGGCGCGGCAGGCGAAGACGAAGACCGAGCGCTTGCGCGGCTCGACCGGCAGGGCGACGCCGGCGGTCGCCGCCAGATCGCCGGCCCAGGCGCCGGCGGCGTTGACGAAGGCGCCGCAGGAGATCGTGCGGCCCGAGGCCAGCCGGGCACCGGTGACGCGGCCGTCGGCGGCGACGATCGCCTCGACGCGGTCGGTGATATACTCGGCGCCGGCGGCGATCGCCCCCTTGCGCATCAGCATCAGCAGCGAATGGGCGTCGTACCAGCCCTCGCCGGAAAGCCCGAGGCTGGCGATCTCGACGCCGTCGACATCGAGGTCGGGAAAGCGGCAGGCCAGCTCGTCGGGCTCGAGGAGCACGATGTCGGCGCCCATCGAGCGTTGCAGGGCGTTGTTCTCGCGCATGATCGCCGCGCTGCCGGGCGCCCCGAGATAGAGATAGCCGTGCTCGCGAAAGCCGATGTCGGCGTCGTCGCCGAAACGCGGCTTGAGGGTGCGGAAGAATTCCAGCCCGAACTGCGACAGGGCGATGTTCTCGCGCGTCGAGAACTGCTGGCGGATCGACGCCGCCGACAGCGTCGTCGAGGCGAAGCGGTAGGCGGGATCGGGCTCGATCAAGGCGACCGAGAGCGGCGCCCGGCGCTCGCCCCTGAGGAACCAGGCGACGGCCGAGCCGACCGCGCCGCCGCCGGCGATCACCACGTCGTAGGAGGCTTGCGTCATCGGCGGGTTCCGGGCGTTCGGCGATTGGCCCAAAGAAGGGTTGGCATTCATGCTGCACTGCGAATAGGTTCCAGCCTGCTTCGCCGGTGCGGGGCGTTTCGACGGGGCATATCATGGCGCAGGACATCCAGCCAACATTGCGGCCAAGAAGAAGCGTTCTCTACATGCCGGGCTCCAATCCGCGGGCGATGGAGAAGGCGCGCACGCTCGCCTGCGACGCGGTGATCCTCGACATGGAGGACGCCGTCGCGCCCGAGAAGAAGGCGGAGGCGCGCGCGCTGATCGGCGCGGCGCTCGCCGAGGGCGGCTTCGGCCCACGCGAGGTGGCGGTGAGGATCAACGGGCTCGACACGCCGTGGGGCGTCGACGACCTCCACGCGGCGGTGGCGATGAGGCCCGACGCCATCCTCGTTCCCAAGGTCAGCCGCGGCGCCGACCTCGACCGCATCGTCGCCCGCGCCGGCGAGGACGTGGCGCTGTGGGCGATGATCGAGACGCCGCTGTCGATCCTCAACATCAAGGAGATCGCCGAGCGGCGCGCCAACGGCGTCCGGCTGGAGGCGCTGATCCTCGGCACCAACGACCTCGCCAAGGAGACCGGCGCGCGCATCGTGCCGGGGCGGCTGCCGATGCTGGCGTGGCTGTCGGCGGCGGTGGCGGCGGGCGCCGCTTTCGGCATCGACGTCATCGACGGGGTGTGGAACGATTTCAAGGACCTCGACGGCTTCGCGCGCGAATGCCTGGAGGCGCGCGACCTCGGCATAGACGGCAAGACGCTGATCCATCCCGGCCAGATCGAGGGCGCCAACGCCGCCTTCGCGCCGGGGCCGGAGGAGGTTGCGGCGGCCAGGCAGGTCATCGCCGCCTTCGCGCTGCCGGAGAATGCGGGCAAGGGGGCGATCACCGTCGACGGCCGCATGGTCGAGCTGCTGCACGCGGAGATCGCGCAGCGCACGGTGGCGGTCGCCGAGGCGATCGCGGCGAGGCAGCAAGGATAGGGGAAGCGGGCGATGACGCTCTACAGGATGCTCACCGGCAAGGACGATTCGGCCTTCTGCAAGCGGGTCAGCGCCGCCCTCAACAAGGGCTGGCAGCTCTACGGGCCGCCGACCCTGACCTACGATGCGGGCCAGGGTTGCGTGATCTGCGGCCAGGCGATCATGAAGGATGTCGACGGCGACTGGTCCGACGACGTCACCCTCTCCGACTACTGAGGCCAACGGCGATGGAACCCGACACGACCCCGGCCTCCGGCAAAACCTCCGGCGGCAATTTCTTCGAGGACTTCACCGTCGGCCAGGTGATCCACCACGCGACCCCGCGCACCGTCACCGCCGGCGACCAGGCGCTCTATGCGGGGCTGTTCGGCAGCCGCTTCGCGGTGCAGTCCTCCGACCTCTTCGCGCGCGCCGTCGGCTACGGCGCCAGCCCGCTCGACGACCTGCTGGTCTTCCACATGGTGTTCGGCAAGACGGTGCCGGACATCTCGCTCAACGCCGTCGCCAATCTCGGCTATGCCGGCTGCCGCTTCCTCAAGGCGGTGTATCCCGGCGCGACGCTGCGCGCGGTCAGCGAGGTGATCGGGCTCAAGGAGAATTCGAGCGGCGAGAGCGGCGTCGTCTATGTGCGCAGCCAGGGCATCGACGGCGACGGCGACACGGTGCTCGACTATGTGCGCTGGGTGATGGTCAGGAAGCGCGATTCCAGCGTCCCGGCGCCGGAGCCGCAGGTGCCGACGCTGCCGCGCGCGCTCGATCCCGATTCGCTCGGCGACGCCTGCCCGGAGATCGACGGCGAGGCGTGGGACGACACGCTGTCGGGCAGCGCCTACCGCTGGGGCGACTACGAGCCCGGCGAGCGCATCGACCATGGCGACGGGATGACGGTGGAGGAGGCCGAACACCAGATCGCCACCCGCCTCTATCAGAACACCGCGCGGGTGCATTTCAACCAGTTCGCCGAGGCCAAGGGCCGCTTCGGGCGGCGGCTGATCTATGGCGGCCATGTCATCTCGCTGGCCCGGGCGCTCTCCTTCAACGGGCTCGGCAACGCCTTCCACATCGCGGCGATAAACGGCGGCCGGCACGTCGCGCCGCTGTTCGCCGGCGAGACGGTGTTCGCGTGGTCGCAGGTGCTGGAGCGCGCGGCGCTGCCCGGCCGCGACGACGTCGGGGCGCTGCGGCTGCGGCTGGTGGCGACCAAGGACCGGCCCTGCGCCGACTTCCCCGGCACTGACGCCGACGGCAAGCACGACCCGGCCGTCATCCTCGATCTCGACTACTGGGCGCTGATGCCCCGATAGCGCGCGCCTGCCCCCATGCGCCTTCCTTGCCAGAGGGTGCATTGCACAAACCCGCGCCCGCGGGTTAAACAGTTTCAACGCTCCGGCAACGATCCGCCGGCCGCATCGAGGGAACGTCGCTTTCATGGCCAGTTCGCAGAATGCCGCGGGAAGCGGGATGCGGGAGCGGCCGCTCTCGCCGCACCTGTCGGTCTATCGCCCCTACGTCACCATGACGATGTCGATCCTGCACCGCATCACCGGCGCCGCGCTTTATGTCGGCACGCTGCTGGTCGTCTGGTGGCTGGTGGCGGCGGCCAGCGGACCGGCCTATTTCGACCTCGTCTCGGAGATCTTCGGCTCGTGGCTCGGGCGGCTGGTGCTGTTCGGCTACACCTGGGCGCTGATGCACCACATGCTCGGCGGCCTGCGCCATTTCCTCTGGGACACCGGCCGCGCCTTCACCCCGAAGACCGCCGACATGCTGGCCTGGGCCAACCTCGCCGGCTCGGCGGCGCTGACGCTCGCCGTCTGGGTCGCCGGCTACATGGCGATGGGCTGAGCGGAGGGTTTCGAGAATGTCGATGCGCACGCCGCTGAACCGGGTCAAGGGGCTGGGCTCCGCCCATGAGGGAACCGACCATTTCTGGCGCCAGCGGCTGACCGCCATCGCCAATGTGCCGCTGATCCTCGGCTTCGTGGCGCTGCTCGTCTGCCTCGCCGGTGCCGACCACGCGACGACGGTGGCGGCCTTGTCGAACCCGCTGGTGGCGCTGCTGCTGCTGGCGCTGGTCGTCTCGGCGACGATCCACATGCGGCTCGGCATGCAGGTCATCGTCGAGGACTACGTGCATCACGAGGGGGCGAAGCTCGTCTGCCTCGTCGCCAACACGATCTTCAGCGCGGCGATCGCGCTCGCCGCGATCTTCGCCATCCTCAAAATCGCATTCGGAGCTTGAAGCACAGCATGGCCCGCGAAACCGCCGACCGGAAGAGCGCCGCGGGGCGCCGCGCCTACAGCTATGTCGACCACAAGTTCGACGTGGTGGTGGTCGGGGCCGGCGGCGCCGGGCTCCGGGCGACGCTCGGCATGGCCGAGCAGGGGCTGAAGACGGCCTGCATCACCAAGGTCTTCCCGACGCGCTCGCACACGGTGGCGGCGCAGGGCGGCATCGCCGCCTCGCTGTCCAACATGGGCCCCGATTCCTGGCAGTGGCACATGTACGACACCATCAAGGGGTCGGACTGGCTCGGCGACATGGACGCGATGGAGTATCTGGCCCGCGAGGCGCCGGCGGCGGTCTACGAGCTGGAGCATTACGGGGTGCCGTTCAGCCGCACCGAGGAGGGCAAGATCTACCAGCGCCCCTTCGGCGGCCACATGATGAATTTCGGCGACGGGCCGCCGGTGCAGCGCACCTGCGCGGCCGCCGACCGCACCGGCCACGCCATCCTGCACACGCTCTATGGCCAGTCGCTGAAGCACCACGCGCAGTTCTTCATCGAGTATTTCGCCATCGACCTGATCATGGCGCCGGACGGCCGCTGCACCGGCGTCGTCGCCTGGAACCTCGACGACGGCACGATCCACCGCTTCGCCGCCAAGATGGTGGTGCTGGCGACCGGCGGCTACGGGCGCGCCTATTTCTCCTGCACCTCGGCGCATACCTGCACCGGCGACGGCAACGGGATGATCGCGCGCGCCGGCCTGCCGCTGCAGGACATGGAGTTCGTGCAGTTCCACCCGACCGGTATCTACGGCGCCGGCTGCCTGATCACCGAGGGGGCGCGCGGCGAAGGCGGCTACCTGACCAACTCGGAAGGCGAGCGCTTCATGGAGCGCTACGCCCCCAACGCCAAGGATCTCGCCAGCCGCGACGTCGTCTCGCGCTGCATGACGGTGGAGATCCGCGAGGGCCGCGGGGTCGGCCGCAACAAGGACCACATCTACCTGCATCTCGACCATCTCGACCCGGCGGTGCTGCACGAGCGGCTGCCCGGCATCACCGAATCGGCGCGCATCTTCGCCGGCGTCGACCTGACCAAGGAGCCGATCCCGGTGCTGCCGACGGTGCACTACAACATGGGCGGCGTGCCGACGAACTACTGGGGCGAGGTGCTCGACCCGACGGCGAAGTCGCCGGACCGGGTGACGCCGGGGCTGATGGCGGTCGGCGAGGCGGCCTGCGCCTCGGTGCACGGCGCCAACCGGCTCGGCTCCAACTCGCTGATCGACCTCGTGGTGTTCGGCCGCGCGGCGGCGATCCGCGCCGGCGAGGTGGTCGACCGAGAGGCGGCGATTCCCGATATCGACGAGGCGGCGGCGGAGAAGATCATGGACCGCTTCGACGCGCTGCGCCACGCCAGCGGCTCGACGCCGACGGCGGAGCTGCGCGACCGCATGCAGAAGGCGATGCAGGAGGACGCGGCGGTGTTCCGCACCGCGGAGACGCTGGAGGCCGGCTGCGAGCGCATCTCCAAGGTCTGGAGCGAGCTTTCCGACATCAGGGTCACCGACCGCTCGATGATCTGGAATTCCGACCTCGCGGAGACGCTGGAGCTGGAGAACCTGATGGCCAACGCCATCACCACCGTCTACTCGGCGGCGGCGCGCAAGGAGAGCCGCGGCGCGCATGCGCGCGAGGACTTCCCCGACCGCGACGACAAGCAGTGGCGGGTGCACACGCTCGCCTGGGTCGACGACAAGGGACATGTGAAGCTCGCCTACCGGCCGGTCCACACCGAGCCGATGCTGCCGCATGCCGAGGGCGGGATCGACCCGAAGAAGATCCAGCCCAAGGCGCGGGTCTACTGATCAGGAATCCATCGAGATGGTTGAACTCGCACTCCCGAAGAACTCGCAGGTCGGCGAAGGCAGGACGTGGCCGAAGCCGGAGGGCGCGACCAACCTGCGCGAATACCGGGTCTATCGCTGGAACCCGGACGGCGACGGCAACCCGGTCATCGATACCTATTATGTCGATCTCGACGATTGCGGGCCGATGGTCCTCGACGGGCTGTTGTGGATCAAGAACAAGGTCGACCCGACGCTGACGCTGCGCCGCTCGTGCCGCGAGGGCATCTGCGGCTCCTGCGCGATGAATATCGACGGCCGCAACACGCTGGCCTGCACCAAGGGCATGGACGAGATCGACGGCGCGGTGAAGGTCTATCCGCTGCCGCACATGGCGGTCGTCAAGGACCTCGTCCCCGACCTCACGCATTTCTACGCCCAGCACGCCTCCATCGAGCCGTGGCTGATCACCGAGACGCCGGAGCCTGGAACCGAGTGGCTGCAATCGCGCGAGGACCGCGAGAAGCTCGACGGGCTCTACGAGTGCATCCTTTGCGCCTGCTGCTCGACCTCGTGCCCGAGCTACTGGTGGAACGGCGACCGGTATCTCGGGCCGGCGGCGCTGCTGCAGGCCTATCGCTGGCTGATCGATTCGCGCGACGAGGCGACGGGCGAGCGGCTCGACAATCTCGAGGACCCGTTCCGGCTCTATCGCTGCCACACCATCATGAACTGCGCGCAGACCTGCCCGAAGGGGCTGAACCCGGCGAAGGCGATCGCCGAGATCAAGAAGATGATGGTGGAGCGGCGGGTCTGATCGCCGCTCCCCATATCACCAGCTTTTAGACCAGCGAGGCGTCGAGGCTGACCTCGATGGCGCCGAGTGCCTTGGAAACCGGGCATTCGGCCTTGGCCTTGTTGGCGAGCTCGGCGAATTTCGCCGCGTCGATGCCGGCGACCGTGCCCTTCAGCGTCAGCGCGCTGCCCCTGATGCCCTCGCCGGGCTTGAGGTCGACCGCGGCGGTGACGTCGAGCGACTGCGCCGGCGTGCCGTTCTCGGCGAGGAAATGCGAGAGCTGCATGGCGAAGCAGCCCGCATGGGCGGCGGCGATCAGCTCCTCCGGGTTGGTCCCGGCCTTGCCGTCCTCGCTCTCGAAGCGCATGCGGAAATCGTAGGGCAGGCCGTTCAGCGCGC
>JBFWXZ010000038.1:0-20968 GCA_050186955.1 Flavobacteriaceae bacterium
GAACTGGCCCTGCACGGCGGGCATCGGCGGCTCGCGCGCGGGGTTGTCGGGGAAGATCGTCACCGCCTTGAGGCCGAGGCCGCCGCCGCCGGTCCACGAGGTGCGCACCAGGATCTTCCGGTCGCCGTCGGCCAGCAGCACGTCGCGAAGCTGCGGCCTGCCCGCCTTGTGGCCCTGCCGGATGCCCCAGACGACGTCGCGCCAGCTCATCCCGGCCCGCATCGTCTCCGCATCGATGATCCGCATTCCTCGTTCCTCCCGCCATGGCCGCCGGCCGACCAGCCGGCGGTGTAACCTTTCGCGCCTCCCTCACGTAACTGGCGGCGACCCGGACGGAAAGCCCCCAACCCCGCCGGGCACGCAACAGGAGGAACTCCAATGTTCAGGAAACTGCTCGGCACGTCCGCCGCCCTCGCCCTCGCCGCCGGTCTCGCCGGCGCCGCCTGGGCCGCCAATCCGATGGTCGGCGGGGCGGCGATGTATGCCGACAAGAACATCGTCGAGAACGCCGTCAATTCGAAGGACCACACGACGCTGGTCGCCGCGGTGAAGGCCGCCGGCCTTGTCGAGACGCTGCAGGGCAAGGGGCCCTTCACCGTCTTCGCGCCGACCAACGCGGCGTTCGAGAAGCTTCCGGCCGGCACCGTCGAAACGCTTCTCAAGCCCGAGAACAAGGACCAGCTGACGAAGATCCTGACCTGCCATGTCGTCGCCGCCGACGCCATGTCGGACGCGATCAGGAAGATGGTCGCCGACGATGGCGGCGAGCACCCGGTCAAGACCGTCGGCGGCTGCGTCTTCACCGCCATGACCAAGGACGGCAAGATCATGATCAAGGACGGCCAGGGCAATGTGGCGACCGTCACCATCGCCGATGTCGACCAGTCCAACGGCGTGATCCACGTCATCGACACGGTGCTGCTGCCGAAGTCGTAGACCCCGCTTCGGCGGCGGCTGAGCGACGCCCCGGAAGGCCCGGGAGGGGGAGCCCCTTCCGGGCCTTTCGCGTTCCCGGAAGGCAGCGTTTGCAGGAGGGTTCCCGGCCACCCTCTTTTGCCCGGTCACAATAGTGTTATCCCAGTTTTATCAATTGTTTGGCCCCGACAGTCCGATTTCAGGAACGATAGCGGGGGGCCGCCGTTAGCCCCTCGAACCGGCGGGATGAGCCTGCCGGAAAAAAGCGGTTCCCGGGCGCGACCTCTTCGATGTCCGGCATCGCCAACGAGGAACAGGAGGTCCCAAGTCATGAGGACGAATCTTCTGATAACCGTCAGCACCATCGCCATGCTCGGCAGCGCTTTCGCCCTGCCGGCGAGCGCCGACGACATGAACAACGCCAATGTGCGCGGCAAGGGCGACGCCGAGCTGAAGGTCGAGGATACGATGCAGCCGACCGGCGCCGGCATCGATACCACCGCCGAGGCGAAGAACACCGACAACATCATGGGTCAGGGCGAAGGCGAGGCCGACGTCTCGACCTCGATGCAGTTGACCGGCGCCGGCGTCGATACCCAGGCCGAGGCCGAAAACGACCTCAACAAGCGCGGCAAGGGCGACGCCGAGCTGAAGGCCGAGGGCGAGGCGAACCTCGACAAGCAGTCGATGACCCTCGACGCGCAGACCGGCGAGCAACTCGCCGCCGGCGAGGCGCCCGGCACCGACGACGTCAACAAGCGCGGTGCGGGTCTCTCCGAGGGCACGGCGCCGGCCTCCGGTTCGTCGACCGTCGAGGCGACCGGCTCGACCAGCACCATGGAGGAGGACCAGAACACCTTCACCGAGAACAACATCAACAAGAACAATGCCGGCCCCGGTGATACCGACACCGCCGAAGGCACCCCGCTTCCCTCCGGCAGCGCCGGGGTGACCCAGCAGGGCACCGCCTCGACCACGGAGGAGAACGCGAACACCTTCACCGAGGAGAACGTCAACAAGCGCGGCACGGGGCCGGGCGCCAGCTAAGGCCCGACCCGCGACAGGAAGGGAAAGCCCGGTGGAATTCCGCCGGGCTTTTTCGTGGCGTCAGCGCTGGCGGATCAGCCTGCCGGAATAGACGACCTCGCCGGTCGGCGCGCCGCTTGGCGAGCCGCCCTGCGGTTCGAGGCTGACCGCGATGACGCCGCTTTCCGCCGCCGCCAGTCCGCCGGCGGGGATGGTGAAGGGGGCGTCCCTGTCTATGAGCCCCAGCGAGCGCGGGGCCGCGCCCTCGCCGACATACCAGAGCTCCAGGCTCTTGCCGGGATGCGCCGCGAGCGCCAGCGGCCGTATCTCCACGGTGCCGGCGGCGGTGTCGATGTCGACGATCATCGCCGGCCCGTCGCCGCTGTGGCTGACCATGGCGACATATCGCTCGCCCGGCTTCGGCGCGTCGTAGAGCGCCGCGCCGGCGACGACGAGCGCCGCGAGCCCCGCCGCGATGGCGCCGCCGCGCCAGAAGGCGACGCGGCGGCGCAGGGCTGCCGTGTTGTCGTTGGATGCCGCCGGCGGGTTGCCGATGCGCGCCATGACGGCGTCGCGCAGATGCGCCGGCGCCGGCTCGGCCTCATCCGCATCGAGCGGCGCGAGCTTTTCGCGCCACCACGCGACCTCGCGGCGGAACGCCGGGTCGGCGGCGTGCAGCCGCTCGGCCTCCGTCCGCTCGGCGGCGTCGAGCGTGCCGAGGACGAACTCCGCCGCCAGAAGCTCACGCGCCTGCATCGGCTTTCTCCAGGCAGGTGCGGAGGGAGGAAAGGGCGCGATGGAGCCGCACCTTCACGGTGCCGACGGGACGGTCGGCGCGTTCGGCGAGCTCCTCGCGGGAATAGCCGTGGCAATAGGCGAGCAGGACCATCTCGCGGTCGTCGCCCCGCAGACGCGACAGGCAGCGCGCCAGCGCGTCCGTCTCCGCCAGGTCCTTCTGGCTGGTGACGAGGCCGGCATCGGCTTCGCGCGTCTCGCTCAGCTCCACCGTTTCCGTCGAGCCATGCCGGCTGCGGCGGATGTCGATCGCGCGGTTGCGCGCGATCGCCGCCATCCAGGCGATCGCCGATCCCTGCCCGGGATCGAACGTGGAGGCGTTCCGCCAGATTTTCACATAGGCGTCCTGCAACGCATCCTCCGCCAAAAGCCCGCGATTGAGGATACGCGATACGGTCGCGAAAAGTTTCGCCGAGGTGCGGTCGTAGAGAAGCGCGAAGCTCGCCCGGTCGCCCTGGGCCGACCGGAGAATCAGATCCTCGAGGCTTTCTTGGCCTGCGGGCAATGCGCGTCCTGTTCCGCGCGGGACCGATCGCCCGCGCCGTTCCTGCCTACGCAGGACGGGCCGGAACGGATCAGCAGGGCAGGAGATGCAAGGGGCAGCCGGTTCCTAGAAGGGCAGGCCGACATAGTTTTCCGCGAGCGCCCGCCGCGCGGTTTCCGAGCCGGCGAGATAGTCGAGCTCGGCGCGTTGCAGGGGGGCGGCGAAGCTGTCGGTCTCGGGGAATTTGTGCAGGATCGAGGTCATCCAGGCCGAGAACCGCTCCGCCTTCCAGACGCGGTTCAGCGCCCTTTGCGAATAGGCGTCGATGCCCGCCGGCGATCCGCCGCCGAGGAAGTCCGACAGCGCCTCGCCGAGATAGATGACGTCGCCGATGGCGAGGTTCAGCCCCTTGGCGCCGGTCGGCGGCACGATATGGGCCGCGTCGCCGGCAAGAAACAGCCGCCCGAAGCGCATCGGCTCGGCGACGAAGCTCCTGAGCGGCGCCACCAGCGTTTCGATGGAGGGGCCGGTGATCAGCCGCTCCGCCGCCGCCGGGGGCAGCCGCCGGTGCAACTCGTCCCAGAATTTCTCGTCGCTCCACGACTCCGCCCGGGTGTCGGGCGCGCACTGGACGTAGTAGCGGCTGCGCGTCGGCGAGCGCATCGAGCACAGCGCGAAACCATCCGGGTGATTCACATAGATCAGCTCGTCGGAGACCGGCGGCACGTCGGCGAGCAGGCCGAACCAGCCGAGCGGATAGACCCGCTCATAGGTCTTGAGCACGGCCGCCGGGATCGACTGCCGGCCGACGCCGTGGAAGCCGTCGCAGGCGGCGACGATGTCGCACGCGATCTCGAGGGTCTCGCCGTCCTTCGCGTAGGAGACGCGCGGCTGCTCGCCGTCGAAATCGCGCGGCCGCACGTCCTCGGCCTCGTAGACCGTCTCCAGCCCCGCCGCCTCGCGCGCGTCCATGAGGTCGTGGGTGATCTCGGTCTGGCCGTAGACCATCACCGATTTGCCGGTCAGCGCCTTGAGATCGATATGGATTTCCTCGTCGCCGGCGGCGATGTCGAATCCGTCATGGACGAGGCCCTCGCGCCGCATCCGGGCGCCGACGCCGATCTCGTCGAGGATCTCCATGCCGCCGTGCTCCAGCACGCCGGCGCGAACCCGGCCGAGCACGTAGTCCTTGCTGCGCCGCTCGAGGATGAGATTGTCGATGCCGGCGCGGTGCAGCAACTGCCCGAGCAGCAGCCCGGCCGGCCCCGAGCCGATGATGACGACCTGTCTGCGCGCGGTCTTTCCCATCCCTTCCCCCGTCCTTCCCCGCGCGCACTCTTGCATGCGCCGCCAGGAACCGCATCATTCGCGCTTGCGGCGCGTGCGATGATGCATCGGCCGCCAGCCGGGAGAAAGCGTGCCGACATGCCCCTGACCTTCATCCGCGCCAACGCGATCACGCTGCATGTCGATGCGCCGGCGCGGCGCGACCTGCCGGCGCTCGTCTTCTCCAACTCGCTCGGCACCGATTTCCGCATCTGGAACGACGTCGTCGCGCGGCTTTCTGACCGCTTCGCCTGCTATCGCTACGACAAGCGCGGCCACGGTCTCTCGCAGGCGACCGAGCCGCCCTATGCGATGGCCGACCATGTCGCCGACCTGAAGGCGCTGTTCGACCATTTCGACATCGAGAGCGCCGTGGTCTGCGGGCTTTCGGTCGGCGGCATGATCGCCCAGGGCTTCGCGCTCGCCCATCCCGACCGCGTGCGCGGGCTGGTGCTCTGCGACACCGGCCACAGGATCGGCACGCTGGAGCTGTGGAACGCGCGCATCGAGGCGATCGGCGAGCGCGGCATCGCCGCCATCTCCGAGCAGATCCTCGAGCGCTGGTTCTCGCGGGAATTCCGCGAGACCCGCCTGACCGAGCTCGACGGCTGGCGCAACATGCTGACCCGCACCCCGCTCGCCGGCTATCTCGGCACCTCCTATGCCCTGCGCGACACCGATTACACCGCCGAGACGCCGCGTATATCGGTACCGACGCTCTGCGTCGTCGGCGAGTATGACGGCTCGACGCCGCCGGCGCTGATGCGGGAGCTGAGCGGGCTGATCGCCGGCTCGCGCTACGAGCTTATCCGCGACGCCGGCCATCTGCCGCCCATCGAGCAGGCGGAGACGCTGGCGGGCCTCATTCTCGATTTCGCCGGGGAGAACGGTCTTGGCTGAGCGCTACGACGAGGGAATGAAGACACGCCGCTCGGTCCTCGGCGACGCCCATGTCGACCGCGCCGAGGCGGGGAAGACGGAATTCGATGCCGATTTCCAGCGCTTCATCACCGAGGGGGCGTGGGGGTCGGTGTGGTCGCGGCCGCATCTTGAGAAGCGCGAGCGCTCGATGATCACCATCGCCCTGCTGGCCGCGCTCGGCCACGAGGAGGAACTGGCGATGCATATCCGCGCCTGCCGCAATACCGGGGCGAGCGCCGAGGATCTGCGCGAGGTCTTCCTGCATGTCGCCGTCTATGCCGGCGTGCCCGCCGCCAATACGGCGATCCGCATCGCCAAGAGAGTCTTCGCCGACGACAGGCAGGCGGGAGGCGAGGGCGGCCGATGAGCTTGTCGCTGTTCGACGACCCGCTGTTTTCCGGCCTTGTCGGCGATGCCGAGATCGCCGCGCTCTTCACCCCGCGGGCGGTGCTCGATGCGATGCTTCGCTTCGAGGCGGCGCTCGCGGCGGCGCAGGCCGAGGCCGGCCTGATCGACGCCGCCTCTGCCGCCGCCGTCGGGCGCGTTGTCGATGACTACAGGCCCGACATGGCGGCGCTGGCGAGGGGCGTCGCCCGCGACGGCCTGCCCGTGCCGGCGCTCGTCGCCGCGTTGCGGGAGGAACTGCCGGCGGACATGCGCAAGGCGTTGCATCTCGCGACCACCAGCCAGGACCTCATCGATACCGCGCTGGCGCTTCGTCTGGCGGGTCTTTTCGAGATCCTCGGCGAGCGGATCGCCGGCCTCCTCGCCCGCTTCGATGAGCTGGATGCGGCCCACGGCGCCCGCCGCGTCATGGGCGTCACGCGGATGCGCGAGGCGCTGGAGATCGGCCTCGGCGAGCGGATCGCCGCCTGGCGGAGCCCGCTCGCCGATCTCGCCGGCAGACTGGAGGGATTGAGGAACGATGTCTGCGTCGTTCATCTGCGCGGTCCGGTCGGCGATTGCCGCGATCTGGGCGAGGACCCCGCCGCGCTTGCTGCCGCCGTCGGGGGAAGGCTCGGGCTCGGCCACGATCCGGCGCGCCGCCACAGCGATCGCGGCTGGGTCGCCGATACCGGCCATTGGCTGACGCGCCTTGCCGGCGCGCTCGGCAAGTTCGGGCAGGACGTCGCGCTCATGGCGCAGGACGGCGTCGGGCAGGTCCGGCTGACCGAGGGCGGCTCGTCCTCGGCGATGGCGCACAAGAAGAACCCCGTCGCCGCCGAGACGCTGGTGGCGCTCGCCCGCTTCACCGCGGTCCAGAATGGCGGGCTGTCGCAATGCCTCGTCCACGAGATGGAGCGTTCCGGCGCCGCCTGGACGCTGGAATGGATGATCCTGCCGCAGATGGCCGCCGCCGCCGGCGCCGCGACCCTGCTTGCCGGCCGCGTCCTCGACACGACGGATTTCTCCGGCGCTGCCGATTAGTGCATATGCACAATAGTTATTCGCGGCTATTGCCTACTGGATATGCGCATATGCACTCAATGGCCGCTCAGAATGTCGGCGGCGAGCAGGCGGAGATGATCTCGCAGGGCTCGGCGCCGGAATTGCGGAAGCGATGCGGCATCGTGCTGTCGAACGCATAGGCGTCGCCGGGACCGAGTACCCGGCGGCTCTCGCCGACCGTCACCTCGATGCGCCCGGCGATGACGATGCCGCATTCCTCGCCCTCGTGCCGCAGGCTGACGTCGCCGGTGTCGGCGCCCGGCGCGTAGCGCTCCGCCAGCATCTGCAGCCGGCGGCCGGCGAGATGGCTGCCGATCTGCCGGTAGGAGACGCCGCCCTTGCCGATCTCGGTCAGCTCGTCGGCGCGGAAGAACACCGGCCGCTCGGTCGGTCCGTCGTCGGCGAAGAATTCCGACATCGAGACGCCGACGCCGTCGAGCACCCGCTTGAGCGCCCCGACGGAGGGGTTCATGCGCCCCGATTCGATGAGCGAGATGGTCGAGTTCCTGACGCCCGCGCGCTGGGCGAGGGCGCGCTGCGACAATCCCGCCTTTTCCCTGAGCGCGCGCAGCTTGCCGCCGATATTGTCCATGATACGCGTTCCCGTGTTCATTATCGTGAACAGCGGACCATGAGCGGCGCGTAAAATCAACGGCTTGGCGGCTTGCAGAAAAGGGATTGTCTCGTATCGCGCGAACGCGGACGATGCTGCGATCCCGCAACTGCGAGGCCGCGCCGCCGGTTCCGTCGGCGCGCCAGCAACGTCGCCGCGGACGCGGCGAGGAGAGAGCCCGGAGAAAGCCCGATGAACATCGAACCGCGCGCCAACATGCCCCGCCTCGAGAACTACTGGATGCCCTTCACGGCCAACCGGCAGTTCAAGTCGACCCCGCGCCTGCTGACCGGCGCCAGCGGCATGTACTACACCGACATCGACGGCCGTCAGGTCCTCGACGGCACCGCCGGCCTGTGGTGCGTCAATGCCGGCCACGCCCGCAAGGAGATCGCCAGCGCCGTCGCCCACCAGCTCGAGACGCTGGACTACGCGCCGTCCTTCCAGATGGGCCATCCGCTCGCCTTCGAGGTCGCCGAGCGCCTCGCCCGCATCGCCCCGGAAGGCCTGAACCGCGTCTTCTTCACCAATTCCGGCTCCGAATCCGCCGACACCGCGCTGAAGATCGCGCTCGCCTACTACCGCGCCAAGAACGACGCGGCGCGGGTGCGGGTCATCGGCCGCGAGCGCGGCTATCACGGCGTCGGCTTCGGCGGCATCTCGGTCGGCGGCCTCGTCGCCAACCGCAAGGTCTTCACCTCGGCCCTGCTGCCGGGCTCCGAGCACATCCGCCACACCCATGACGCCAAGCGCAACGCCTTCTCCAAGGGCCAGCCCGAGCACGGCGCGGAGTTCGCCGACGACCTGGAGCGGCTGATCGCGCTGCATGGCGCGGAGACCATCGCCTGCGTCATGGTCGAGCCGGTCGCCGGCTCCACCGGCGTGCTGGTGCCGCCGAAGGGCTATCTGGAGCGCCTGCGCGAGCTGTGCACGAAGCACGGCATCCTGCTGATCTTCGACGAGGTCATCACCGGCTTCGGCCGCCTTGGCGCGCCCTTCGCCGCCGGCCGCTTCGGCGTCGTCCCCGACATCATCACCACCGCCAAGGGGCTGACCAACGGCGTCGTGCCGATGGGTGCTGTCTTCGTCAAGCAGGAGATCCACGACGCCCTGATGACCGGCCCGGAGAGCATCATCGAGTTCTTCCACGGCTACACCTATTCGGGCAGCCCCTCGGCCTGCGCCGCCGCCATCGCCACCCAGGACATCTACCAGCGCGAGGGCCTGTTCGAGCGCGCCGCCTCGCTGGAGCCCTACTGGCAGGAAGCCGTGCACAGCCTCAAGGGCACGAAGCACGTCATCGACATCCGCAATCTCGGCCTCGTCGCCGGCATCGAGCTGGAAAGCCGCGCCGACGGCGTCGGCAAGCGCGCCTACGAGGTCTTCGTGCGCTGCTTCAACGCCGGCCTGATGGTCCGCTACACCGGCGACACGCTGGCGATGTCGCCGCCGCTGATCATCGAGAAGGAAGAGATCGACCGGCTGGTCAACACGCTCGGCGAGATCATCCCCGCGGTGGACTGATGGCGGTTCGCCGCCGCGCAGCGATTGTGGCTCCGGTTGCAGCTCCATGTCGCGGCAGGCGCTGACGGTCCTCTCGGTCGTCTTCGACACCGACGCCTTCCTGCGCCGCAATGTCGAGCTGACCCGCCGCCTCAACCCCGACGCCGCCTACCGCTGGCTCGTCGTCGACAATGGCGAGCCGGCGGCGCTTTCCGGCGGCGTCCCGGGCGGCGTGGAGATACTGCCGGGCGTCGCGCGGCCGCTCGCCACCCGCGACAGCGGCAGCCTGCATCATGCGCTGGCCCTGCAATCGGCGCTTTCGCGCGTCGACACCCGCTACCTGCTGATCCTCGATCACGATTTCCTGGCGGTGCGGGAAGGCTGGATCGCGAGCCTGCTCGCCGATGTCGAGGCGCGGCGGATCGCCATCTTCGGCGCGCCGTGGAATCCGCGCTGGTTCTACCAGTATCGCGGCTTCCCCTCGGCCCAGTTCATGCTCATCGATACCGCGCTGCTGCCGCTTCGCGACGTCGACCTCCTTCCCGCCATCGCCGACGACCGCTTCTGGCAGTTCGTCAATGACGACCGCCGGCCGATACCCCGCTTCCTGCGCGACACGCTGAAGGCGGGCCGCCTGCGCGACACCGGCTGGCGGCTCGGCCGCGAGGCGCGCCGGCGCGGCCTGAACATCGGCCTGCTGACGCCGTCCTACGTGCCGCCGGACACGCCGAGAGCACGTTTCGAGCGTGCCGTCGCGCCTTTGCTTCCCCGCGCCCTGTCGGTCTATCCTCGCCCGGGCGACGGCCATACCGAACGCCGCTTCCTGCCCGATCTGAGCGCGGAGACAGCCGATGCCGGCGTCGAGGAATTCTTCTGGCGGGACGAGCCCTTCGCCGTTCATTTCCGCCGCGTCGGCCGCCGCATGGCGGGCGATCCGGTGACGCGGGACGAGGAGGCGCTGCGCCGGCTGTGCGCGGCGCTCGGCCTGGCGGACGCCGCGCCCTGACCGGCCGGATGCGCATTTCCGTCGCTTTCCAGTGCCACCGTTTCAACGCGGAGATGACGCGGCGCTTCGAGGTGTTGCGCGATTGCGCCGCGGCGCTGTCGCGCGGGGGCGTGCGATACGATGTCCGCGTGCTCGCCGACGCCGCGGGCGAGGTTCCGTCCCCGCTCGCAGCCGACGCCCACCGATTCCGCTTCGAAGAGCTTCGCGCGATGATGGCCGAAACCGTGGGCGATACGCTGGTTCCCGGGAACAACCACCTCGCCATGCTCGATTTCGCGGCCGCCCACCCCGATTACGACCGCTACTGGTTCGTCGAATACGACGTCGTGCGAAGCGGCGGCTGGGCGGCTTTCTTCCGCGCGTTCGAGGCCGAGGACGCGGATTTCCTGTCGACGCGGCTTCGCCGCATCGCCGACGAGCCGGGTTGGTACTGGCGCGGCAGCCTGGCGACGGGCTCCGACACCGTCGCCGACGAGGCGAGGCTCTTCGCCTTCATGCCGATCTGCCGGCTGAGCCGCGAGGCCCTCGCCGCGACCCGCACCGCCTGCGCCCGCGGCTGGACCGGCCACTACGAGGCGCTCGTGCCGACGGCGGTCGCCGCGGCCGGGCTCGCCGTATCCGATATCGGCGGCGGCGGTCCCTTCGTCCCGCTCAAGCGGCGTCACCGCCACTATATCGAGGCCGCGGTGCCGGTGAGCGAGGAGATGGAGTTCCTCTCGACCTTCCGCTGGCGGCCGCCGGTGCGCCGCAAGCCGGTCGCCGGCCTGCTCTATCACCCGGACAAGGGCGGGGTGCGGGCCGTCGGGAACCCCGACCTCTCGCTCTGGCGCGCCTTTCGCCGCGAACCCGTGGCGGTCGCCGCCTATTTCGCCCGCCTCGCCGTCCGCGCCGTGACCTCCAGGCTGTCCGGGAGCCGCGCCTGATGGCGGGCGCGGGCGGTCTCGACGCGACGGTCGCGATCTGCACGCGCAACCGCGCGCGCGCCCTCCGCCGCCTGCTCGCCTCGCTGGCCGGGATGCACGTCGAGCCGGGCCGGGAATGGGAGGTCGTGGTCGCCGATAACGCCAGCACCGACGACACGACGGCGGCCGCGCGGGCCTTCGCCGGCACGCTGCCGCTGAAACTGACCGGGGTCGCGACGCCCGGCCTGTCGCATGCGCGCAACGCCTGCCTCGACGCGGCCCGGGGCAGGCTGGTGATCTTCGTCGACGACGACGCGACGGTCGGGCCGCGATGGCTCGAAACCTATCTCGACGCCATGCGCCGCTATCCCGAAGCTGCCTATTTCGGCTCCGACATCGAGCCGGTCTTCGAGGGCGAGGGAAATCCGTGGAAGGACCTCCTGCTGGAACTCGCCCCCAACGCCTATGCGGCCTTCGAGGTCGGCCCTGCGGACGTTCCCCAGGATGCGGCGTCGAGGACGCTGAAGCCGCCCTTCGGCGCCAATATCGCCTTCGTCGCCGACAGGCTCGCCGGCCGGCGGTTCGACGCCGGCCTCGGCCGCCGTCCCGGCCGCGCCGTTCTCAGCGGCGAGGAGACGCAACTCGTCTTCGACCTGCTGGAGGCCGGCGGGCACGGCGTTCTCGTCGCCGGCAATCCGGTGCGCCACTGGATCGAGCCGGCGCGCCAGACGCCGCACTTCGTGTCGCGCTATTTCGAGGGTCTCGGCAGGCTCTCGGGCGAGCCGGCCACCCGCGCGCCCGGCGGCCGCGAGCCGCTGCGCTACTGGCGACGCAAGGCGGAACGGGCGCTTTTCCCGCTATGGGCGCCGTTCATGCCGCGCCGGCAGGCGCTGGAGCGAATGATCGAGATCGGCGCCTATATCGGCGCCTGCGACCGCATAGGCGCTGGCGATCCGCCGATGCGAAGACCGACACGGGGCGAGCCATGACCCAAGCCACAACTCGAGCCATGAACGATATCGACCGCACATTGCTGCTGCCCATCGACATGCAGCGCGCCTTCGACGAGCCGTCCTGGCCGGCGCGCTGGAACGGCGAGGCCGACGCCAACGGGCTCAGGCTTCTCGCCGCATGGCGCAAGGCGGGCGCGCCGATCCTCCATGTGCGCCACGATTCGGTGACGCCGGGCTCGACGCTCGCGCCGGGCCGGCCCGGCAATCTCTTCCGGCCGGGCTTCGAGCCGGCGGCCGGCGAGGAGGTTCTCTCCAAGAGCGTCAACTCGGCCTTCATCGGCACCGATCTCGATCTCCGGCTGAAGCGGCTCGGCATCGGGCGCATCGTCGCCTTCGGGATCACCACCGACCAGTGCGTTTCGACCACCGTGCGCACCGGCGCCAATCTCGGCTGGGACATGGTGCTGGTCGAGGACGCCTGCGACTGCTTCGCGCTGCCGGACAGCCGTGGCGGGACCATCGCCGCGCGCGATATCCATGCCGCCCATGTCGCGACCCTCGGTTTCGAGTTCTGCCGCGTGACGACGACCGCCGCGCTGCTGGCGGAAATCGCCGCCGCCTGAGGCGAGGCGGGCAGCCCCCGAAACGAAAAAGGCCCGGCCGTCTCCGGCCGGACCTTCGCTCGGATCGTGTCGCCGATGCTCAGCGCATCGTCGGGATGACGAACTCGGCGCCTTCCTTGACGCCCGACGGCCAGCGCGAGGTGACCGTCTTGGTCTTGGTGTAGAAGCGGATCGAATCCGGCCCGTGCTGGTTGAGGTCGCCGAAGCCGGAGCGCTTCCAGCCGCCGAAGGTGTGGTAGGCGAGCGGCACCGGGATCGGCACATTGATGCCGACCATGCCGACCTCCACCTTGGAGGCGAAGTCGCGCGCCGCATCGCCGTCGCGGGTGAAGATGGCGACGCCGTTGCCGTATTCGTGCTCGGTGGGAAGGCGCAGCGCCTCCGCGTAGTCCTTGGCGCGTACCACCGAGAGGACGGGGCCGAAGATCTCTTCCTTGTAGATGCGCATCTCCGGCGTCACGTGGTCGAACAGGCAGCCGCCCATATAGTAGCCGTCCTCGTAGCCCTGCAGGGTGAAGTCGCGGCCGTCGACGACGAGCTTGGCGCCTTCCTCGATGCCGATGTCGACATAGTTCTTCACCCGCGCCAGCGCCTCCTTGGTCACCAGCGGGCCGAAATCGGCGCTCGGATCGGTGGACGGGCCGATCTTGAGGCTCTCCACCCGCGGCGTCAGCTTCTCCATCAGCCGGTCGGCGGTGTCCTCGCCGACGGGGACGGCGACCGAGATCGCCATGCAGCGCTCGCCGGCCGAGCCGTAGCCGGCGCCGATCAGCGCGTCGACGGCCTGGTTCATGTCGGCGTCGGGCATGATGATCATGTGGTTCTTGGCGCCGCCGAAGCCCTGCACGCGCTTGCCCGTCGCGGTGCCGCGCGAATAGATGTACTCGGCGATCGCCGAGGAGCCGACGAAGCCGATCGCCTTGATGTCGGGATCGTCGAGGATGGCGTCGACCGCCTCTTTGTCGCCGTTGACGACGTTGAGGATGCCGGCCGGCAGACCGGCCTCGAACATCAGCTCGGCGAGGCGCATCGGCACGCCGGGGTCGCGCTCGGACGGCTTGAGGATGAAGGCGTTGCCGCAGGCGATCGCCGGGGCGAACTTCCACATCGGGATCATCGCCGGGAAGTTGAACGGCGTGATGCCGGCGACGACGCCGAGCGGCTGGCGCATCGAATACATGTCGATGCCCGGACCGGCGCTCTCGGTGAACTCGCCCTTCAGCAGATGCGGGATGCCGACGGCGAACTCGACCACCTCGAGCCCGCGCTGGATGTCGCCGCGCGCGTCGGGAACCGTCTTGCCGTGCTCGCGCGCCAGCAGTTCGGCGAGCTGGTCGTATTCCTTGTGCACGAGCTCGAGGAACCTCATCATCACGCGGGCGCGCTTCTGCGGGTTGTCCGCCGCCCAGCCCGGCTGCGCGGCCTTGGCGTTCTCGACCGCGGCGCGCATTTCCTCCTTCGAGGCCAGCGCGACCTTGGCCTGCACCTCGCCGGTCATCGGCATGTAGACGTCGGCGGTGCGGCCGCTCTTGCCGGCGACATGCTTGCCGCCGATGAAATGACCGATCTCTCGCATCGGATTACCTCCCTTGGAACTGGACTTGTTGAACCCATTATCATCTGCAAAATCGTGGATGGAAACGGGCAATAGCCCCAAACGGCTCTGCGAAACTGCATAGGGGGCGGTGGCGATGAAGTGGGACAATCTGCGGGTCTTCCTGGCGGTTGCGCGCGCCGGACAGATTCTCGGCGCCGCCCGCAAGCTCGGCCTCGACCAGGCGACGGCGAGCCGTCGCCTCGGCGCGCTGGAGACCGAGCTCGGGGCGACGCTGTTCGAGCGCCATACCTCCGGCGTCGTGCCGACGGCGGCGGGCGAGCGCTTGCTGCCGATCGCCGAGCGGATGGAGACCGAAGCCCTGCTCGCCATGTCGAGCGTCGGCCAGAGCGACGTGTCGCTCGCCGGCACGGTGCGCATCGGCGCTCCCGACGGCCTCGGCACCTTCTTCCTGGCGCCGCTGCTGGCGGACCTCGCGGCGGCGCAGCCGGAGCTTCGCGTCCAACTCGTGCCGCTGCCGAGGAGCTTCTCCCTGTCGAAGCGCGAGGCCGACATCGCGATCACCCTGGAGCGCCCGACGGAAGGCCGCCTCTACGCGCGAAAGCTCACCGACTATTCGCTGAGCCTCTACGCGTCGCGCGGCTATCTCGCCGAGGTTGGCCCGCTGGAGAGCGAGGACGATCTGGCGCGATGCCTCTTCGTCACCTATGTGCCGGACCTCGTCTGGTCGCCGGCGCTCGACTATGGCGGCCCATTCGCCGGACGCGCCGGGCAGGTGCTCGAATGCGCCAGCGTCGTCGGCCAGATGTATGCGCTGAGAAGGGCCGGCGTCGGCTTCGTCCACGACTACGCGGCCGCCCACTATCCCGATCTCGTCCGCGTGCTGCCGAAGGCGCGGCTGACGCTGACCTACTGGGTAGTCACCCACGCCGACGTCCGCGGCCTGCGCCGGGTGACGCAGGTGCTGGATATGATCGGCGCCGAGGTCGAGGCGGGAAGGGCGGAGTTCCTGCCCTGAGCGGCCGATTCGCCGCTGACGCCATCGTTGAACATGTTCAGGAGCGGCAGCTCACATTGATTCAGGAGCGGTAGCTCACATTGATGTCGATGTAGCCGTGGGTGAGGTCGCAGGTCCACACCGTCGCCGCGCCCCTGCCCGAACCGACCGAGATCTCGAAGCGGATATCGTCGTTCTTCATGTGGGCGGCGACCGGCGCCTCGTCGTAGCCCGGCACCACCGCGCCCTTTTCCGCCACCGGCAGGCCGCCGATGCGGATCGCCAGCTCGCGCTGGTCGTGCTCGATGCCCGACTTGCCGATGGCGGCGACGAGGCGGCCCCAGTTCGGGTCGCTGCCGGCGATCGCCGTCTTCACCAGCGGCGAGTTGGCGACGGTCATCGCCATGCGGTGGGCGTCGGCGTCGCTTTGCGCGCCGGTGACGGCGATCTCGACGAACTTGGTCGCGCCCTCGCCGTCGCGCACGACGAGATGGGCGAGCTCCAGGCAGACCTCGCGCAGCGCCTGCGCGAACGCCGCCGCCGCCGGGTCGCCGGCATCCTCGATGCGGCGGTTGCCGGCCTTGCCGGTCGCCGCCACCAGCAGCGTGTCGCTGGTCGAGGTGTCGCTGTCGACGGTGATGCAGTTGAAGCTGAGATCGACCGCCGCCGTCGTCATCGCCTGCAGGGCCTTCGGCGCGATCGCCGCGTCGGTCGCCAGGTAGACGAGCATCGTCGCCATGTCGGGGGCGATCATCCCCGAGCCCTTGGCGATGCCGTTGACGGTGACGCGCGTGCCCTCGATCTCGGCGCTGCGGGTCGACAGCTTGGCGAAGGTGTCGGTGGTCATGATGGCGCGCGCCGCATCCGCCCACGCATCGTCGGAAAGCGCCGCCGCGGCGGCGTCGACGCCGGCTTCCAGGCGCGCGAGGGGCGGCGGTTCGCCGATGACCCCGGTCGAGCTGATGAAGACGTCGTCGGCCTCGCAGCCGAGCTTCGCGGCCGCGCGCTCGGCGGTGGCGCGCACGATGGCGCGGCCCGGATCGCCGGTGAAGGCGTTGGCGTTGCCGGAATTGACGACGATGCCGCGGACCGATCCGCCCGAAAGCCTGTCGCGGCACCACTCGACCGGCGGCCCCGCCGTGGTCGAGCGCGTCAGCGCGCCGGCGATGACGGAGCCCTCGTCGAGCGCCATCAGCATCAGGTCGGGTCGGCCCTTGTAGCGGATGTTGCATTCGACCGCGGCGAGCCTGACGCCGGCGATCGGCTTGAGGCGGGGCGTGTCCTTCGGGGCGAGCGGCGAGACCTTCATGGCGTGTCGATCCGGTCAGGAAAAAGAAAACGCGCCACGTATAGCGTGGCGCGCATCCCGATCAACAAATCTTCTGCGGTCTGGCGGTTCAGTGCAGCCGCGAGGCAGCCGGCCGCCGCGTCGTGCCGATTGCCGTGGCGAAGCGGGCGGCGTCGGTCCAGGCGCGCGCGAAGCGGTCGAAGGCATCGCCCTCGAGATCGAAATTGTCGCGGCGCAGATCGCCGATCGCGTTCTGGAGATCGCACAGGATTCGGTTCGCCGAGCCGGATTCCGAGATCGGCTCGAACTGCCCGCAAAAATGCTCGAAAAGCCGGTCGTAGCCTTCGGCCTTCATGTCGGGGCGGAACCCGTTGCTGCGGAAATAGATGCCCATCGCGCCAGTAACGTCCTCAGTGCGTTTCC
Organism: Flavobacteriaceae bacterium; assembly: GCA_050186955.1. Taxonomy (GTDB): domain Bacteria; phylum Pseudomonadota; class Alphaproteobacteria; order Rhizobiales; family Tepidamorphaceae; genus JACKJP01. The sequence continues at coordinate 16,780 of JBFWXZ010000038.1, forward strand.
GGTTCCCATTCCCCAACGGGATCAAGGCGATTTTTGGACGGCGGACGTATCCGGGAAGTTAATGGCGCGGCCCCGCCGCCTCTCCGAACGTGTCCGTACTGCAACAATCGTGAGCGAGGGCGAACGTAATGCACTGAATTTGCTTACGATTGTTACAAGGGGTGCGGGAGGCGGCCTCAGCCGCCGGGGCCCCGAAATTTTTCTTCGCCGCCCGCAGCGGCAACGATATTCCCCGCGTGCTACTTGCTCGTCGCCACGAAAACGCCATCCCAGTTGCGCGGCGGCGGGTTCTTCCGGAACTGGGCGATTCGCTCCCCATAGACGTCGAACAGGCCTTCCACGGCGAATTTCGCGGCAAGCTCCCGGCTCTGCGAGACGATCTTCGCGGCCGCCTGCCACTTCTGGCCGCGATAGGCCTCGAACAGGCGCTCGGTCGCCGCGAGCAGCGTCGCGTAGTCGGGGTCCTCGAGGGCGGCGGGATCGCGCAGGATCGTGTAGATCGGCTCGGGCTCCGCCTTGCCCTTCACCCGGATGCGGTCGACCGGCAGCACGGCGAAGCGTCCCTTCACCAGCTCCGCCGTGCGCGAGCCGATGATGACCAGCAGGCCGTAGGTCTTGGTCTGTCCCTCGAGGCGCGAGCCGAGGTTAACCGCGTCGCCGAGCACCGTGTAGTCGAAGCGCTGGTCGGAACCCATGTTGCCGACGACGACCTCGCCGGTGTTGACGCCGACGCCGACCACCAACGGCACGTAGGGCGCGCCCGCCTCCTCCGCGTCCTTCCTGCGGATGTCGTTGACCGCGCCGAGCCGCGACAGCATGTCGAGCGCCGCGCGGCAGCCATGGGCGGCATGGTCGGCGTCGTCCAGCGGCGCGTTCCAGAAGGCCATGACGTTGTCGCCCATATATTTGTCGATGGTGCCCTGATTGGCGACGACGGCGTCGGAAAGCGGCGTCAGCAGGCTGTTGATCAGATGCGTGAGTTCCTGCGGCCGGTCCTTGTACTGCTCGGAGATCGAGGTGAAGCCGCGCACGTCCGAGAACAGGATGGTCAGCTCCTTGGTCTCGCCGCCGAGCCTGAGCTTCTCCGGGTTGCGCGCCAGCACCTCGACGAAGTCGGGCGAGAGATACTGGCCGAAGGCGGCGCGGATCTGGCGGCGCTGCCCTTCCTCGCGGAAGTAGTTGACGAAGACCATCAGCAGGAAGACGAGGCCGCTCGACATCAGCGGGTAGACGACGTCGAAGACGAAGCCGCGCGACAGGAACAGCCAGACCGACAGGCCGGCGAGCGCCGCGGCGATGAGCGCCCCGGAAATCAGCGTGTTGAGGGCGCCGAGCAGCGGCACCAGCACGATGATCGCTAGGCCGATCAGGACGACCAGCGTGATCTCGGCGCCGACCGCGTATCCCGGCCGCGTCAGCAGCCGCTGCGACAGGATGTTCTCGATGAGCTGGGCGTGCACCTCGGCGCCGGGCATCGCCGGGTCGATCGGCGTCGCCTTCTGGTCGAACAGCCCGACCGCCGAGGTGCCGATGATGGCGAGGCGGCCGCGCAGGTCGAGCGCCTTGGGCGCCGCGCTCAACACGTCGGCCGCCGAGACGTAGCGGGCCTGGCTGTGCGGCGAGAAATGCACCCACACGCGGCCGTTCTCGTCGGTCGGGATGGGGATTTTCGCGACGACGATGCTGTTGACGCCGTTGGCGTCCGAGCGCAACAGCAGCGTGTTCGTTCCCGTCGCGACGCGAAGCAGCTCGATCGACAGCGACGGCCAGATCGTCTCGCCGTTGCGCGCCACCGTCGGCACCCGCCGGACGATGCCGTCGCGCTCGGGGATGATGGTGACGAGGCCGCGTCCCGCCGCCTGCCGCTCCAGTTCCGGCACGTTGCGGATCACCGCGGGGAAATCGAACAGATAGGGCCTCGGGTCGGGGCCGACGGTCGCCAGCGGCACCTGGTTGACCGGCGTCTGGCCCTCCTTCACCACCTCGCGGTGATAGCCCGACTGGCCGAGCACGACGCGCGAATGGGCGATGGCGTCGGCGAGCAGGGAATCGTTCGACGGCGCCTCCCGCATCATTTCCTGCAGCTTCGGGTCGAGGCCGCGTATCGAACCGGCGAGATTGGGCAGCGACATGCGGTCGTGCTCGGCGAAGATCACGTCGAAGGCGACCGCCACGGCGCCGAGCTCGGTGATCGAGTTCACCAGATTGGCGATGACGGTGCGCGGCCACGGCCACTGGCCGTAGACGTCCAGGCTCTCCTCGTCGATGTCGACGATCATCACCTGGATGTTCTCGGTCTTGCGCGGAAAGAACACCTGATAGAGGTCGAAGGTCTTCAGCCGCATCAGCTCCAGCGGCGCCGGATCGACCGCGCGCAACACGACGAGAGCCGCCAGCAGCGCCATGGCGATGCCGCGTTCGACGCTCAGCCGGAAGACATTCCGCCAGCGCATGCGGGATCAGGAGTTCCTGCTCACATCCCGACGCCGATTCCGGCGTCGACCGTCTCGGTGCCGCCATCGTAGACATAGCTGATGGTGCCGGAGAAGACGCCGTCGAGATGCGCCACGTCGACGAAGCTCGCGCCATTGGCCGACCCGTCCGTATCGACGGAAATCATGATGCCGGTGGCGTCGACGGTCGCCTGCACGTAGTCGGCCTTCACGCCCGGCGCGAAGTTCGCGTCGAGGAGGCTCGACAGGTCGAGGAAATCGTCGTCGGTCTCGAAGGCGGCGATCACGGTTGGCGTTGCGCCGGGCACGTCGTAGATCGTGCCGTTGCCCAGCACCTCGATCTCCAGGCTGGCCGTCGCCGTGCCGCCATTGCCGTCGTCGATGGTGTAGGCGAAGCTGTCGAAGGCGCTCTCGCCGTCTGTCAGGTCCTTCAGGCCCGGCGCGAGATCGTCCAGCGTGTAGCTGTAGCTGCCGTCCGATTGCAGGGTCAGCGTTCCGTACGTTCCCGCGACGGCGATGCCGACATTGGAGCTCACGCCGTTCACCGCGCTGACGGTGAGGATGTCCGATGTGTCGGGGTCGGTATCGGCGACATCCGCGTGATCCGGGCCGTGCGCCGTGTCCGCCAGCACGTTGCCCGAGGTCGGCAGCCCCGAATCCTCGAGAATCCAGTTGGTGTCGTTCGCCGCGACGGGATCGTCGTTGACGCCGGTGACGGTGACGGTGACGAAGTTGCTCGCCGTCGCGCCGTGGGAATCCGTCGCCTGCACCTCGATTTGGACGTCGCGGGTCTCGTTGAACGCGAGATCCTGGAAGTCGGCGCCGGGATCGAAGGTCAGCACCGTGCCGGCGATCGAGGCCGAGCCCTCCGAGGGCTGGGTGAGGATCGCATAGGTCAGCGAGGAGCCGTCGTCGTCGCTGTCGACATCCGCGCCGTAGAGCGAGAGATCGACGTCGACGCTGGCGCCGTCCTCGGTCGCCGCCGCGCTCGCCGCCGCCAGCGTCGGGTCGTCATTGACGCCGGTGACGGTGACGGTGACGAAGTTGCTCGCCGTCGCGCCGTGGGAATCCGTCGCCTGCACCTCGACCTGAACGTCGCGGGTCTCGCCGAGCGCGAGATCCTGGAAGCCGGCGCCGGGATCGAAGGTCAGCACCGTGCCGGCGATCGAGGCCGAGCCCTCCGAGGGCTGTGTGAGGATCGCGTAGGTCAGCGAGGAGCCGTCATCGTCGCTGTCTACATCGGCGCCGTAGAGCGCGAGATCGACGTCGACGCTGGCGCCGTCCTCGGTCGCCGCCGCGCTCGCCGCCGCCAGCGTCGGATCGTCATTGATCCCGAAGATGGTGACGGTCAGCGTCGCGCTGTCGGTGCCGCCGTGCCCGTCGGACACGGTGTAGTCGAAGCTGTCGGTGGCCGTCTCGTCAAGCGCCAGTTCCTGCACGGCGGCGAGCGCGTTGTTGAGCGCGTAGGAATAGCTGCCGTCGGCATTGACGGTGAGCGCGCCGTAGAGCCCGGCGATGATCGTCCCGGTGGTGACGGGCGTTCCCTCGACCTCGCTGACGAACAGCACATCGGAGGCGTCGATATCCGTGTCCTCGGCGTCGGCGAAGGTCACGGAACCCGATGGTTCGCCAGGGTGTGAAATCGTTTCGAGCAGGTTGCCGCTCGCCGTTCCCGCCGCGTCCTCGGCGATCCAGTTGGTGTCGTCATTGGCGATCGGGATGTCGTTGGCGACCGG
>JBFWXZ010000039.1:0-20626 GCA_050186955.1 Flavobacteriaceae bacterium
CCTGACCTCGGCGAGTACGATGTGGCGATGCTCCTCGCCGGTGCGCGGACCCTTGGGGAATGCGCGATAGCTGACCCGTCCGTCGCGCCGGGCGATTTCCTCGACCGTCTGCCGCGTCGCGTCCGGCGCGCCGTCGCCGATGACCACGAGCTGGAAGTCGCGCATCTCCTGCGCCAGCACGCTTTCGATCGCGTGAACGATCATCGGACCGTGGTCGAAAGTCGGCATCAATACGGTGAAGCGCGGGATTTTCATTGCGATACGGGCGCCCGGGCGGGGAAACGGCCTCTCTGCCGTTCGGCGCGGCAAACGCCGGTCAGCCTTTCCGGAAGGTGTAGGGGATGCCCGGATGGTCCGCCGGGAGGCGCGACTTGTCCGGCCTTTCGGGGTCGTAGACCCTGGTCGGCATGTTGATGAAGCTGGCGACGGTGTCGCCCGTGTTCTCGATGCCGTGGGCGACGAATACCGGTATCCGCAGCAGGCAGGGGCGGTCCTCGCCGAGATCGAGGATGTCGAGCTGCCCGTAGGTGGGGCTGTCCGGCCGCAGGTCGTAGAGCACGACGCGCAGCCGGCCGTTGGTGAAGGCAAGACGGTCGTCCTGCAGCCGGTGGAAGACCCAGGCGCGAACCGAGCCGGGATTGGCGAACACCTGGTAGACATGGACGATGGGATCGTCGAGCCCGTCGCGGGTCGTCAGCAATTCGCTCAGCGAGCCGCGGTGGTCGGCGCCGCTGGTCAGCGATGTCAGCACCACGCCCTCGATAAGACGGGGCTCGTCGATCGGCGCGCCCGGCGAGATCGTCGCGACGGTGGGGGAATCGGCGACAAAATCCTCGATCGAGATCGTCGGTCTGGCCGGCATCGGGCGTTTTCCTCGACATGTTCGGTTGCGCGCGTCGGCTGGCGCGTGCTGGTTAGCAATCGCTTTACGTGCTGCCGCATAGCATGTAAACGGAACACATCCGGCGGAACGGACGGCTTTGCGGACGCGATGACCAAGATCGATTCCAGAGCGAACAGGTGCCAGGGCGCGATCGCGCCGGCCGCCGCGCGTCCGCTTTCCTCGCTTCTCCTTCTTACCTGCCCCTGAGCGCCGGCTGCCCCATCGCGGGCGGGTACTCAGGGGATGCATCGACTGGCCCGAAAGGCTGTTCAGAATTGAACGCCCGCGGCATCGGCAAAGCGGGTATCCGAAGAAGGAATTCATACCATGAGCACGACCAATAACGCGGACTCCGATCGCGTATTGATCTTCGACACGACGTTGCGCGACGGCGAGCAGTGCCCCGGCGCGACGATGACCCTGGAAGAGAAGCTGCAGGTCGCCGACCTGCTCGACCAGATGGGCGTCGACATCATCGAGGCCGGTTTCCCGATCGCCTCCAACGGCGACTTCGAGGCGGTGCGGATGATCGCCGAGCGCGTTCAGAACGCCGTCGTCGCCGGCCTTTCGCGCGCCGCGCCGGGCGACATCGACCGCGCCGGCGAGGCGGTGCGCAAGGCCAAACGCCCGCGCATCCACACCTTCATCTCCACCTCGCCCGTGCACATGAAATACAAGCTCCAGAAGAGCGCCGAGGAGGTGTTCGAGATGGTGGTGGCGCAGGTGACCCGGGCGCGCAACCTGGTCGACGACGTGGAGTGGTCGGCCGAGGACGGCACGCGCACCGAGTTCGACTTCCTGTGCCGCTGCGTCGAGGCGGCGATCAAGGCGGGCGCGACGACGATCAACATCCCCGACACGGTCGGCTACACGGTCCCCGAGGAGCATTACGAGCTCTTCAAGACGTTGCGCGAGCGCGTTCCCAACGCCGACAAGGCCATCTTCTCCGTGCATTGCCACAACGATCTCGGCATGGCGGTCGCCAACGCGCTGGCCGGCGTCAAGGCCGGCGCGCGGCAGATCGAATGCACGATCAACGGCATCGGCGAGCGGGCCGGCAACGCCTCGCTTGAGGAGATCGTCATGGCGATCAAGACCCGCGCCGACGTGCTGCCCTATGTGACCGGCATCGACACCACGATGCTGACGCGGGCCTCCAAGCTGGTCGCCGCCGTCACCTCGTTCCCGGTCCAGTACAACAAGGCGATCGTCGGCCGGAACGCCTTCGCGCATGAGAGCGGCATCCACCAGGACGGCATGCTGAAGAACGCCGAGACCTACGAGATCATGACGCCGGACTCGGTCGGGCTGCAGAAGACCTCGCTGGTGATGGGCAAGCATTCGGGCCGCAACGCCTTCCGCGACAAGCTGAAGCAGCTCGGCTACAGCCTGTCCGACAACCAGATGAACGACGCCTTCGTGCGCTTCAAGGATCTCGCCGACCGCAAGAAGGAGGTGTTCGACGAGGACATCGAGGCGCTGGTCGACGAGAACCTGGCGACCGCCGCGGACCGCATGAAGGTGCTGTCGCTGCTGGTGGTGGCGGGCACGATGGGCCCGCAGGTCTGCACCCTGTCGCTCGACATCGACGGCGAGCACAAGACCGTTCAGGCCACAGGCAACGGGCCGGTGGACGCGACCTTCAACGCGATCCACGCGCTGGTGCCGCACGAGGCGAAGCTCGAGCTCTACCAGGTGCATGCGGTGACCGAGGGGACCGACGCGCAGGCGGAGGTTTCCGTGCGGCTCGGCGAGGAGGGCAAGAGCTTTACCGGCCGCGCCGCGCATCCCGATACGCTGGTGGCGTCGGCGAAGGCTTATCTCGCGGCCTTGAACAAGCTGCAGGCGCGCCGCGACCGCCTGCATGCGCAGGCCGCCGAATAGCATCGAGAGCCCGGGAGGATGGCGGTGGTCCTCGCCGCCGTCCTCCCGCCGCCATCCCTTGGCGGTCATCCTTTCGCCATCAGGAGCATGATCTAGTCGTTCCATGACCGAACAGTCGAAACCTGCTTCCCCCACCTTCGGAAGCCTCGCCGCGGGCCTGCTCGTCGTCGCCTCGTCGTTCATCGCCAGCGTCGCGATGGCGCAGACCGAGCCCGACCCCCCGGCCGAGGAGATCGAGGTCGAGCGTCCCGATGCGATGTCGTCGGCGATGTCCGGGCTCACCAAGGGCGACCAGAAGCGCGTGCGCTCCGCGTTCTCCGACGACAAGGCGAAGCCGCTGTCGGTCAATGTCGATTCGCATCTCGGCGCCATGATCCCGCGAAGCGTCATGCTCTCGCCGATGCCGTACCGGGCCTCGCAGGTCATTCCCGACTATGAGGGGCGCGAATATTTCAAGACCTCGGACGGCCGGATCATCATCGTCGATCCGCGCAGCCGTACCGTCGTCGACGTCATGCGCTGAGCGGAAGGCGAGCCGGCGCGCAATCGGCATCGCGGTTGTGCGGGATGCTGCTTGCGGTCTCCGGGTTCGGTTGCTATAGGGCGTGCCGCCGGAGCATCCGGCGCGCGACTCCGGTGGGGCGCATAGCTCAGATGGTAGAGCAGCTGACTCTTAATCAGCGGGTCCAAGGTTCGAGTCCTTGTGCGCCCACCACCGCCGCCGCTTCCAGCCCGTTCTGATCCGAAGCGGCTGATTGCTTGCGCCGGCGTGCCGCCGGCGGTTGAATGAACGGCATTCCCGTCTTGCATCTGCCGGTGGGGAATGGGGGCAACGGCGCTGGCATGACTTGCGAACTTCCCATGGTCATTTTCATCCATGTGCCGAAGACGGCCGGCATGTCGTTCCGGCACTGGCTCTCAGCCTATTTCGACGGCAACGTGCTGTTGCACGGGAGGAGCCGCCTGAAGCCGGCAGCGCAGGTGCCCGGAATCAGCGACCGCGGGTTCACTGACAGCCGTGCGACCGTCTGCGACGTTTCCCAATACCTGCAGACCCATCGTCTGAACGGGGTGGAGAAATTCTCCGCGATCGGGGGACACATCACCGTCGACTTTCCGATCGTGCGCAGGCTCAGGCGACCGAAGCTGGTCCTGGCCGCAGTCCGCGACCCCGTCGAACGCGCAATATCGCGCTATGTCTGGGTTCAGGCGAACAAGCGGAACCACTACGATCTCGTTCGCAATCGCACCCTGTATCAAAGCCTCAAGGTCAAGGGGCTGTTCGTGGCCTCCATCCGCAACCGGCAGCTCGATTTCATTTTCGGCAAGAAGCGCGACTGCCCAGACTGGAAAGTCGTCGTCAAGCACGACCGCATCGACCTGCTGCGCGAGCGTGTGCAGGCGATATTCGGCAAGCGCGAAATCGCGTTTCCGCATCGCAACCGCATAAACCAGGCACTGAAGGACGATGTCGCCAGCCAGCCGGACTTCGACGACGCGGTGAGCCTTCTCCGCGACCTCAATGCCGAGGAAATCGAATTCGTGAACTCGTTCGACGCCGAGGTCGAGTTGAACAGGCCGGCCGACGCCGCCCTGCCCAGGCAACAGGTGTCGGCATGAACGCCATGGCCGAAAAGGCGCCGATGCTGGTGTTCATCCATGTCCCCAAGACCGCCGGCGGGTCGCTTCGGCAATGGCTGATCAAGTCGTTCGACGGAAGCGTGCTGATCCAGGGCAGGCCGAGGCCCGAGCGGAGCACCGGCATCGAGGGGATATCCTGGGGCAATTTCGGCGACCTGAAAGCCGATGTCGCCGATTTCAGCGATCTGCTGAAGATGCACGGCCCGGCAGCTGTTTCCCGCTATCGCGTGATCGGCGGACATATCGATTCCAACCATCCGCTGATCTTGGGCATGGAACGTCAGAAGCTCTTCTGCGCCGTGTTGCGCGATCCGGTCGAACGAGCCATCTCGCGCTACGCCTTCGTACGGCGAAAGAACAAGCCGCAGAACGAATTCATGGCCGGGCTGACCCTCTATCAGGCGCTCCAGACGAAGCGTTTCCGGAGCTCGATAGAAAACCGCCAGCTCCGATTCATATTCGGCGACCAGAAGGCCTTCCCCGGCTGGACGATTCTTGCCAAATTCGACAGCCTTGATCTGCTCACGCAGCGCCTCTCGGAAATTTATGGCCTGGAGGCATTGCCGGTGCCTTTCCAGACCAGCAAGATCACCGAAAAGGCGTTCGTCTATGAACAGCCCGACTTTCTGAAGGCCGTGAACCTGTTGAGAAAGCTGAACAAGAAAGAGATCGCTTTCATCAACGCCATGGACGGCGTCAAGGAGATGCATTGTCCCGACACGTTCCTGCCGAACCGACGGTGATGGAGCGCAGCCTCGAGTACTATGTTGGGGTGAGTTGGCCCCGAAGCGGCCACCATCTGCTCGCTCGGCTGCTGCAGCTCTATTTCGGCGACCGCTTCAACTACTGCGAGTTCTACAAGACGGTCGATTGCTGCAAGACGGTGCCCTGCCAGCGGGCCGGCTATATCTGTTTCAGCAAGAACCACGACTACAAGCAGGCCGTGCCGATCCTGCCGAACACCCGCTATCTCGTTCAGTACCGTCGGTTCAGCCCGGCACTCGTGTCCAACTTCGAGCTGTATGTCCGGCGTACGCCCGGCAACGACTCGGCGCGCGGCTTCTCGACCTTCGCCAGGCGGGAAGCGCGCCGTTACATCCAGTTTGTCGAGCGCTGGACCCAGGCCGACACCCCCAACTCGGTATTCGCCGCCGTGTCGTACGAGTCGCTCACCGACGAGCCGCTCGACACCATGCAGCAGGTGGCGCGGCTTTTCGCGCCGCACGAGGAACCGGATACTGACAAGCTCCGGGAGGCCATCGACTCGGTCCCCAGGATCACCGCGGCGGAAGGCAAGGAGCGCGTGGAGGCGGAAAGCGGGGTCGCGGCGCGCCGGAACGTCAACGAGTTCCGCTTCTACGACGAAGCGCTCTTTGAATCCCTGAAGGCGGAGACCGACGCCGCCTACGATGCGCTGGCGGCCAGGCCGTGGTTCCGCTCGCCGCCCGTACATGGCTGGAAGGGCTCGTTCGCCGAAGGCAAGCCGATCCCCCGACGCCTCTATGTCGATGCGTCCGGCTTGCAGATCGACAGTCCGAATCCGCCGACCGGGATCCCGCGGGTGCTCGATTTCATCGTCCGGCAGGCCCTGCTGGATGAGGATCCCGAAATCAGGGTCATCAAATCCGATTCCTCGGGCCGCGAGTTCAGGCTGCTGTCGGCGCGGGAGCGGGCGATGATCGTGTCGCGCGGGCAGGCGGACCCGCTGGCGTCGGCCAGAGACGCTCGCGAGAAGGAAACCCCGCTCGAGCGGGCCAAGCGGATCCTGAAATCTGATCCGACGCTGGTGCGGGATTTCGACCGCAACCAGGCGGTGCGCATCACCGGCAGCGACAAGGGCGCGCGCTATACCGCGACCAAATTCTATCTGCGCTTCTACCGGAAGCTGTGGTGGTGGACGCATCCGCAGGGCCTGGCGCAGGCGCTGGAGCTCGGCAAGTTCGGCTTCGAGCCGGGCACCGCGCTGATGGCGCACCGCACCGCCTACCGGACCGGCTCCGGGCCGCTGATGGCGGCGGGTGGCGGAAAGATGCGCGGCGCCTTCATCTGTCACGACCTGATTCCCTGGCTGTATCCCGAATACACGCTCGACCAGCGTTATGCGAAACGCCTCGTCGGCCAGCTCTCGCATCTGCTGCGCAGCGGGGTCCTGGCGCTGTGCACCTCCGATACCTCGGCGGACATGCTGCGGCGTTTCGTCGATCATCTCGGCGACGTCGACCCGGTCATCAAGCGGTTTCCGCTGCCTTCGATGCTGTACGAGACGGCGCGGGCGCAGTCGCTCGCAGCCGGCCCGGCGCCGGCCGAGCCCTATGTCCTGTTCTGCTCGACGGTCGAGGTCCGCAAGAACCATCTGCTGCTGGCGCGGGTCTGGAAGCGCGCCCTCGACGAGGGCGTCAGGTTGCCCAAGCTCGTCTGCGCGGGAAAGTGGGGGTGGGGCGTCGAGCCGCTCAAGGACTATCTGGCGGAGAATCCCGGCCTTGCCGATGTGATCGAGTTCACCGGGCCGGTCGACGACGCGATGCTCGTGCGGCTCTACAGCCATGCGCTTTTTGGCGTCGTGCCCTCCTTCGTGGAGGGCTGGGGGCTTGGTGCTTCGGAATGCCTCGACTTCGGGGTGCCGGTCATCGTCTCCGACGCGCCGGCGCTGCAGGAGGCGGTCCGCGGCCTGATGCCGGCGATCGACCCGCATGACGAGGACGCCTGGTACCGGGAAATCCGCCGGCTGAGCGAGGATGCGAAGGCGCTTCAGCAGCTCAGGAAGCTCATCGGCAGGAAATACCGGCCCGTCACCGAGCGGCAGAGCTGGGAAGCGATCAAGAAGGCGCTGCGCTCGAGATAGGCTGACCGCCGGATTACCCTAGCCGCTCGCGCTTGGCGCGTCGGCGCTGGCGTTCCTCCCGCGTGCGACGGCGGCGCACGGGTCCGTCGCGCTCGCCGAAGAGCTTCTGGTATTCGGCGTTCTCCGCCAGCAGCGCCTCATGGGTTCCGATGCCGACGACGGCACCGCGCGCCAGCACGATCACCAGGTCGTAGTCGCGGATCGTCGACAGGCGGTGCGAGATGGTGACGACCGTCTTGTCCTTCAGTCCCTCGATATTGTGCAGGCTCATTTCCTGCTCGGTCGCCGGGTCGAGGGCGGAGGTCGGTTCGTCGAACAGCAGGATGGGACTGTGCTTGATCAGCGCGCGGGCGATGGCGATGCGCTGCGCCTGCCCACCGGACAGGCGCGCTCCGCCGGAACCGATATGGGTGTCGAGGCCTTCCTTGAGCGATTGCGCGAATTCGCTGACGCCGGCCAGCCGCGCCGCCTCCTCGATGTCGCCGTCGGTCGCCCCCTGGCGACCGCAGGCGATGTTGTCGCGGATCGTGCCCTCGAACAGGAAGGTCTGCTGCATGACGCAGGCGATGCTGGCGCGCAGCCGCGACAGCGGCATCGAGGCGATGTCCTCGCCGCCGATGGCGATCGTGCCCTCATATTCGCCGAGCACGCCGAGCAGGAGCTTGGCGGTCGTCGACTTGCCGGCGCCGGACCGGCCGACGAGGGCGACGCGGGTGCCGCTCGGGATGTCGAAGCTGACGTCGCGGATGCCGGGATTGTCCTTGGTGTATTCGAAGGTGACGTCCCTGAAGGCGATGGAGCCGTTCGACACCTTCGGCGCGTTCGGGTCGACGGTGAGATCCTCCACCTCGTCGAGGTCGATCTCCTGGTACATCCGCGTCACCGGCATCAGCAGGTGCTGCATCTCCAGATTGCTGCCGGCAAGGCGGCGGGCCGGCTGATAGGCGAGCAGGAACGCCGTAAGGAAGGCCGCGAACTCGCCCGGCGTGCGCCCGCCATGCATGGTCTGCCATCCCGCGTAGAGGATGAAGAGGCCGATCAGGATGCCGCCCAGCGACTCCATCAGCGGATTGGCGAGCGCGATCAGCCGGCGAAGCTGGATGCCGCGCTCGCGCTTGGCGTCGATGGCGCGGTTCATCTGTTCGTCGAGGGTGTCCTCGAGCTGGAACGACTTGATGACCGCGTTGCCGTGGATCGCCTCGGCGAATCCGCCGGCGATGCCGGTTTCGAGGTCGTGCTCCTGGCTAGACAGGTTGCGGATCCTGTCGGTGAGGCCGGAAAGCCGCATCAGCACGAAGGGCGCGGCGAGCAGGGTGACGATGGTCAGCACCGGGTCCTGGAAGAACATCACGCCCGCGAGGCCGACGAGGGTCAGCGCGTTCTTGATGATGTTGGTCGAGACGAGGTTGATGAGCGAGGTGGCGGCGCGGGCGTTGCGCAGGGCGTTGTTGGCGAGCTGCGCCGGGTTCTTGCCCTCCAGACTGCGGAAATTGGTGCGGATGATCGAGGCGAACTGGCGGCGCTCGATGCCGGCGCGCATGCTGACCTGGATGTTGGCCATGGTCGACTGCTCGAAATAGAGCGCGATGCCGCGCACGACGAAGGTCGCCATGACGCCGATGCTGAGCCAGAAGACGGCGCCGCGGTCCCCGGCGACAAGCACGGAGTTGACCATGCTGCGGGTCATCAGCGCGACCGCCGAGGTGGCCCCTGCGCCGATGGCCATCCAGAACAGGGCGACGCCATAGAGATATTTGTGCTCGACCATATGGTCGCTGAGCAGCCGCTTGAGGATGGTGAACGTCTCGCGGGACGTCAGCCTGCGCCAGAGCGGGACGTTTTCGGGACGTGTCTTGCGTCTGGGCATGTTGGAAAAGGCGCTTCCCGGTTCATCTATACGGATCCGATTTCCCCGGGATCGGATTCGCCCTGCGCTGATCGCGACCATGCATAAGGACACAAGTGGTGCGAAACAATGGCGAAGTGATTTCGGGCAAGGCGGCCGTCGGCTTCCCGGGGCGAGGGGATTGTCGAAGCGGACCCTCCGCCATACTTTCATCCTGTTTTTAATTGTTCTAGAGTCCTGACCGGAGACCGGCCGGAAAACCAACGGGAGATTCGGGTGCGGCTAACACGCCAGACCAACTACGCGATCCGCCTGCTGATGTATTGCGGCGCGCGCCAGGGTGAACTCAGCCGCGTCGCGGACATCGCCGCCTGCTACAACGTCTCCGAGCTCTTCCTGTTCAAGATCCTCCAGCCGCTGGTTGAGGCGGGACTGGCGGAGACGGTGCGCGGCCGCAATGGCGGCGTGCGGCTCGGGCGATCCGCCGACCGCATCACGCTGCTCGACGTGGTGCGCATCACCGAGGAGAGCTTCGCGCTCGCCGAATGCTTCCACGACGACGCCAACGATTGCCCGCTGTCGGAGAACTGCGCCCTGCACGCCGCCCTCAACCGGGCGCTCGGGGCGTTCTTCGAGGTGCTCGCGGAATATTCGATAGCGGACCTCATCAAGGCCCGTCCGGATATCCATTCGCTGCTGGGGATCGATCCGCCCGCTCTCGGCGCACCCCCGGCCTGACGGCCCCTATTTGTTGAGGATCAGCTTGCCCTGCCGGGTGATGCGCATCCGGTAGAGGGCGCCCTCGTGGTCGATGCCGATCTCGACATCGCTGCCGAAGAGTTCGCTGCTGTCGTAGACCCTGAGGCGGTGCGGCTTGGCGACCGCGTTGTGTTCCTCGCCGCGTGCGTCCGGCGTCGGCGGCTTTCCCGCCCCTGCATCGCGCGTGTTCATCGTGTAGCATCACTCCGGCACGCCGGGCTGGCCGAGGGCTGGCTGGGCGATGAAAACGATTGGCCTATTTCTTGACAGCGATACTCATGTTTATTAGGGGATGCAAGCTGACTTCGCGGGAAACGCCCTTCGGCGGTGCGGTTTTTCGGTCATTCACGGGGGATTGCGTGCGCTCAAGGCGGGAAGAAGCGGTTTTCGGCGCTCTCGGGCTTCGTCTCGCGCGCGGCTTCGCGGCGATGGCCGGGCTCTGCCTTGCCTTGATCCCGACGGCGATCCTCGCCCAACCCGCCGGGAAAGACCTCGAACTCAACCGTCTCGAGCCGACCGACAAGGGCTGCATGATGAGCTACGTGATCCGCAACGTGCTCGCCTCGCCGATCGAGGAAGCGACCTACGAGATGGTGCACTTCAACAGGGAAGGCCTCGTCGAGCGGCTCACCGTGTTCAATTTCGGCGCGCTCGCCGCCGGCAAGACGGTGGTGCGCCAGTTCGAGCTTGCGGGCTCGGGCTGCGAGGGGACCGGTCGGCTGCTGGTCAACGGCGCCAAGAGCTGCAAGGGCGAGGGGCTTTCCGCCGACGGCTGCGTCGCCGCGCTGTCGACGTCGAGCAAGGCCGGCATCGCGCTGGACAAGTAGGCCAAGTTAGCCAAGTAGGCAGGGGCATATCCCGTGGGTCACGCGATCATCGAGAACATCCATTCCTTCCTCGCTCTCGGCGGGCCGGTGGTCGCGCTGCTGCTGGCGATCTCCGTCGTCGCGCTGGCGCTGATCCTGCTCAAGATCGTGCAGTTCCGCCGCGACGGCGTCGGCGCGCATGGACGCGCCCGGCGGGCGATCGCGCTGTGGGCGCGCGGCGATAAGGGAGCCGCGCGGCAGTCGCTGGAAGGCGGCCGTTCCGCCGTCGAGCGCTGCGTCGGCCTCGCGATGCGGCTGGCCGCCGGCGGCAAGACCGACAAGACGGCGATCGAGGAAGATGTATCGCGGCTGGCGCTGGCGCGCCTGCACGACCTGCAGGGCGGTTTCCGGGCGCTCGACGCGATCGCCCAGATCGCGCCGCTGCTCGGCCTGTTCGGCACCGTGCTCGGCATGATCGAGGCGTTCCGGCAGCTTCAGGCGGCGGGCACCGCGGTCGACCCCTCGGCGCTCGCCGGCGGCATCTGGGTGGCGCTGCTGACCACCGCCGTGGGCCTCGCCGTGGCGATGCCGGTGTCGCTGGCGCTGACCTGGCTGGAATCGCGCGTCGAGGACGAACGGGTCGCCGTGGAGACGCTGACGGGCGCGGTCTTCTCCTCGGGGGCGACCGCGCATGAGGGCGAGGACGCGGCGCCGCTGGCCGCCGGCGGGGGTCTGGAGCATGCGCATTGAGCTGCGGCCGGCGCGGCGGCGCAAGCTGTCGCTGACGTCGCTCATCGACGTCATCTTCCTGCTTCTCCTCTTCTTCATGCTGTCGTCGACCTTCACCCGTTTCGGGGAGATTGACCTGCGCGCGGCGCGCGCCGGCGGCGGCAGCGGCGAGCGTCCCGACGTGCTGATCGCGCTTTCCGAGGAAGGCTGGAAGATCAACGGCTTGTCCGTCGAGGCCGAGAATGCGATTCCGGCGCTGCAAAAGCTGGTCGAGGCCGGCGCGAGCAAGGCCGTGCTGCTGGTTCGCGCGGAGATGACCTCGCAGCAACTGGTCGACGCGGTTGAGACGGTAAGGGCCGCCGGCGGCCTCGAACTGATGGTCGCGAGGTAGTCCGATGCTGCGTCTTGCAAGACCTCAGGGGAAGCGTCAGCGGGAGAACACGCTGGCGCTGATCAACGTCGTCTTCCTGCTGCTGATCTTCTTCCTGATCACCGGGTCGCTGACGCCGCCGATGGAGCAGGGCGTCGCGCTGGTCGACGCCGAACGGCCCGAGCCGGCGAGCCCGCCCGACGCGCTCGCGGTGCTGAGCGACGGCACGCTACGCTTCCGCGGTGAGACCGTCAGCGCCGAGGAGCATGTGGCGCGGCTGCTCGCCGAACAGCCGGACCGGCCCCTCGTCATCCGGGTCGTTCCTGACCGCGAACTGCCGGCCGCGAGCCTGATCGACATCGCCGCCGCGCTCGAGGCGGCCGGCGCGGAGAAGGTCCGCATCGTCACCGAGAGGGCAAGGCCATAGGACGGGCGTTCAAATGGGCCGCCGCCATCCTCTGCTCGCTCGCCGTGCATGCGGCGGTGGTCGGGACGATGACCGATTCCGGCGGTGAGGCGATGATCGCCGGCGGCAGCCCGTCGCAGATCGCGGTGCTCGGCAACGCCTTCGAGGATGCCGTGCTCGCCGGCGACACCGCCGAGACGACCGAGGCGGTCGAACCGGTGGAGGAAGTCTCGCCGCTCGCACCGCAACCGCAGGAAACGGCGGAGGTTCCCGATACGCAGGTGCCGGTGGAGGCGGAGGCCGTCACGCCCGTTGATGCGCGCGAAGCCGCCCGATCCGAGGAGGACGAGGCGGAGCCGTCCGAGACGGCGGAAACCGATCCCGTCGAGCCCGTCGAGGTCGCGGCGCTGCCCGTCATTCCGCTGCCGGTTGCGCGCCCGGAATCGGCGCCTGAGCCGCGCGAGGCGGAGCCCGCCAAGCCCGTGGAGCCCAAACCGGTCGATGCCAAACCGCGCAAGGCCGAGGACGTGAAGCCCGCGAAGAGGGCCGAGCCGGCGCGCAAGCCGCCGCCCAGAAAGCAGGCGGGCGCCGGCGGGAACCAGCAGCAGAACGCCGTGCGCGGCGAGAGCGCGGGACAGCAGACCGTGCGGGCCGGCGATTCTTCGCGCAATTCGAACGCCCGGGCGGCGGGGAACGCCGCCGTCACCAACTATCCGGGGCAGGTGGTCAGAAGGCTGCGAAGCTCGCTTCGCTACCCGGCTGCGGCGCGCAGCGCCCGCCTCAAGGGCGAGGTGCATGTGAGCTTCGTGGTCGCCGCCAATGGCAGCGCCGGCTCCGTCCGCGTCGTGCGTTCCTCCGGTTCGCCGATCCTCGACAAGGCGGCGATGGATACGGTCCGCCGGGCCTCGCCGTTCCCGTCGATCCCCGCCGCCGCCGGACGGCGCAGCTGGGCCTTCACGGTGCCGCTCGTCTTCACCCGCTGAGCCGGCCTGGCGTAGCCGGCGGGGCGCTTGGAATTCGTTTGCCAATTCCCGCCTGACTTTACGGCGGCTATGGCAATGGCCTGTTCGCCATGGCATATTCCGGCCTTAGCGAAGCGGGATGCGGGGCCCGGATTCGTTGTCGGGCCGGAAATCGCAATGCTTTCCGGTGATGCTCCAAGGAGAATGGAATGCGCAGAACTTTCATGATTGCCGCGGCGGTCGCTGCCTTTGCCGGCATGGCCAGCCCGGCGCTCGCCCAGCACTCGCGTTGTGACGCCTATGCGCGCGACGTCGCCAACAATGCGGCTCGCCAGCCTTCCGGCAACGTCGTCGGCGGGGCGCTGCTCGGCGCCGGCGTGGGCGCCATCATCGGCGGCGCGACGGGCGGTCGTCACGGCGCGGGCACGGGTGCCGCGATCGGCGCCGGCGTCGGTGCGGTCGGCGGCGCGGCGGCCAACTCCAACCGCTGGCAGGCCTATTACAACAACGCCTACAACGACTGCATGTCGGCCAATGGCGGCTACCGCGCGACCAGCGGCTATTACGAGCCGTGGACGCCGGCCTGGTACAGCTACTGCCGCAGTCGCTACCGGACGTTCAACCCGGACACCGGCTACTTCCATGCCGGCGGCGGACGCTACGTCTTCTGCCGCTGAGGCGATCTCACTGAAATGCCGAGCGGGCGGTGGTTTCCACCGCCCGTTTCATTTTCGCGGCGCGTCGGCAGCGGCGGCGACCCACAGCATGGCGAGGTCGGCGGCGGCTTCAGGGTCCAGGCCCTGATCGGCGAGGGATTCCCAGGTCGGGAAGGCGAGAAGGTGCGTCACCGTCGCCTTCACCCGGTCGTTGCCGCCGAAATCCAGCGCCAGCCTTGCCGAAACCGACGCCAGATAGCTCCTGAACATGTTCATCGGTGCCTTCAGCGCCGGGATCTCCGGCTCGTCGCGGAACGAGACCTGCCACATGCGACGGGTCCCGGCGTAGTAGCGGTAGAAGGCGACGAGCGCGCTCCGGCAGCGCAGCAGCGGCGTCTCGCCGGCCTCCCATGTTTCGGGCTGCGGCGGCGGATGGTCGCCGAGCCACTTGCCGGTGCATGCGGCGAACAGCGCGTCCTCGTCGGGGAAATGCCGATAGACGGTGAGGCGCTGGACCCCGGCGCGCTCGGCGATGGCGGTGATGGTGGCGTTGCGCGGCCCCAGCTCCTCGTGCACGGCGACCGTCGCGTCGACGATCCTCGCCCGCGTCTCCTCCTGGGAGAGCGCCCGTTTCCTCAGCGTGTAGGGTCTGGCTGCCATGTCAATGAACATAATCGTTCACTGAAATATTGACAAGCGCCCGCCGGGCCTCTATCTGCACCCGACAATCAGTGAACAATAGTGTTTTCTGATATTAGCGAAGGAAGCTCCCATGAACGCCCCCCTCAGGGACAGCGCCGGTCCGGACCGCGCCCGCAACATCGACACCGTCAACCGGTTCCTCGCCGGCACCCACGGGTCGGATATCGACGTCGTCGACCGCACGGTCGCCCGCGACATCGTCACCCACGGCTTTCCGGGCGGAAATCCGTCCTCGCGCGAGGAATACAAGGAATGGTTCCGCACCTTCCGCTCCTCCTTCTCCAACATGTCGTTCGAGGCCCTGAGCACGGTGGCCGACGAGACCCGGGTGGCGGTGCGCTGGCGCGTCGGCGTCGACCACACGGGGCCGTTCGCCGGCGTCAAGCCGACCGGCCGGCGCGTCGTCTTCGAGGGCGTCGCGACCTATCGCCTGGAGAACGGGCTGATCGTCGAGACGTGGCTCGACATGGACCGTCTGGCACTGCTGGCGGGCATCGGCGCCCTCGATCCGGCGGAAGCCGCCTGAGCGCGACGGGCAGGGGAGGCGCGCGCGACGCTTCCCCTGCCGCGTCTTCGGCCGGTTTCCCTTGCGGCATGGCTCCCCTGCCGCATTTGCACTTGCCCTGTGGCGAAGGGCGCGGCTATCAGCGACGGGTCAGGGAGCGCCCCGCGGGATTCGCCGGGCGAGTGAAGAACAGGCCAAAGAAAACCCGGCCATGAACGGCAGGCCATGAACACCTTCGCAGGGATCGGCCTCAAGGTCCTGTCCGCGCTCGTCTTCACCGTGATGACGGCCCTGGTGAAGATATTGGCCACCGACTATCCCACCGGACAGATCGTCTTCTCCCGCTCGCTCTTCGCGCTCGTCCCGCTGACCGCGATGCTGGTGGCGCAGCGGCAGTTTCCCGCCGCGCTGCGCACCGCGCGGCCGTTCGGCCATGTCCTGCGCGGCGTGTTCGGCGGCGCGTCGATGTCGCTCGGCTTCGCCGCCGTCGCCTTCCTGCCGCTGCCCGACGTTGTGGCGCTCGGCTACGCCGCGCCGCTGATGACGCTGGCCATGGCGCCTTTCCTGCTGGGCGAGAAGGTGGGCATCTACCGGTGGTCGGCCGTCGCCCTCGGGCTGGCCGGGGTGCTGCTGATCCTGTCGCCGCATCTGGGCGCCGGCGTGACGGGGGACGGCGCCGGGACCGGCGCCGCGCTGGCGCTGCTCGGGGCGCTCGGCACCTCCATCGCGATGATCCAGGTCAGGCGGCTGACGATCACCGAGACCAACGGCGCCATCGTCTTCTACTTCTCGCTGGTGACGACGGCGCTCGGCCTCGCGACCCTGCCCTTCGGCTGGGAGATGCCCGACATGAAGGGGGCGGCGCTGCTCGTCTGCATCGGGCTCATGGGCGGCGTCGGGCAGATCCTGCTGACCCAGAGCTACCGGCTGGCGCCGGCCTCGACCATCGCGCCCTTCGACTACACGACGATGCTGTGGGCGCTCGGCATCGGCTTCGCGGTGTTCGGCGAGGTGCCGGCCCCGGTGGTCTTCGTCGGCGCGGCGATCGTCATGGCGGCGGGGATCTTCGTCATCCTGCGCGAGCGCCAGCTCGGCATCGAGCGCGCCCGCACCGCCGGCATCCGGCAGACGCCGCTATAGCGCCGTCAGTGGTTCAGAACGCCTTGTAGGTGATGATGGTGCGGGTGTCGCGGATGCCGCTGAAGCAGTGCACCCGCTCGTTCACGAAATGCCCGATGTCGGCGCCCGGCTCGACATAGAACTTCACCAGCAGGTCGAAGTCGCCGGCGGTCGAGTAGATCTCCGAGGCGATCTCGGCGTCGGCGATCTGCCCGGCGACCTCGTAGGCCTTGCCGAGCTCGCATTTTATCTGGACGAAGAAGGGAATCATCGCGGTATCCGCTGCGTTTTCCGGGTTGAGCCTATTGAACATCGGCGGGACGGTCCGCCGCAAGGCTCGCCAGCGCCCTTGTGAGCAGGCCGTCGGGCTCGGCGAGCGAGGCGACGACCGTGAAGTGGTCGGCGCCCGGCACCACCGAGGCGGAGGTCTCGACGCCGGCCTCGCCCCAGCTGTCGGCGACGAATTGCGTCTGGCGGTGATATTCGGCGGATTCGCGCTCGCCGACGAAGGCCTTGAGCCGCATGCCCGGGGGCGGCGGCGGCCACGCCGCTATTCCCTCGGCGGCGGCCTGGTTCTCGTCGAGGCCGAGCTTCTCGTTGATCGAGGTGCCGACCAGCGGCACGAGATCGAAGAGGCCCGATATAGGCATCGCCGCGTCGACCATCTGCCATTGCGGCTGGGCGGCGGCGAGAAGCCGGGCGGCGAGGTGGCCGCCCGCCGAATGACCGGCGACGACGCGGCGGCCCCCGGCCTCGTTCTCGAGGCGGATCGCGAATTTCGCGATGTCGAGGACGATGTCGCCGATGCGCACCTCCGGGCACAGCCGGTAGGAGGGGATGGCGACGTCGTAGCCGCGCGCGTTCATGCCCGCCGCCATGTGCGAGAAATAGCTCTTGTCGAGACCCTGCCAGTAGCCGCCGTGGAGGAAGACCACGGTGACGGGGCGACGCTCCCCGTCGGCGCGAAAGAGGTCGTAGACCTGGCGGGGATGATCGCCATAGGCGATGTCGAGGGTGCCGCCGCGCCGGTCGCGATAGGCGGCGGCGTCGCGCGCCCAGCCGGCGATGATCTCGGGATGCTCGGGAACCCGCGCCCGGTTGTTGTACTCGGCCTCGTAGTCGGGCGGCGTCCCGCTCATCTTGATTTTGCCTTGCTGCTGAAATAGTCAGGGAGGCAGACATAACATCATCTCGTTGGGGTGTCCCCGGTGGCGGGGACTGAGAGCGCCGGAGCCTGCCGGCACAACCCACCGAACCTGGTCCGGATGATACCGGCGGAGGGAACCGTGATGCGATTGGTGACGCATTTCCAGAGTCTTGACCTGATTTGCCGGTACGCCGTCGAGGTGCCGGCATGACCCCCGCGGCGCTTCGCGACCGGGCGGCCGACGCTTTCGCGTGCCTGCGCGAGCGACGGCCCGCGGTGCACTGCCTGACCAACACGGTGGCGCAGGCCTTCACCGCGAACTGCCTGCTGGCGCTCGGCTGCTACCCGTCGATGACCGACTCCAAGGACGAGGTGAAACACTTTGTCGCCGCCGCCGATGCGCTGCTCGTCAATCTCGGCACGCTGAGCATGCCGCGCAGCGAGGCGATCGGCCTCGCCATCGACGCGGCGCAGAAGAAATCGATGCCGTGGGTCCTCGACCCGGTCTTCGTCGAGCTGTCGCCGCCGCGCGCCGAATTCGCCCGCCGGCTGCTCTTCGAGAAGCCGGCCATCGTGCGGGGCAATGCGAGGGAGATAGCGGCGCTGGTCGGCGCGGCGCCCGAGCACGCGGCGCGCCAGCTCGCCGGCAATGGCGGCCTCGTCGTCGTCGAGACCGGCGAGGTCGACACGGTGAGCGACGTGAACGGCGTCTCGCGGATCGCCAACGGCACGCCGCTGCTTGCCTCGATCACCGCCTCGGGCTGCGCCGGCGCCGCGATCACGGCGGCGCTGCACGCGGTCGATCCCGACCCGACGGTCGCGGCCGTCGCCGGCCTGCTGGTGACGGGCATCGCCGGCGAGCAGGCGGCCGCCGACTCGGCGGGGCCGGGCAGCTTCGTCATCCACTTCATCGACCGGCTGTCGCGGCTGCGGCCCGAGGACATCGTGGCGCACGCGAAGGTGTCGACATGACGGTCGATCTCAGGCTCTACGGCATCGTCGGCGGGGGCATCCCGGCGGACCCGGTGGAGGGCGCGCGGCTCGCCGCCATGGGCGGGGCGACGCTGATCCAGTACCGCGACAAGACCGCCGGCGGGCGCGAGATGGCGGCGACCGCGCGGGCGATCCGCGGAGCGCTGGCGGCGACCGACGTGCCGCTGATCGTCAATGACCGCGTCGACGTCGCGGCGGCGGCCGGCGCCGGCATCCATCTCGGCCAAGAGGATCTGCTGCCGCAGGACGCGCGCGCCATCCTCGGGCCCGACGCCATCATCGGGCTGACCATCAAGAACTCGCGCCATGTCGCCGAGGCGCCGCTCGACGTCATCGACTATGCCGCCGTCGGCGGGGTCTTCGCGACGACCAGCAAGGACAATCCCGACCCGCCGGTGGGCCTCGACGGGCTGAAGGCGCTGTGCGCGGCGCTGCGCGCCCGCCGGCCCGGCCTGCCCATCGTCGCCATCGCCGGCATCGGGGCGGAGAACGCTTCCCCGGTCATCGAGGCCGGCGCGGACGGGGTGTCGGTGATTTCCGCGATCTTCGCGAAATCCGATATCGCGCTCGCCGCCGGCAAGCTCCGCAGGATCGTCGACGCGGCGCTCGAGGCGTCGGGAAGGGCACGGCCATGACCGCGATCGCGCTCACCATCGCGGGCTCGGATTCCGGCGGCGGCGCCGGCATCCAGGCCGATCTCAAGACCTTCTCGGCGCTCGGCGTCTACGGCGCCAGCGTCATCGCCGCGCTGACGGCGCAGAACACCCGGGGCGTGCAGGGCGTGTTCGACATCCCCGCCGACTTCGTGCGGCTGCAGATGGATTCGGTGTTCTCCGACCTCGATATCGACGCGGTGAAGATCGGCATGCTGAGCAACCCGGCGACCATCGAGGCGGTGGCCGGTGGGCTGAAGGCGCATGGCGCGAAAAACGTCGTGCTCGATCCCGTCATGGTGGCGGCGAGCGGCGACGCTCTGCTGCGCCCTGAGGCCATCGCGACGCTGCGCGACCTGCTGCTGCCGCTCGCCGACATCCTGACGCCGAACCTGCCCGAGGCCGCGAAGCTGCTCGACGCGCCGGTCGCCGAGACGGTCGAGGAGGCGGAGGCGCAGGCGCTGCGCCTGCTCGAACTGGGGCCCCGCGCGGTGCTGGTGAAGGGCGGCCACGGCAGCGGCGCGCAGTCGGTCGACATCCTCGCCGGCGCCGACGGCACGGTGAAGCTCGCCGCGCCGCGCATCGACACGGACAATTCGCACGGCACCGGCTGCACCCTGTCCTCGGCGATCGCCGCCGGGCTGGCGAAGGGCGCGGCGCCGGAGGCCGCGGTGCGCGCCGCGAAAGCCTACGTCACCGAGGCGATCCGCCATTCCGACGAATTGAAGATCGGCCACGGCCACGGCCCGGTGCACCACTTCCACGCCATCTGGGGAAAGGAAACATCATGACCACCCGCCGGACCTTCATCGCCGCCGGCGCGGGCGGACTGGCAGCGGGCCTCGCGGCGCCGGCGCTGGCCCAGCAGACGCACGAATGGCGGATGGTCACGAGCTGGCCGAAGAACCTGCCGGGCCCCGGCGTCACCGCCGAGCGGCTGGCGAGGCGCATCGGCGAGGCGAGCGGCGGGCGGCTGCGCATCACCGTTCACGCGGCGGGCGAGCTGGTGCCGCCGCTCGAGGTCTTCGACGCCGTCGCCACCGGCACCGCGGAGATGGCGCATACGGCGTCCTTCTTCTGGCAGGGCAAGGTGCGGGCGGCGACCTTCTTCACCGCCGCGCCGTTCGGGCTGACGGCGGGCGAGCACCAGGCATGGATTGACCATGGCGGCGGCCAGGCGATCTGGGACGAGCTCTACGCGCCCTTCGGCATCAAGCCGTTCATGGGCGGCAACACGGGCATGCAGATGGGCGGCTGGTTCCGCCGCGAGATCAGCTCGGCGGAGGATTTCCGCGGCCTCAAGATGCGCATGCCGGGGCTGGGTGGCGAAGTGATCCGCAAGCTCGGCGCGACGCCGGTCTCGATCCCGCCGGGCGAGATCTTCTCCGCCCTGCAGTCCGGCGTCATCGACGCCACCGAGTTCCTCGGCCCGTGGAGCGACACCGCGATGGGGTTCCACAAGGTCGCGCCCTACTATTACGCGCCCGGCTTCCACGAGCCCAACGGCACCGGCGAGCTGCTGATATCGCTGAATCGATTCAACGCCTTGCCCGAGGATCTGAAACGCATCGTCGAACACGCCGCGGCGGCGGAGAACGCCTTCGCGCTGGCCGAGAGCGAGTGGCAGAACGCGGCGGCGCGGAAGGCGCTGGTGGACGAGCACGGCGTAAAGCTCCGCCGGTTCCCCGACGGGCTGAGGGCGGCGGCGCGCAAGGCGGCGGCG
>JBFWXZ010000040.1:0-20593 GCA_050186955.1 Flavobacteriaceae bacterium
GCGCGCCAGGCGAGGACGACGACGAGAGTCGCGACGCCGTAGACGATGGCCGCGTTGCGGGTCTGTCTGCGGCCGCGCTCGTCGGGCTCGTCGCCGGGATCGAGGAAGCGCGGCGCCAGCCAGAAGAGATAGAGCGCCTGGAAGGCCAGCATGGCGGCGAAGGCCCAGGGCGCCAGCGGCGAGAGCAGCAGCAGCGCGAAGGCGGCGGCGAAGATGCCGACGGTCTGCACGGCGATGAAGCGGTCGCGCGCGGTCTCCGCCACCGGCGGCTTCTTCAGCGTGATCGCGGCCATGGCGCGGTCGATCACCGAGCCCATGAGGAGCTGGCGGGTGACGAGGAAGGCGGCCAGCAGGTAGAAGGCGGCGAAGAAGATCAGCATCGCGCCGGCCGGCGTCGCCGCGGCGGCGCCCCACAGTTTCACCAGGTCGGCCATGGTCAGTACCGCGACAGCACGAGCATGTCCTGCGGGCGGTCGCCGGAAATCGCGCCCCAGGCGATGTCGATGAACAGGAGATAGCGCACGCGGTCGCGCTCCAGCAGTTGCAGCGAGCCGCCGGACGGCCCGTCGGCGTTCTCGAAGGACAGGTTGGAGGCGATCTTCGCGGCCCGGCTCATCAGGTCGAAGGCGACCGTCTGCTCGCCGGCGCGGGCGAAGGTGAAGGCCATCTGCCACAGCGCCTGGCTGTCGCCGTATTCGCCGTTCGCTGCCATGGTCGGCGCGTATCGGAGGCTCTTGGCCATCCACCACGCGGCGCCCTCGAAATTGCCCCAGTCGCGGAATTCGGCCGCCGGGCGGATGTAGTCGTAGCCGGCGTTGAAGGCGAACAGCCCGGCCTCCATCTTCGCGCCGACCTCGGGAATGACGCGCGGCACCTGCGGCACGCCGGCGCGCAGGGCGGCCGCCTCCGCCGTCTCGCCGGCGGCCTCGCGATAGGCCGCCTCCTGGATGGTGAAGGCGTTCATCGTATCCTCGCGAAGCGGCGTCTCGTAGGTGCCGGTGCGGATGCCGCGGATGATCTCGGCGGCCTCCGCCGGCTTGCCCTGGCGGGCGCGCAGCCGCGCCTTCACCGAGCGCATGTCGTAGCCGTTGAAATGTTTCTCCAGCGCCCCGAGCAGCGTTTCCGTCGCCGCCAGGAAGGGCGTGTCGGAATAGTCCTGGAGCAGCGGGAACACCGCGAGGACATAGGCGTCGGTCTTGTTCGCCAGCCAGTCGTTGCCGGCGATGAAATCGGCGAGCCACTGCATGCTCGCCTCCGCCTGCGGGTGGTCGAGCTGCACCAGCGCGCGCATCCACACCTGCTGGAAGCGGATCCAGGTATAGGGATTCTCCATCCGGCTCATGTCGCGGTCGGCGGCGCGGGAGGCGATCTCGCTGACGGTCTGATAGCGCCCGGCCCGCAGGTTCTGCTTCATCGCCGACAACGCGCGGGAGACGAAGCTGTCGATGGCGAGATCCTTGTCGCGCTCGGCCACGGCGAAGGCGAGCTCGGCCATCTTCGCGGCGTCGATCGGCCGGGTGTCCTCGAGCGCGTAGGAGGCGTCGGAATAGACCTCGGCCATGGCGTTCAGGCGGGCGGGGAACTCGCGCTTGAGGAATGCCTCGGCGTCGGCGACGCGGTCCTCCGCCGAGCGCCGTCCGGCGGGTTTGTCGTCCTTCGCCGCCTTCGTCTCGGCATAGAGCCTGAACAGGATGTCGTCGGGGCAGGCATATTCGCCGCAGGATGCGGCGCGGGCGAGATAGGCGGCGGCGGCGCGCTCGTTGCCGCGCCCCTCCTCGACCTTCCAGGCATCGGCGAGAAGCGAGACCAGCTGCCGGTCGCTCCAGCCCTTCGCCTCGGCCTCGCCGAGCAGCGCGAAGATGCGCGCCGCCGCGTCGTCGGCGTCGCCGGCGAGCCAGGCGAAGCGCGCCAGCAGCACGCGGTAGGCGAAGCGGTCGGTCTCCAGCGGCGAGCGCTGCAGGGCCTCCATCGCGGCGGCGAGATAGAACACCGCCGAGCCGAACTCGGTGACGCGCCCCGATTTCTCGATGTAGTCGACGTCCTGGTGGGTGGCGATCAGGATGCCCGGCGACAGATAGAGCAGGCCGGCCGCCGACGAGGTGATCATCTGGTAGACGTAGAAATCCGCCTGCGCCATCAGGCGCACGGCCTCCTCGTGCGGGTCGGCGGCCTGCTGGGCGCCGGCCGGCGCGGCGGTCAGCATCGCGCAGAGAAGGCCGGCGCAGAGAACGAAGCGGCGAAGCATGTCGGGTTCCCGGTGAAAGGGCGTCGAAAGCCGGCGGATTATCCGACGCCGCCCCGGACGCCGCAACGGCATCCGGCGCCGATGACGGCATTATTCATCGAGCGCACGCGCGCCCTCAGTAGCGCGACAGGACGAGCATTTCCTGCGGCCGCTCGCCGGTGAGCGCCGCCCAAGCGATGTCGATGAACAGCAGGTAGCGGGAGCGGTCGCGCTCGAGCAGTTGCAGCGAGCCGCCGGTCGGGCCCTCGGCGTTGCGGAAGGACAGGTTGGAGGCGATGCGGGCGGCGCGGTTCATCAGATCGAAGGCGAGCGCCTGCTCGCCGACGCGCGCGAAGGTATAGGCCATCTGCCACAGCGTCTGGCTGTCGGTGTAGGTGCCGTTGGCCTCGATGGCGTCGGTAAAGCGCAGCATGTCGGTGGACATCAGCCACGCCGCCGCGTCGTAGAGCCCGTCCTCGCGCAGATTGATGATCGGCCGGATCATGTCGTAGGTGCTGGTCATGGCGAAGTCGAAGGCGGGAAGCGGCGCGCCCTCTGCGGGAATCGCGTAGCCCTCGAATGTCGCGGTCTGCAACAGGGCGGCGGCCGCCTGTTCCTGGCCGGCGGCGCGGCGGTAGAGGCCTTCCTGAAGCTGATAGGCGACACGCTGGAACTTCTTCAGCGGCTTGTTCCCGCGCTCGCGGGCGCGGATTTCCGCGATCAGCTCGGCGGCGGCGGCCGGATCGCCGGCGCTGGCGCGCCGGCGCGCCGCGAGCGCCAGCAGGGAATCCCCGCGATCGCCCGCAAGCAGCAGCGCCGCCAGGCGGTCGAACAGGTCGTCGAAGGGCGTGTCGGCGATGTCGCGCAGCAGCCGCAGGCCGACCTTGGCGTGCGGCCCGGGGCTGTTCTCGAGGGCGCCGACCACCGCGTCGTAGCTCGCATGCAGGTCCGGCGCGTCCAGATAGGTCTGCGCCCGCGCCCAGATCCGCCGGAACTCGGCCCAGTCGGCGAGAGCGGGAACCGCGCCGCCGAGCCGCGCCTCGACCCGCCGCGCGATGTCGTCGACGCGGCGGTATTCGCTGGCGTAGAGCTGGAAGAACATCACGTCGCTTGCGGTCTTCACGAGCGCCGCGAGGTCGGCGTCCGGCCGGCTCTCGAAGAAGGCGAAGCCGATGCGCGCGAGGTCGGCGGCGTCCATCGG
The DNA here is from genome assembly GCA_050186955.1 of Flavobacteriaceae bacterium. Taxonomy (GTDB): domain Bacteria; phylum Pseudomonadota; class Alphaproteobacteria; order Rhizobiales; family Tepidamorphaceae; genus JACKJP01. Next base: position 3,426 of record JBFWXZ010000040.1, read on the forward strand.
CCGGTGGATCTGGATGATGCGGGCGCGGTTCAGATACATATCGGCGCGCAGGCCCGCGCGCGACGGCGCGAGCTCGTCGAGCAGCCCCTCGGCGCGCCCCAGCAGCACCGTCCAGTCGGGCGCCGCCGGCAGTTCCGGCGGCTTCAGCTTCTGCATCCGCTCCATCAGGTCGAAGACGACGTCCCTGGGGCAATTGGCGACGCCGCAAGAGGCGGCGCGGGCGCTCAGGCGCTCGGCGGCCGCCTCGTCGCCGGCCTTGCGGTGGAGGGCGGCGGCGTCGGCCAGCGCCGACATGAACTCCTCGTCCGCCATGCCCGCCGCCTCGGCGTCGGCGATGATCGCGTCCAGCCGGCGCAGCGCTCCGTCGGGATCGCCGGCCATCCACACGAGGCGGGCGAGGCCGATGCGCGCGGCGATGCGCTCGCGCCCGGTGCCGGTCTCGGCGAGCGCCTCGTAGACCGGGGCCAGAACGGGAAAGTAGCGCGGCAGGTTGTAGGCCGAGTTGACGCCGTCATAGGCGACCTCGAGATGGTCGGAATAGACCTTGTCGGGCAGCGAGTGATAACGCCCGGCATGGGAGAACATCGTCGTCATGATGACCGGCTCGGGATTCGACCGCAGGATCGAATAGGCCTCCAGCCGCCTCGCCTCGGCGGTTGATTCCTGTGCCGGGGCCGGCCCCGCCGCGAGCAGGGCCAGCAGGGCGACCAGCGTTCCAAGGCGCATCGAAGGACCCCGTCCGTTGCCGTTGCGGCGGATTATCCAAAGCCCGCCGCCTACGGGCAACCCGCCCGCCCCGGCATGACCGCATTTGTCATCGCCCGCCGGCGCGCCGCCGCGCCCGCCAGGCGATCCAGGCGACGAGGGCCAGCGCCAGCGGAAGCGTCACGTACCACCAGCGCTCGGCGGCGTACCACGAGACCGGCAGCGCGGTGCCGAGCGCCGCGAGGGCGCTGTAGAAGGCATGCCGGAGGCCGAGGCCGGAGACGTAGGCGCCGAACAGGAAGGGAAGCCAGAGGACCAGATGGCCGATGGCGGCGGCGGCGAGCGCCGAGAGGATGATCCGCCGCCATGCCGGCAGCCGCCGCGAGAAGCGCCAGGCGAGGAACCCGGCGGCAAGCGCGGCGAAGACGATGGCGGTCGCGGCGATGGTCAGGAAGCCGGCCGACGCGGAGAGCCCCATCCAGGCGGCGACCAGCACCACCACGGAGAGCGCCGAGACGGCGGCGGGAACCGCCATCGCGCGGGGGTCGAGGCGCGCCGGCACGCCGTCGCGCGGGGAATTCATGTCACCGGAAGCCATCGCAGCACTCCGTTATCCAGAGCCAATCCTGGCAATGCGGTATCGGTGCCGGCGGACGCTTCACGCGTCCGCCGGCGGTCGGCCCCCCGGCCCCGTCAGGAGATCGTTACTGGTTGGCGGCGATCGTCTGCTTCAGCCAGTCGAGATAGTTCGCCACGCGGGTATAGGCGGAGAACTTCGCCCGGGTGTTGCAGGACTTGGTGTTGGCGTCGCTGAGACCCCAGCTCACCACGCCGGCCTGGATGTAGCTGCCGTCCTTGAGGGCGACGACGAGCGGCCCGCCGCTGTCGCCGCTGCAGGCGCCGCGGCCGCCCTGATAGGTGCCGGAGCAGACCATGTTGGAGGTCAGCGGCACATGCGCGACCGAGACGAGCTGGCGCCACACCTCCTGCGCCTTGTCGTTGGGCACGTCGAACACCTTGGCGGCCTGGGCGAAGCCCTTGGCGGCGACCTGCGCGCGCGCCTCGAGCAGCGCCTGGTTGCAGGCGTCACGCGGCAGCATCTCGATCTGCGCCTGGAGGAGGTCGCCGGGATGCGAGCCGTCCTCGGTCAGGCCCCAGCCGGTGACGGTGGCGCGGATGCCGGCCTGCTCGAGAACATCGCCGGCGGCGGCGTCGGGCACGCGCACCGTTCCGACCTTCACCTGCGGCGGCCGGGCGAGCTTGATCAGCGCGATGTCGTTGTCGAAGGTCTGCGGGTTGTAGTCGGCGTGACGGATGATGGTCGCCACCTCGATGGCGTCGCCGCTGCCCGGCGCCAGCTTGTTGGTGCCGGCGACGACGCGGATCGCCTCGGGGCGGATCATCCCGTACTGGCCCTTGCCGTTGCTGATGTAAATGCAATGCGCCGCCGTCAGCACCCAGCGGTCGAGAATGAGGCTGCCGCCACAGAACTGGGCATCCGGCCCGAGCGGCTGCGAGGCGATGACGAGCGCGACCTGCCAGGGCCAGGCGCCGGGCGCGGCGAGCTCGCCGCCGACGACGCGGGAGCCGGAATCGGTCGACGACTTGTCGACGAGCTCCTCCTTGGAATGCTTCTCCGCGAAGGCGAAGGGCGAGGCCATCGACGGATCGGCGTCCTCTGCGGTGTCGGCCGTCTGCGAAAGGGCCGGGCCGGCCGCCAGCATGGCGGCGAAGGCGGCGACGGCGAATGTCCTGCTAGTCCTCATAGGCGGTGTACTCCCCGTTTGGATTCCCCTCCCCGGTCACGGCGCGACCAGGAAATCGTGTTGCCGGACTGTCAGCGCCGGCGGCTGTGCGAAGGCGAAAGTCGAGCGCGATGCGCGGTCCGGGTCCATGCTGGCGCGCAGCCACCCCTCGACGCTGCCCGGGGCAACGTCGCGTGCGATGCCGTCCTGCGCAAGGCCGGTGAGCACGGTGCGCTCCTGCTTCTCGGGCGGCGCCGGGACGGCGAGGACGACGAGGCGCTCCTCGCCGGAGGCCAGCGGCTTGCCGTCGGGACCCTTCAGGGTGATCTGGATCGGCACCTTCACGCTCTCTCCGAAGGCGACGCGGTTGGAGGTGCCGGGCCTGGGCCAGAGCGGCTGGATGGCGAAGGCGGCGTCGACATAGAGCACGGTGACGTCCTGCGCCGTCGACGTGCCGTTGGCGATCTCGAGCACCACGACGTCGCAATGCGACAGGTGCGGCGCGTCGCCGGATACCGGCTCGCCGCGAAGCGTCGGCGGTTTCGGGCAGCGCTTCGCCGCGCCGGCGCCCTCGGGCGCCTTCACCAGCGACAGCGAGGTCGTGATGCCGCCGCCGGGCAGGACGAAGGCGGTCTGCGCCGCCGCCGAGACCGAGGCGGCCGCGCGGTAGAGCGTCTGCACGCGGGCGATACGCGAAAGCCCGTCGGCCAGCGTCTCGGCGACGTCCTCGACGCCGGCGAAATCGAAGCGGAAGGAGGTTGCGGGCCCGCGGGAGTCGATCTCGCCGGCGCGGTTGCCGATGGCCAGCGTGCCGCCGGTCAGCACCAGCGCGAGGTCGTAGCCCTCGTCGGCGAAGGCGAAGGCCTTGTGCTCGCCGCCGACGATCTCGGCGATCGCCGCCTCGATCCCCGCATAGTCGGCCCCGTCGCCGGCATCGGCGCGGATCGGCCGCGAGAAGACGACGGCGCGGGGGCTGCCGGCGGTCACGATCTCGCCGTAGCGCGCGCCCTGCGGTACCTCGCCCTCCAGCGTCGAGGTGGTGGCGTCGAGGGCGGAGACGGTGGCGGTGCCCAGCCGGTCCTCGCCGGAGCCGGTGGCGTCGGCGTAGAGGGCGACGGTCGCGCCCTCGCCGAGGCCGTCCATCAGTCCGGCGGAGAAGGTCGCGCCGTCGACGCGGTAGCGCCGCGCCCCGCCCTCGCCGCGCGCCAGGAAGACCGGGACGTCGAGCAACGGCCCCTCGGCGTCGGGGCGCTGGACGCCGACGGTGGAGTCGTTGCGCATGCGGTCGCTCACCGCCTGCAGGAGCTGGCGCCAGGTGACGTCGGGGGTCTGGCGCAGGCCCGAGAGCAGGTTGAAGGTGAAGTCGCCGTACCACTGCGTCGGCGGCGCATCGGGGCCGGCGGGATATTCGTAGGCGCGCTGGTCCGCCTGGGTCGAGTAGAGGAAGACGTAGTTGCCGGTGAGCGGCTTCGCTGCCGGTGCGCCACCGGTCGCGGCCGTCTCGCCCTCCCCGTCGCCCTCGCCTTGGGGAACGCCGAGCACGTCCGGCGCGACCTCGCGGCTGCGCACCCTGGCGGAGATGTCGCGGAAGCCGGTCGCCGAGTGGCAGGCGTCGACGATGGCGATGAAGGTGGCGCCGGTCGCCAGGATGGCGCGCGCCTTCTCCTGCAGCTCGTCGTCGACGATGGCGTTCTCGACCTCGCCGGCGCCGCCGTTCCAGCGGCCGGTGTCGATCGGCAGGAAGATCTCGTCGGGGCCGCCGTTCTCATCGCCGTTCCTGTCGGGCTGGCGCGAGCCGTGGCCGGAGAAATAGAACAGGATGGTGGTGTCCTGACCGCCCGCGTGAACAAGTTCATCGAGCGCGGAGAGGATCGCGGCGCGGGTCGGGCGGGCGACGGAAACGCCCTCGGGCAGGCCGTTCGCGGCGTCCGCCAGCACCGTGATGTCGGCCGGATCGACGCCGCGGTCGGTGAGCAGCCGCGTGAACTCGCGCACATCGTTGCCGGGACCGCGCAGATCGTAGTTGTCGTCGAGATTCTCGTAGTCGGAGACGCCGACCAGCAGCGCCTTGACCTTGCCGCCGGCGGCGATCGACGCGGTGGCGGGAAGACACAGACACAGAGCCGCGAGCAGGACTGGCAGGGCTAGACGGGTCATCGTGAAATCAGTGGCTTACGCTCCGTGAGTCAGGCTCACGCTAGCATATGAGCACCCCCGCGCAAGCAAAGCCGGGGCCATGAAGGCATTTGTCATCGCGGCAGCGGGGAATGCGACTATTCCGTGACCGGAACGAGGGGCTTGGCGCCCGCCGGCGGGGTCGCGGCCATGCGCTTGCGGCCGGCGGCCGAGAAGCCCTCGATGCTGCGCAGGAAGCCGTTGAAGCCGGGATTGCGGCGCGTCGCCTCGCGTCCCGCCGCGATGGTGAGGTCGACATTGGCGGTCGACAGCTTGAGCCGCGTCGGCACCACGTTGAGCCTCGCCTGGCTGGCTGAATCGAGCTGGTCGAAGCGGATCTCGCCGAGGAACAGCTTGACGTCCCGGCAATCCCATCCGGTCAGCGTGCCGCGCAGCCGCTTGACCTCGCCGCGCGACAGCGAGCAGCGGTATTTGACGAGATCCTCGTGCCACTGGGTGACCGACAGGCGGAAGGCGTCGAAGCCCTGGCGCGTCGAGGCGGCGGTCGCGGTATCGGCGAGCGCCATCATCAGCTCCAGCCCGCTCGGGCCGGCGACCTCGTTGGCCCAGTCGCCGTTGTACTGGCGGCCGGCATTGGCGACGAGGAACAGCAGCCGCTTGAGTCGCACCGCCTCCTGGGCGGAGAGCGGGCCATATTCGGTCTGCGAGGCGGCGCGCGCGATGGCGAGGCCGGTGACGCCGAAATTGTCGGTGATGCCGCCGTCGAGCAGCTTCACATATTTCATCCTGTCGGGATCGCGATAGGTGCGCAGCGCATTGGCGTAGGCGCGCAGCGACGCGGTGGCCTCGGGGTTGAAGGCGGCGGTGGTCATCCAGGCCGGCTCGTGGAAGGAGCAGCGCTTGCCGTAGTTCTCCAGCACCACCGGCGCGAAGACCACCGGCACGGCGGCGGACGCGCCCACGGCCTCGGCCAGCGGCAGCTTGTCGATGTCGCTGCACAGCGCGCGGAAGGTCTCGCGGTCGAAGATGAACGGGGTCTGGTTGTAGACGTCGGTGGCGTTGATCCACACGGTCAGGCGCGGATCGCGCTTGAAGCCGGCGAAGGTCGCGCCGTTGAACAGGTTCTCGTCGAGCCAGCGGGCGAAGCCGGACCGGTCGTTGACGCCGCCGCCGACGGCGCGCAGCAGGTTGGTCGGACGCACGACGGCGGTGCGCATATAGGCCTCGGCGTCGCGGACCAGGAAGCGCTCGCGGAAGTCGTCGAGCGCCGCCCTTCCCTTGAGTCCGTAATAGGCGGCGGTCACCGAGCCGCCGGAAACGCCGGAAACGAAGCGGACCTTCGACAGCACACTCTGCGAGCCGGCGCCGGGCAACGGGGTCGCCGCCAGCTCGAGCAGCAGGCCGTGGGCGAAGGCGGCGGCGCGGGTGCCGCCGCCGGAAAAGGCGAGGCCGACGAAGATGGAGTCGTCGCTCTCCGCGCCGTCGGGAACGCCGGCGCTCGCCGCATAGGCGTTGACGTTGTCCTCGGAGAACTCGTTGAGCGGCGGGTTGACGGTGGTGCAGGCGGCGAGCATCCAGGCGAGGGCGGTCGCGGCCAGGGCCCTGACGGTGCGGACAAATCTTTGCGCGGCCAGGTTCATCACCGGTCGTCCGATCGCAGTGCGGGGCAGAGGAGCCTGACGTTAAGGCCGGTGGGCGCGCTTTTCAATTCGATCTTGATGCCGTGCCGGATGGCGATGGCGCGGACCAGCGCCAGGCCGAGGCCGTGGCCGGGCGCCGCAGCGGTGCTGTCGCTGCGCACGAAGCGTTCGAAGACGCGCTCCTCCATGCCGGCGGGAATGCCCGGCCCGGTGTCGCGGACGCTGACGATGTGCGTCGCCGCGCCCGGCTCCACCGCGATCGTCACCTCGCCGCCCCTGCCGGTGAACTTGACCGCGTTGTCGACGAGGTTGGCGAGCATGCGGGTCAGCAGCAGGCGGTCGCCTAGGATGTCGGCGCGGCCCTCGCAGCGACACGACAGCGCCACCTCCTTGTGCTCGGCGACGGCCTCGTAGAGATCGGCGATCTCCTGGGCGAGCGGGCCGAGATCGACCGGCGCGAAGCCCGCCGCGTCGCCGGTGTCGGCCTCGGCGGCGGCGATGTCGAGGAGCGACTCGAAGACCTGGATGGTCTCGCGCGTCTGCGCCGCCACGGCGTCGATCTCGGCCGCCGCCGGCGCGTCCCGCATTCCCCTGCCCTGACGCATGGCGTCGATGCGCAGCAGGATGCGGTTGAGCGGCGTGCGCAGCTCGTGGGCAATGTTGTTGGAGAGGTCGTGGGCGGCCGCCCTGAGGCGGGTGATGCGCTCCAGCATCGCGTTGATGTTGCGCGCGAGCACCGCGAACTCGTCGCTGCCCGACGCCGGCGCGCGCGCCTCCAGATCGCCGCCCTCGACGCGGATGCAGAGATCGTTCAGCCGCACGATGCGCGACAGGATGCGACGGCTCAGCCAGTAGCCGGCGGCGAGGCCTGCGAAGAGGATCGCCACGATCGCCGCCGCCGAGCCGGCGGCCAGCGTCGACAGCAGGTCGTCGCGGCTGGTGGTCGCGCGAGCGACGAGGATCGGGAAGCCGCCGGGCAGCAGCCGTCCGGCGCCGAGATAGTCTATATCGCTGCCGGCGGGCGCGAAGGCGAAGGTCTGCAGCTGTTCCTCGCGGGCGAGACCGGCAGGCCAGGCGTCGATATTGCCGGCGAGCCTGGTGCCGTCGCGCTGCTGGAGCAGCAGCAGCATCTCCTCCGGCGGGGTCGCGGCGCCGCGCCTCTCCATCGCCTCGCGCACGGCGATGATGCGGCGCTGGGCATAGAGGTCGGCGAAGCCGGCGAGATCGGCCTCGACAAGTTCGGTCAGGCGCTGGTCGGAATAGCGCGATACGCCCTGATAGACGAGGAACAGCGCCACCGCGGCGAGCGCCACCGCGACCGCCGTGATCGCGGCGGTGAGGCGCAGCGTTGCCGAACGCGCGAACAAGCGGCTCCGGATCAGGCCGCCGGCCTGACGGCGAAAAGATACCCCTCGCCGCGCGCCGTATGGATCAGCGGCGCCTCGCCCTCGGCCTCGAGCTTGCGGCGCAGCCGGCCGACATGGACGTCGACGACATTGGTCTGGGGATCGAAATGCAGGTTCCAGACGCTCTCCAGCAGCATCTTGCGGGTGACCACCTCGCCCTCGTGGCGGGCGAAGAAGGTGATCAGCTCGAACTCCTTCGGCGATAGCGCGATGTGGCGGGCGCCGCGATGCACGGTGCGCGCCTTCAGGCGGATCTCCAGATCGTCGAAGACGATGAGGTCGTTGTCGCTGGTCTGGATCTTGCGGCGGCGGATCAGCGCCCGCATGCGGGCGCGCAGCTCCTCCGGGTCGAAGGGCTTGGCGAGATAGTCGTCGGCGCCGCGGTCGAGACCCTCGACGCGGTTAGACGCCCGCCCAAGCGCGCTGACGACGAGCACCGGCGCGGTGGCGCCGTTGATGCGCAGGCGGGCGATGGCGTCGATGCCGTCGCCGCCCGGCAGCATGCGGTCGAGCACGATCAGCGCGTGTTCGCGCGCCGAGGCCTTGGCGATCCCCTCGTCGAAGGTGATCGCGAAATCCGGATCGAGATCGAGATCGCGGGCGACCGCGGCGCAGGCGGCCGCGCTCTCCGGGTCGTCCTCGATGATCAGCATGGGTTCGACGGATACGTTCATGCCCCCTCCCTCGCACAATCTAGTCCGCGGCGCCCGTTCTTGTGAAGGATGCCGGAACCCGCGCGGAAGATACGCGGGCTTCCACGCACGGGCACATGACAAATCGCTTCATGCGTTCCGCGACACCCGCCGGGGTGTTGAAGACGGCCCCGCCGGGAACGATAATCGGAACAGGAAACAGCCCGCACCCGACACGATGGAGCGCCCAGCGACATGAAACGCCTGATCCGGCTCGCCGCCGCGGGAGCCCTGCTCGCCGCCCTTCCCGCCCTCGCCGCCGACGGCCCCAATATCGACGCTGCCGCCAAGGGCAAAGCCGACACGCAGATCCGCGCCGCCGCGCTTTCGGCCGAACTCGCCGACACCGGCCGGGCGATGCGCGAGCCGCTGCTGCTGATCGCCGCCGCCAAGCTGCGCAAGGGCGTCGAGGCGCGTCCCGTCGAGCGCAAGGCGGAGACCGAGGACGGCGGCATGGCGGCCAGCGACGGCGGGGCGATCCCCGACGACTGGCAGGCGATGCTCGACGACGCGGTCAAGCTGGCGCCCGGCAACGAGACAATCGCCGAGCTGGCCGACGACATCCGCGCCGAGACCTCGAAGGGCAAGACCGACGGCCCGGCCTACAACATCGCCGTGCTGCCGGCGGGCAAGCGCAACATCTATCGCGACGTCACCTTCACCGGCAGCGAATATGCCGAGGTCTATGTCGAGGGCAGCGACCGGGTGAACATCGACCTCTTCGTCAAGGACGGCAACGGCAACACGGTGTGCTCGGACACCGATCCGAGCCATATCGGCTATTGCGCCTGGACGCCGCGCTGGACCGACAAGTTCACGATCATCGTGGAGAACCGGGGCAACGCCGACGACCGCTACTCGCTGATGACCAACTGAATCCGATGTCCATGCTGGACACGCTTCGCGGTCAGACGCTGGCGGCGGGGTTCGCCGGCTTCGCGGCGAGTTCGGCGGCCTTCCTGATCCTCGCCGGGACCGATTTCGACCGCAGCTTCGCAACGCTGGCGCCAGGCGCGACCATCGGCGCGGCGATCACCCTGGCGCTGTTCTGGCGCCACGCCATCGCGCCGTCCGACTACTCGCTGCCGACCGCCTTCATCTGCGGGCTGATTACCGCGGTGATCTCCTACGTCACCATGTGGATCGGGGCGGCGCTGCTGTCGCTGATCCCGGGCACGGGGTTCCGCGCGCCGATCACCGGGCCGCTGACGCGGCCGGTGGCGCTGATCTCCATCATCTTCTACTCGCTGCTGCTGACCTTCTGGGTGACGCTGCCGCTCGGCGGCGGGGCGGCGCTGCTCGTGACCCTGCTCGTCGCCCGCAGGAAGGAGCGCGATTCAGCGGCAGGATGAGCGGTACCAGAGGCCCGTCCGAAGGGCCGTGCGGTTCTTCTCGCCGCTCGTTTCGTACCACAGCGACACCGCAAGCTCGGGCATGAAGAGGGCGTCGGGCGCCACGTCGCCGGCCTGCGGGATGTCGACCGGGACAAGCCGTCCCGCCTTGTCCTCACGGAAGAAGAAGACGTGGAGGGCATCCGGAAACGCGATCTCGTCCGGCGGGTCGAGCAGGATGTAGTTCATCGAATAGCCGTTGGAGGCGGTGAAGGTGAACCGCCAGCTTCGCCCGTTCGCCGGGTCGGATATGACGAGGCCGAGATCGGAATAGGTCTGCGGATGCTCGAGCGGCGCCAGCCTCGCCTCGCCGGCGTCCCGTTCGGGCGCGGCGATCGCGTAGACGGCGTCCCGGGCAAGGCATGCCGCCCCGGCGGCACCGTTCAGGAGAACCAGCGCCGAGGCGGCGAGGACGATCCGCCTCACTGCTGCGTTCCGGTTTCCAGATCGAATTGCAGGATCGCGCCGCTCGGGCCGGTCTCCTCGGTGTCGAGGGCGACGGCGCCGCGGGTGACGCTGCCGAAGCCGGCCTCGGTGAGCGCCGAGCGGAAGGCGGCGCCCGGCCCGCCCCGCGTCGTCGGCACCGCCGACTGCTGCAGGAAGCCCAGATCCTCGACAGCCGTCTGCGGCTTGGCCGGCGTCATGATCATCACCACCCGCTCGCGCCCGAAGGACTTGTCGTTGATGCGCAGCAGGCCCTTGGTCAGCGTGTCGCCGGGCTGCGCCCTGCCCTTCCACATGTGGGAGATCGAGTAGTCGCTGGCGACGTAGAGCACGTTGATGTCGACCGGCACGTCCATCATGTTCCTGGCGCGAAGGTGGATCTCGTCGCCGGGATGCATCAGCGGCACGGAGGCGGAATCGAGCGAGGCCAGCTTCGGGTTCTGCTTGTTGCGGGTCTGCAGCTCGACCTCGACGTCGAGCTCGCTCGCCGCGTAGGAGCCGCCGAGCTTGAGCAGGTTCACCGCCCGGGCGATGCGCGTCAGATTGTCGGCGAGCGCCTCGGACACCTCGTCGGGCGTCTTCGGGGCGAGATCGATGGACGGCGACTTGGCGCTGCCGGCGAAGACGACCTGGCCGGTCGGCGGCAGCAGCCAGAGATGGCCGGCAAGCGCCGGATCGGCGCCGGCTTCGGCGAGGCGTTCGGCGGGCATGACGGAAAGGCGGATATCGGCCGGCTCGCCGGCGGCGACCTCCTCCAGCCTCAGCCCGGCGCCGGCGTGGTCGGCGACGGCGGCGACGGCGGCCTCGACCTTCTCCTTCACGGCGGGGTCGACGCCCTCGTAGTCGGGCAGCGCGACCTTGAGGCCGAAATCGATGTCGGCGGTGACCCGCCGCACATAGAAGCCCTCGGCGATCGTGTCCTCGGCGGGCGCCGACCGGCCCTCGTGCTCGGCGGGAACGAGGGTGCTCGACAGCGAATCTGCGGAGGCGACCCGCATGTAGCCCACCGCGTCCTCGGTCTTGACCGCCGGCCCCGGCAGCAGCGCCAGATACTCGCCCTCGGCGAGCTGGTGGAGCGCGCCGGCGGGGATGGTGAAGGCGCCGTCGGCGACACTGACCGGCCATTGGCGGACCGCCTGCGCCGCGCCGACGTCGAAGACCGGCTTGTCGAGGTCGCCCTCGAAGAGCGGCGTCGGCTGCACGAGATACTGGGTGGCGTAGCGGCGCAGCACCTCCTGGCCGAGCTGGCGATAGGTCATGCCGGGATATTCGGCGAGCGCCTCGAAGATCGTCCAGGTGAAGAGGCCGTGCGGCTTGCGGCCCTTCTTGCCGGCGGGAAGCCGCATCTCCGGCGTCGTCTCAGTGGTCTGGGCGGCGAAGAAGGCGACGAGCGCGCCCTTGCCGGGCGCCGACTGCGCGTCGACCTTGAAGGATGGCTGGCGCGGCGCGGCGCCTGGACCGCCGCGGGTGCGCACGCCCTCGACCGCGTCGAGACGCGCCTGCGGGATGCCGAGGGCGGCGGGATCGAGCTTGCGCATGCGCACCTCGTCGTCGCCCGACGGCGCGCCGCGCGTCACCGTGCCCGAATGGCAGCTGTCGAAGACCGCCCAGACATTCGCGCCCCTGGCGCGCAGGGAATCGACCAGCGTGCCGATCTCGTCGTCGACGAGGGCGTTCTTCACGTGACCGGAATTGTCGCTCCACGGGCCGATGTCGACGGGCAGGAACAGCTCGTCGAGGCCGTCGAGCTCGCTTTCGGGGTCCTCGGCGGGAGCCTGGGAGCCGTGGCCGGAAAAATGCAGATAGACGAAATCGCCGGGCTGCAGCCGGCCGGCGAGCTCGGCGAAGGCGTCGCGGATATTGGCGAGCGTCGGCGTCTTCGCCCCCTCGACGCCGTCGGCGAGGACGGCGATGTTCTTCTCTTCGAAACCGGCCGCGGGGTTGTCGCGCAGATAACCGTCGACCAGTTCGACGTCGTATTTCGGCCCCTGGAGCCAGAACCGCTTGTCGATGTTGGGATAGTCGGTCGCGCCGATCAGGATGGCGAAATTGGTGCGCGCGGCCGCCGTTTCCGGCAGCGCGAGGCACATTATGGCGAAAGCGAGCGCGAGCACGGCCCCTGCCGCGCGACCTGATCGGACCGTCATGGAAAACCCCTTTAGCTGTGCCGTCGATATTCCCCATCCGCCCGGCGGACTGCAAGCCTTGCGGGCGTGTCTTGCGCGCCGGCTACAGATCGGCGCCGGGATTGTCTGTCCTGTTGCCGCCGCCGATGTCGAGACCGGGCGCGGGCGCGGCGCGGCTGATGGCGAGGAACTGCGCGGGCGCGCCGGGACGCTCGACGAGGACGGTCAGCGTCTCGCGCGGGAAGGAGCGCCACAGCGCCTCGAACTCCGCCGATCCGGCGACCGGCCTGCCGCCGGCGGAGACGATGCGGTCGCCGGCCTGGAGCCCGGCATTGGCGGCGGCGCCGGTGAAGACCACCGAGGCGATCTCGGCGGCGCCCTTCACGTCGCTCCGAAACGCCGCGCCGAAATCGTAGGCGTCGAGATCAAGCGAGATGGAGGGCGCGTCGTCGGCGGCCGCCTGGGGAACCAGCGGCTCGCGCGCTTCCACGAGGGGGAGTTCGCCGGCGCGCATCTCCCCACCACGGCTGTAGCGTATGGCGATGCGGTCGCCGGGGGCGGCACGCAGCATGATCTCGGAGAGGTCGGCGGGCGCCTCGAGGGTGACGCCCGACGCTTCGGTGAGGATGTCGCCGGGGACGATGTCGCCGCCCTCCTGCATCACCGCGCTGACCAGCAGCCCGCTCGAGACGCCGGCGCCGAGGCCCTCGGCAAGCTCACGCGAAAGCGGCTGGACGCGAAGCGCCGCGCGGGCGCGTTTCACCCGCCCCGTCGACGCGATCTCGCCGGCGACGGCGGCGAGCAGCGGCGCGGGAACGGCCAGCGAGATGCCGATGAAATTGAACGCGCCGTCGGCGATCGCGGCGTTCATGCCGAGCAGGTTGCCGGCGGCGTCGACCAGCGGCCCGCCGGAGCCGCCGCGATTGAGGGCGGCGTCGTGCTGGAGATAGCGGACCGGGTCGCTGTCGCGGAAGCGGCGCGACAGGCCGGAGATCACGCCGGCGGTCACCGAGCCGGCATAGCCGTAGGGATCGCCGATCGCGAAGACCTGCATCGCCGGCTCGACCGGGATGTCGGCGGCGGGCGGCAGGAAGGCCGGCGACCTGAAGCCGGGAACCGAGAGCACGGCGATGTCGGTCGCCTGGTCGGCGCCGACGAGCCCGGCCTTCAGGGTCCGGCCGTCATGGGTGAGGACGCGGATCTCCGAGGCCCCGGCGACGACATGGCGGCAGGTCGCGATGTGCCCTGCCGCGTCGAAGAGGAAGCCGGCGCCGAAGCTCTCCTTCGCATCGTCGCCGGCGAGGCAGCGGATGCCGACGGCGGCGGCGCGGGCGCCGGCGATCCCGGCCGCGCCCGCCGCCCTGCCGATGGAGGGGACGGCGGCGACAGGCGCGGCCAGGGCGGCGGCCTTGATGAAGGAACGGCGTGCGAGCATGGGGATTGTTCTTTTCTGTCTGGGGTCCGGATCGTCTCGGCACGGATCATCGGATGCCGGCCGCGCGCAACTATGGCCGGGCGGATGAATTCTTCCGTTAGAAAGGCGAAAAAGCGCCGCTCAGTCGCCGGAGGGGGCGGATTTTCCCGCGCCTAGAGCGGTTCACGGTTTGCTGGAAAACGTTCTGCCGGAGGGATTTTGCGGCAGGGCCGAGCAGGACGGCGAGGCGCGGACTGCCTGTCCGTGCGAGCCGGCCTGCGACGGCAATGGCTGCAAAAGGCCCCGGCCCTTCGGGTTTCCGGCCAAGCGGACGCCCGGTTCATCGAGCCGCTTGCCCGATGCGTCGGCATCGCGCTTCGCGCCTCTCCCGCCGGATCGCCTCGCCGGCCGTGAAACAGAATCGTTTCCGTCAAGCCCTGAACCGCTCTGGAGCCGGGCGCAGGCGGAAGATGTCGCCCGCCGGCTCGATCCATTCGAGTTCGCCACGCCTGATCATGCGGTTCACATGGGCGTGGGTCTCGCTGAAGGCGAAGCTCATCTGGTGCGGATCGAGTTCGCGCTGGAAGAGGATCGGCACCAGCTCGGCGACGGATTTCTCGCCGGCGGCGCAGGCCCCGGCGATCGTGCGGCAGCGCGCCTCGTGATGGTCGACGAGTTCGCGGCAGCGCTCGCGCACGCCATGGAAGGGCAACTGATGACCCGGCAGGACGAGGCAATCGGCCGGGATCTTCGCCTCGATCATGCGCAGCGAGCGCAGGAAGTGGCCGAGCGGGTCGCCATGCGGGTCGACCGCCCAGACGCTGACATTGGGAGAAATCTTCGCGATCACCTGATCGGCGGCGAAGAACAGGTTGTCGTCGTGCGAATAGAGCATGATCTGCTCCGGCGCGTGGCCGTCGCCCGACAGCACCGAGAGGCGCCGGCCGCCGATATTGATCGTGTCGCCATGCAGCAGACGGGTGAAGGTCGCCGGCAGGCCGGAGACCATCTTCAGGTAGCCGTGGCCCTGGGTGGCGACGAGCGCGGCGGTTTCCGGCGTCATGCCGTGGCGAAGGTAGAAATCGCGATAGGGCTTGGCTTCCATCGAGCCGGGGCTGAGCGAGATATTGATGCAGTTGAGCCAGGTCGTCTGGCTGGTGAGGATCGGCAGATCATGCTGCTCGCACAGCCAGCCGGCGAGCCCGATATGGTCGGGATGGAAATGGGTGACGATCAGCCGGGTGAGGCGCTGGCCGGCCAGCGGGCCCGAGAGCACCGCGCGCCAGGCCTGACGGGTCGCCTCGTCGGCGATGCCGGTGTCGAGCACCGCCCAGCCGCCGTCGTCCTCGATGAGGTAGATATTGACGTGGTCGAGACGGAAGGGCAGCGGCACCCGCATCCAGAGGACGCCCGGCGCGATTTCCCGGACCGTGCCGGCCTCGGGAGCTTCCGCAAAGGGAAAGCGGATCGCGCCGCCGGTCCGGCCGCCATCCATCGTGGACGTTCTTGCTGCTTCACCCATACGCCCAGTCTCCGGCAGCATCACGCCTGACGCAAGCGTAATGCGCGCAACTCACCTATATCGTATCGCCGATATCGGCGGCGAGGCGGAAGCCGTTCACCCCTCGCCGTTCCCTTCGCCGCGCTCCCCGTCCCCCTCGCCGTCCCCACCGCCATCCTCGACGGTGATGAGCGAGAGGATGTCGCCGGAGCCGAAGCCGAGCGCCATCGGGCAGGCGAAGCCCTGCACCACGTTGACGTCGTAGAGTTCGGCCACAGCGCCGTCGATGCGGAACCAGTGGACGCAGGAGCCGGTCTCGAGATCGATCACCTGCACGCCGGTCCACGGCTCGCTGTCGGCTTCGGCGAGGCGGCGGTCGAGATCGAGGCCCTCGAAGCGCTCGTAGCGCGGCCGCGACAGGCCGACGAAGGCGTATTTGCCGTGGAAGGCGAGGCCGCGCACGAAGCCCGGCAGGAAGGCGAAGGGCTTGAAGGTGCCGGGCTTGCGGCCATCGCCGGGCTCGATGCGGCCGAGTTCGCCGGTGCCCGAGTTCAGCACCCAGAGCTGGCCGTTGTAGAGGCGCGGCGAATGCGGCATCGACAGGCCCTCGCAGACGACGCGGCCGCTCTCGACGTCGATGACGATGCCGCCGTCGGCGCGGCGGTCGCGCCAGCCGTCGATGGTGTCGGACCGGCTCACCGCGGTGACGTAGCGCGGCACGCCGTCGCGCATGGCCAGCCCGTTGAGGTGGCAGCGGTCCTCGTCGACCAGCTTCGAGATGAAGGGCGGCCGCCAGACCGGCTTGAAGCTGTGCGTCCCGGAGAGCGTCGCGAGGCAGTTGTAGCGGGTGTTGACGAAGATCACCGAGCCGTCCCTGGCGACGCCGACATCGTGCGCGTCGAGGCCTCCGGTGGTGTAGGAGACGCGCGGCACGAAGCAGGCGTCGAAGACGTTGTTGATCTTCTGGTCGGCGCGCAGGACGTTCTCGAAACGGATGATCTGGCCGAGAGTGGCGAGATGGATCGTCCGCCCGCTCACCGAGATTCCCATCGCCTTCTGGAAGAAGCGCTCATGCACCATGAGGCCGCCGGCGGGGTTCTGCCCGAGCAGATAGAAGCGGCCCGACTGGTAGGACGAGACGAGGATCGGCAGGCGATTGGCGCCGATGAAGCCGGCAAGGCCCGGCGACACCGAATAGCTGACCTTCTGGCTGTCGGCATCGGCCTGCGCCTTCCGCGACACCGGATTGGCGTCGTCGCGGCCTTCGGGCTCCTGCTGCGGGGCATCCGGCTTTACGGAATCGTCGGTCAAGCGCGCTCACTCCCTCGCGCCGAAGGTTGTCGGACGGACACCTATATGGCGCAATACGACCGGCGGCGAAACCCGCGAGGTCGAAACGCACCGCCGCAACCGGATTCCATCCGGCCGTCGGCTTGAAGCCTTAAGGCATTCAACTCTGAACTCGCGTCACCGGCGCGTTTTTCGTGACGGGCCTCACCCTGCGCCGGAATGACGGTTTGTTGCGCGGCCTAGTCCCAATCGTCATTCCGGCGAAGGCCGGAATCCAGATGGATGGCTGCCGCAAACGCCCCGACGGATTGTCTTCCCGTTCGCTTCCCCCACCCGTCATCACCGGGCTCGACCCGGTGATCCATTCCGCCCCGGTGTCGGCAGACATGGCGGGAGCGAAGGTTCGCAGCGGGATTGGAATGGATTGCCGGATCAAGTCCGGCAATGACATTGGAGTAGGTGGCTGCGTCCGTCGTCCCCTCTCCCGCTTGCGGGGGAGGGACAGGGAGGGGGTTGAGTTCATCACCGGCGCTTTCTCCATACGACCTCATCCCCGCACGCTGGCGCGCCGGGGTTGGCGGAAGTCGGGATTACCGGGGCGCTTCGGGGTCGCCATTCCGATAGTCAAGTGAGCGGCGCCGCGAAGCGCCCCGATGCCATGCGTTGATCCGTGCCGGC
>JBFWXZ010000041.1:0-20306 GCA_050186955.1 Flavobacteriaceae bacterium
CTATGTCATTTAACAAAGACACATCGCCGATCGCTGTGGGACACTCGCGTGCAACCGGGGGAGGTCTGACGCGTTGATGGGGGATTCATGGACAGGCGCACCGTGAACGGGGCGGAAATGACGAAGTGCACGCATTGCCCGTTGCGGAAGAACGAGCACTTTCGCGAGTTCGCCAAGTCCGAGCTCGCCTTCGTCAGCAGCTTCAAGACCGGCGAACTGACCGCCGAGCCACGCGCGACGATCCTCGTCGAGGGCTCGCACAGCGCCCATCTCTTCACCGTGCTCGACGGATGGGGCTACCGCTACAAGACGCTGCCGGACGGCCGGCGGCAGATACTGAACTACGTGATGCCGGGCGACCTGGTGGGCCTGCAGGGCAGCCTGATGGGCGAGATGCAGCATTCGGTGGAGGCGCTCACCTCGCTCACCCTGTGCGTCTTCGAGCGCAACCGCATCGGCGAGCTCTACCGGTCCAATCCCGGCCTCGCCTACGACATCACCTGGATTGCCTCGCGCGAGGAGCAGATCCTGGACGAGAACCTGCTGAGCGTCGGTCGCCGCTCCGCCCTCGAGCGGGCCGCCTATCTGCTCGCCTATCTGCATCGGCGCGCGACCGCCGTCGGGCTGCTCGACGGCAACCGCCGGGTCATACCGATAACCCAGCACCATGTCGCCGACACGCTCGGGCTCTCCGTCGTCCATACCAACAAGACCCTGCGCAAGCTCTCCAAGGCGGGGCTGATCGAATGGCGCGACCGCGGCTGCGTCGTCCTCGACCGCGAGGGCCTGATGCGCCGCGCCGGCTGGACGGCCGAGCTGTCCGACGACCGGCCGTTCATCTGACGGGCGGACGCATGCGCGGTGTCGCGGTTCTCAACAGGGATAGCGGAGGGCTGAGAAGCGTCGATCCCGAGGCGTATGGCGCCTATCTGCGCGACCGCTTCGAGGCGCGCGGGCACGCGCTCGACGTCGTCTGCGTCGCCGGCGGCGCGGTCGACGAGGCGCTGAGGGGGGCGGTGCGCCGAAAGGACACGGAATTCCTCGTCGCCGCCGGCGGCGACGGCACCATCTCCGGCGCAGCTCGCCTCCTGGCTGAAAGCGGGCAGGCGCTCGGCGTCGTCCCCGCCGGCACGATGAACCTTTTCGCGCGCACCCTCGGCGTTCCCCTCGACATCTACGCCGCCGCCGATGCGCTGGCTGCCGGCTCGCCGGGCAAATGCGACATCGGCTCCGCCAACGGCGTCCATTTCGTCCACCAGTTCTCGGTCGGCCTGCAGGCGCGCATGATCCGCGAGCGCGCCGCGCTCGACTACAGCTCGCGCCTCGGCAAGATGCTCGCCAGCGCCCGCGCGACGCTGGCGGCGGTGCGCCGGCCGCCGCATTTCCCGGTGACGATGCGGGTCGACGGAAATCTCGCCGCCGAGAGCGAGATGACGCTGGTCACCGTCTCCAACAATCCCTACGGGCAGGGCCACATGCCCTATGCCGACGCCGCCGCCGCCGGCGTGCTCGGCGTCTACTGGGCGGGTAAGCTCGACGCCGCGGCGGCCATCGCCCTGACTTCCGACCTGCTGGTCGGGACATGGGATGCGAACGACGATTTCATTGCCGCGACCGCGCGGACGGTGGAACTCGAGTTTCCGCGTCTCAACCGCCGCAGCCGGGCGGTGATCGACGGCGAACTGGTGCCGCTGGAAAGGCGGGTCGAGCTGCGCATCCATCCCGGCGGGCTGAACGTCCTGCTGCCGGCCGAAAGCGACTGACGGGGAGGTGAAAAATGGTTGTGGACCGGCTGCACAGGCCGTTTCTCGCCCTGCTTACGGTGCCGACGGGCATCGCGCTGTCGATGGTCCTTCTCGCCTATGCGGTGAACTGGGTCGACGCTGCCGCCGGCGATGCGCTCGACGGCTTCCTTCCCACTTTCGACCGGGCGAGCGCCGATGCGATCCTCGGCGTCGTCGCCACCGCCGCGATGACGGCGCTGAGCCTTGCCTATTCGCTGGTCCTCGTCGTCTTCACGCTCGCCGCCGGCAATATCGGGCCGCGGCTGCTCAAGCGGTTCACCACCGAGCCGGTCAACCAGAACACCGCCGGGATCCTCGGCGGCACCTTCCTGTTCGCGCTTTTCGGGATGACCTTCGTCAATCGGCGGGACGTTCCGGATCTCACGGTGACGACGGCGGTGGCGCTGGGAATCGTCTCGGTCCTCCAGCTCATCTATTTCGTGCGGCACGTCTCCCAGAGCGTGACCATCGACGACGAGATCGCGCAGATTTCGCGGCGGCTGACGCATGCGCTCGACGCCCAACTCGAGCGCGCCGGCGGCGCCGACGACGGGATCGGCGAGTTCCCGCATGAGATCGAGGCCGACAGCGCCGGCTATGTCGGCAGCGTCGACGAGGAGGCGCTGATCGCGCTGGCGGCGGAAAACGACGCCGCCATCCGGCTGGAGAAGAAGCGCGGCGAGTTCGTGCTCGAGGGCGAGGCGCTGCTGGCTTCCTCACGGCGGCTTTCCGACGACACCCGAGGCTATGTCCGCGCCTGCGTGATCATCGAGCCGGCGCGTTCCGCCGACAACACCGTCGAGTTCTCGCTCGACCTTCTCGTCGAGATCGCGCTGAGGGCGCTGTCGCCCGGGGTGAACGACACCTACACCGCCATCGCCGCCGTCGACAGCATCTCCACGGCGCTGGCGCGCCTCGTCTCCGAGCGCCCCGAGGCCAATACCAGGCTCGACGGGGACGGCGAGGTCCGGCTCGTGCTGATGGGATTGTCGGTCAAGGAGCTGGCGGGCCGGGCCTTCCACCCGCTGCGCCATGCCTGCGCCGACAATGTGCTGATGGCCCATAGCCTTGCCCGCGCCTATGGCCGGCTCTACCAGCCGGCGCGCGCCGGCGTGAAGACGATGCTCGTTTCCCACGCCGGACTGCTCGTCCGCGAGCTGGAGCGAGCCGGCCATTTCGCCGAGGATATCGAAAGCGTTCGCGAATGCTTCCCGCCGGCGTTGCGCCGGCGGGTCACGAAGGCTTTCAAGGCCTGAAAGCCGGAGAAAATACTGAGTTCAGATCAGAGCGTCGCGGCTCCCTCGTCCTCGATGGAATCGGGGTCGATGCCGAGTTCCTGAAGCGCGAGGTCGATTTCCCGCAGACGGTCGTTCAGCCCGTCGTCGTCGACCATGGCGCTCTCGGTCGCCGCGCGCTGGGTGGCCCTGGCGTCGGTGCGCATCTGCATGAGCCGCTCGATATGGGCCTGCCGCTGCTTGGCGTCCTGCTTTGTCAGGTCCTTGATGCCGAGGATCGACGATACGGTGGACATGGGGTGGTCTCCCTCGCTCTTTCAGGAAGCGGTGATGGCGCGCAGCATCCACAGCGCCTTCTCGTGGAAGGTCAGCCGCTGGGTCAGCATGTCCTCGGTAACGACGTCCGAGGCATCGCCGGCGGTGCTCGCGGCCTTGCGCATCGCCTTCACCGCGGTCTCGTGCTCCTCGATCAGGTCGGCGACCATGGCGAGCGCCGAGCCCTTCTCGAGCGAGCCGCTTGTCGGGGCGAATTTCGCCGCTTCCCCGATCGACTCCGGCGCCAGGTGCCCGAGCGCGCGGATACGCTCGGCGATGATGTCGGTGGCCTCGAACAGCGCGCCGTAATGTTCCTCGGTCAGCTCGTGCAGCGAGCGGAACAGCGGCCCGACCACGTTCCAGTGATAGATGTGGCTCTTGATGGTCAGCCTGTAGGTCGAGGCGAGGATTTCCGACAGCGTCGCGGACATCTTCGCCCGGTATTTCTCGTCGAGCCCGGTGTCGATCTTCTCGTTGTGTGGAGCGGGCTTGAGGACGGCGGCGACATTGGCCATTTCGATTGTCTCCTTACTGGGATTGGGTGTTCGGTGGCGTCGCGGGCGCGCCGGCGGCGGGCTGCGCGGGTGCGCCGGTGTCCTCGGCCATCATCGCGCCGTAGATCAGGGTCGCGCCCCAATAGAATACGGATACGGCGATGGAGCCGAGCAGGACGTAGAGCACCGGTCGCCCCGGATTGCCCTGGCGCGCCTCCTTGGCGTCGAGATGTTTCGGCTGGTCTTCCCGTTCGGTGTTCATGGAACCGAAACGCCCTTCGGGCGGCGGATGTTCCGGATTCCTACTCGTCGCACTCGTCGGTGCCTGCCGATCTGAAGGCGAGGAAGGCGAGGCCGCCGACGGCCGCCAGCGACATCAGCAGGCGCGAGCGCACGAGGGCGGGCGCCAGCGCGATCGCCGCCGTGGCGAGCAGTTGCCGGCTGGCGGCATGCCCGCGCCGGCGCTTGCGGTCGATGCGGTTGAGGATGAGCACGGTCGCGATGAGCGCCAGCGCCAGCAGGATGCCGGCGGCCGCGACCAGCAGCGCGGCCTCGACCGCGCCGGTCTCGGCGGCCAGCCGGATGCCCGCCGCGACGACGGCGGCGACATAGGCCGTCAGCAGCAGCAGGCCCGCCAGCGCGTAAAGGATCGCGTTGCGTTTGGCCCGGTGCGCCAGATGGCCGACATCCACCGCCGCCAGCGAGGCGAGGATGGGCGCGAGGCGGAGCATGGATCTAGCGGCGCGCGAGCAGGGCGACGAGGAAGCCTATGCCGGCGGCGATGCCGAGCGCCTGCACGGGCTTTTCGCGCACGCGGGCGCGCAGGTCGCTTTCCAGGGCCTCGAATTCGCTGCGCAGGCTGGCCAGCGCCTCCCGCGAGGAATCCGCTATATCCGACGACGCGGCGTCGGCGCGGCCCTTCATTTCCTTCGCCTTGCCGGTGCCGTAGGCCGAGACGACCTTGCCGAGTTCGGCGATGTCGCCGCGGATCTGGGCGATCTGGGCCTCGATGTCGCTCGCCGAGACGGGCGAGCCGTTTCCGCGCCTCTTGGCCGCGGCGGTTGCGGTTGCCATGATGCACTCCCTTGTGTCGGTGAAATCCAGTGCGGAAAACGCGCCGGCGGGCGTTTCGTTCCCTTAGGGTCAACAGGCAAAGAGAAAAGCGCCGGATCGCTCCGGCGCTTTCCCTGTCGGTTATCCGATCAGCGGTGTCGCGTTCGCCTCAGCGAAGCAGGACCGAATTCGGATCCTTCTTGTAGGCGTCCTCGGTGAACGCCATCTGGCTGTCGAGCTGCTCCTGGGTGAAGCCGGTGAAGACCGCCAGGTTGCCGTTCTCGTCCGACATGATGTCGAGCTCGGTGGCGTCCAGCGCGACCTGCTTCTCGCCGATGCCGAGGAAGCCGCCGACGTCGACGACGAACGCCTGCACCTGGCCTTCCGGCGTCACGATCACGTCGCCGATCTCGCCGATGCTCTCGTCGTTCTGGCCGTAGACGGCCGTCCCGATGAGCTCCTCGGCGCTCAGCGCACCGGTCTCGACCGACTTCAGGCCGTCACGGGCCGACGCCGGCTTGTTGGGATCGGTGTTGGCCGCGGTCTGGCTGTCCATCGGCTTCTCGGCCGCGGTGGAGCCGGCTGCGTTGTTCTCGGCGGCCGCCATCGATTCCGAGGCGTTCGGCTTCTCGACCGAGGTCGACATGCCATTCGACGAGTTCTCGGACGAGGCCATCGTCTGCGAGGACGAGCCGCTGTCGGTGGCCTGGCCGGTCGTGGCCGGCGCGCCGCCCGCCTGCTCGGGCATCTGCGGCTTGCCGCCCTGTTCGGCGGCGGCCATCTTGTTCGGCTCGGGCTGCTCGGGATAGAGCGCCGTGCGGTCGAATTCCGGCGCCTGCTCGAGTTCCTCCTTCGAGGCCTCGATCACCAGCCAGCGGTCGCCGTCGCGGTCGATCCAGCTCAGCTGGTCGAAGTCGATGGCGACGTCCTTCTCGCCGATGCCCAGGAAGCCGCCGACGCCGACGACGACGGCTTCGGCCGTGCCGTTCTGGCCCATCACGACGTCGTTGACGTCGCCGATGCGCTCGGCGTTCTCGCCGGTTCCGTTATAGAGCGACTCGCCGATCAGCGAGCTGGCCAGGATCTGGCCCTTCGAAGCCTGGAAGTAACCGGCCTCGTTGGCCTTGAACTGCGACTGCGTCTCGCTGTTGAAGACGCGGTTGTTCTGCTCGGCCTCGGCGTTGGTCTTGGTGTCGGCGGCGAACGCGCCGGTGGCCACCAGCGCGGTCAGGGCCGTGGTCGCAAGAAGATTGCGGATCATCGTGGAGTTCCTCCATTCCAAGTGTGTAGGGTGGGCCGCGCCATTTGTTCATGATGCTTCACCTAACTGAGCGCGGCACCCGGACAGCCAGAGAACGTCGCTGATCGCGGCTTTGTTCCCGACACGCGCCGAATATCGGTGAAGTATGCCGGAAAATAAAAACGCCCCGCATATTTCGATGCGGGGCGTCTCTTCTCGGCGTTCCTCAAATCAGAAAACACCGAATAGATAGAGCAGGATGATGATCGGTATCGGAATGCCGATCAGCCAGAGAAGAATACCTCTCATTCGGGCGTCCTCCCCTTAGTAGTTCGCCGGGCAGCGCGCCACATATTCGCGGCCGTAGCGGTCGCGGTAGCGGCAGTAGCCGGGCTCGGTGGCGCGGCCGATGACGGCGCCGGCGACAGCGCCCACGACACCGCCGGCAACGGTCGCGCCGGTGTTCCCGCCCGAGGCGGCGGCGCCGATGGCCGCGCCCGTCACGCCGCCGATGGCGGCGCCGGTCGTCGTGTTGTTGCACGCGGCGAGCGGCAGCGCGATCAGGGGCAGGGCGATAAGAAAGCGTTTCATTTTTTGTCTCCCGGTTGTCTCTCCTGCGCCCAACGCAGAGGCCTTTTCGATGGTTCCGCGAGGGCGGGATTAATGGTTACTGCTGCGAGGTCCCGTCGGGCGCCCGCGCCGGCTCCTCGGCCTTCTGGACCTCGTATGAGGAGAGGATGTCGAAGGCCGCCGTCACCGCCTGGGCGCAGGCGTCGGCCTTGCCGGCCTCGCTCGCCTCCTGGGCGGTCGCGATCTGGTGGGTCACGGCCTTCTTGCCCATCTCCTCGTCGGTGAACCAGCTCTCGAGCGGCGCCGAGCGCGGCTCCTCGCCGCGCAGGTCGACGAGGCGGCCGTCCGACAGCGGCACGACCAGCGGATGCCCGGCGTCGGACTTCAGCAGCGTCTGCTCGATCTCGCCGGAGCGGGTCGTCACGCGGTCAATCTCCGCCTCGCAGGTCGCCGCCATGGCGGCCGAGGCCGGCAGCAGCAGGGCGAGGGCGACGGGTGCGATGAAGGTTTTCATGTTCTGGTCCTCCTCTGGTTCTAGAGCCTGCCCATCAGGGCGAGCACGAGGACGATCACCAGCAGCACGCCGAGGATGCCCGACGGGCCGTATCCCCAGCCGCGCGCATAGGGCCAGGACGGCAGCGCGCCGATCAGCAGCAGCACGAGTATGATCAAAATAATTGTCGACATGGATGTTGCCTCTCAGATGGTGGTGGCGACGAGGGTCGCGAAAGCGGTGAGGGTGGCGATGCCGGCGCCGAAGGCGACGAGGATCACCGGGCCCGAACGGGCGGGAAGGGGATCTGCCGGCTGCTCGTAGACGATGGCCATGCGGGCGGCCGTTTCGATCTGTCTCATCTGCGCTGGTGTCATCCTTCGTCCTCCCTTGGCGCGAATGAACCTTGAACGCGGTCCGCCGCGCTTGGTTCCCGCGCGGCGCTTCGCGGTCTCAGCGCGCCGCTTCGCTCGCGGCCGGGTGGCCGAAGCGCTCGCCGTTCTCCCAGTCGGCGGGGACGTTGCCATAGGCGGGTATGCCGCCGGCCTCCTTCAGCAGCCGCGCCATGTGCATCAGGTTCCACGTCATGAAGGTGGTGTTGCGGCGGGTGAAGTCGTTGTCGAGGCCGGCGCCGTCGTCGCCGTAGGAGGCGCCCGGTCCGGCCTCTCCCACCCAGCCGCAATCGGCTTGCGGCGGGATCGCGTAGCCGATGTGCTGGAGGGCGTAGAGCACG
This sequence comes from Flavobacteriaceae bacterium, assembly GCA_050186955.1. Lineage (GTDB taxonomy): Bacteria > Pseudomonadota > Alphaproteobacteria > Rhizobiales > Tepidamorphaceae > JACKJP01. The sequence goes on from JBFWXZ010000041.1 coordinate 7,918, forward strand.
CTCATGGAGGCATGCTTGATGCCGTCCTCGTTGCCGGTGACCATGCAGCCGCCGGCCTTGCCGTAGAAGACGTACTGGCCGTTCGCGGCGGTCTCGGCGCTATGGGCGTATAGCCGCTCGATGACGGTGCGGCATATCGAGGATTCCTCGCCGAGCCACAGCGGCGTCCCGATGACGAGGATGTCGCTGTCGCGGATCTTCGGCCAGATCGCCTCCAGCCAGTCGTCGCGCCCAGCGCCTTCCTCCCGCATGTCCGGCTGGATGCCGAAGGCGATGGCGAAGTCGGCGGCGCGCAGATAGTCGATATGCACGCCCTGCCGGCGCATGATCGCCATGGCGTTGTCCATCAGCCGCTCGGTATGCGACGCCGCACTCTCGGTCGGCTTGAGCGTCGTATTGATGAAACAGGCCGAAAGCCCGTCGAAGGGGCGTCTGATCGGGGTCATGAATTCTCCGCTTTCGGGTTCTCGCGGTGCAATGCGCGCGCCCGCCGCGCGGTTCCGGAAGCGCCGCCGCGGGATTCGCCAATCGCCGCGCCGTGCAATAGGTTTGCCGCCATGAACCGCCGCTTCACGATTCCGTTCGATCCCCGCCGCTTCCGCGACTGCCTCGGTCTGTTTCCGACCGGCGTCTGCGTGGTGACGGCGGCCGGCGGCGACGGCCCCGTGGGCATGACGATGAACTCGTTCAACTCGCTGTCGCTCGAGCCGCCGCTGGTGCTGTTCAGCGTCGACCGGCGGGCCCGTTCGCTGCCCGCCTGGGAGGCCGCGCCCGCCTATGCGGTCCACGTGCTCGCCGAGGACCAGCAGGCGCTGTCGGAGCGCTTCGCCATCTCCCACGACGCCAAATGGGACGGCGTGGCGTGGAAGCCCGGCCTGCACGGCGTGCCGCTGCTCGACGACGTGGTCGCGCGGTTCGAATGCGTGCCGCATGCTCGTCACGACGGCGGCGATCACCTGCTCTTCGTCGCCGAGGTCAAGTCGATGGCCGCCGAGCCGGGCAAGCTGCCGCTGGTCTATCGGGGAGGGCGCTATGGCGGCCTGCGCCCGAGCGGCGGGATCGCCCATATCTGGCCGCTCGACGGCGACGCGGACTGAAGCGCCGGTGCGCTCGTTCCAACGCGCCCTCTCCGTCGCCGATCTGAGGCGGATCGCTCGCCGGCGGCTGCCGCGCTTCGTCTTCGAGTTCATCGACGGCGGCGCCGAGGACGAGGTGACGCTGCGGCGCAACCGCGAGGCGCTGGAGCGCATCGGCTTCTGTCCGCGCGTCCTCACCGACGTGTCGCAGCCGCGACTGTCGGTCGACCTGATGGGCGCGCCGGCCCGCCTGCCGCTCGTCATCGCGCCGATGGGAACCTGCACGCTCGCCGCCCGCGACGCCGATCTCGCGCTGGCGCGGGCCGCCGCCGCCGCCGGCATTCCCTACACGCTCTCCACCATGTCCTCGACGAGCCTCGAGGACATGGCCAGGGCGGTCGCCGGCCGGCTGTGGTTCCAGCTCTACGTGCTGCGCAACCGCGACTTCAACGACGCGCTGGTCACCCGCGCCGACGACGCCGGCTACGAGGCGCTGGTCGTCACCGTCGATCTCGCCACCGGCGGCAAGCGCGAGCGCGACCTGAGGAACGGCATCACGATCCCGCTGCGGCTCGGCCTTCGCGGCATGGTCGACTGCGCGCTGCGGCCCGGCTGGAGCCTGCGCATGCTGCGCGACGGCTCGCCGGTCTACCGCAATCTGCGCGGCCTCTTCGACAATGAGGAACCGGGCCTGACCATCGCCCACAAGGTCGGTAGGAACCTCGACGCCGCCTTCGATCTCGACGCGCTCGCGCGGCTGCGCGACCGCTGGCCGCGCAAGCTCGTGGTCAAGGGCGTCCAGCACCCGGCCGACGCCGAGCGCGTCGCCGGCATCGGCGTCGACGCCGTCTGGGTGTCGAACCATGGCGGCCGCCAGCTCGACGGCGCCGAGGCGACCATCGACTCGCTGCCGCGCATCGCCCGCGCCGTCGGCGGCAGGCTCGACATCATCGTCGATTCCGGCATCCGCCGCGGCTCCGACGTCCTCAAGGCGGCGGCGCTCGGGGCGACCGCGGCGGCGATCGGCCGGCCGGCGCTCTTCGCCGCCTCCGCCGGCGGCGAGGCCGGCGTCGCCCACGCCATCGGCATCTTCGAGGACGAGCTGCGCCGCGCCATGCAGCTTGCCGGCGTCGCCGATATCGCCGATATCGACCCCTCCATCGTCGCGCCCGAACGCGAGGCCGGCCGCAACGTCCCTTGAGGCAGAGGAAAAATGACCAGGATCGCCATCGTCGCCGGCAGCTTCCACCGCGAGCAGGTTTCCAGGATGATCGCCGCCGCCGAGGCCGAGGCGGCGGGGCTCGGCGTCGAGATTTCGCAGATCGTCTGGGTGCCGGGCTCGATGGAGAAGCCGCTGGCGGTCAAGCGGCTGCTGCGCGAGGGCAAGGCCGACGCGCTGGTCGTCCTCGGCATCATCGAGCGCGGCGAGACCGCCCATGGCCGGGTCATGGGCGACGCCGTGATCGGCGCGCTCATCGACCTGCAGCTCGAATACATGACGCCGATAGGCGTCGGCATCCTCGGCCCGGAGGTCCTGCCGGACCAGATCGAGGCGCGCCTGGAGCCCTATGCGGTGTCGGCGCTCAAGGCCGCCTGCCACATGCTGGCGATCGCCAAGGCGTGATTCAGGCGGTGCGGAACGACCACAGCGTGTGGCCGATATAGTTGAGCGTCGTCAGCACCACGACCTCGACCACGAAGATGACCGGATAGGGGGTCGCGACGGCGGCGAGCCCGGCGGCGATGGCGAGGTTCACGAAGAAGGTCGTGCCGATCACGCTCATGAAGCGCACCGCGCTCTGCGCCGAGGTCTTCTGGCCGAACGTCCACAGCGCGTTGCCGAGATAGGACACCACGGTGCCCGCCATGAAGGCCGCCGACGCGGCGAGCCACACGGCGGTGCCGAAAGCCTCGATCAGACCCGCGAACACCGCGAAATAGGTGCCGGTGGAGGCGAGCCCGACGGCGATGTAGCGGGCGAGCCGTATCAGCGACGCGCGGTCGGTCGAAAGGACCATCGCGCTCACGCCTTCTTCCGGTAGAGCGCCCAGTGCAGGTCGACGGCCGGGTAGGGCAGCACCGTGTCGTCGGCCAGCAGCGCCAACGGGCTCATCGCCAGCCTGGCCAGCGCGCCGTTGCCGAGCTTGTGGCGCAGCAGCGACTTGGCGTGGCCCGCCGCCAGCTTCTTGCCCGGCCGCCCGCCGTCCTCGAAGGAGAGCCCGGCGCCGGCGAACAGCCGGTCGAGGTCCTTGCGTGCGAACCAGTGCAGCACCGAGGGCGGGCTGTATTCGTGCCAGTAGCGACCGAGCAGCTCGGCGACGAAGCTCTCGCGGTCCCAGTATTCGACCAGCAGATGGCCGCCGGGCCTGAGCGCGGACGCGGCGCCGGCGACCGCCGCGCGCGGATCGTGGAAATGGCCGATCACCTGGATCATCGTCACCAGGTCGAAGCGGCCGGCGAGATCGTCGCGCCCGGCGAGCGTCTCGGCGTCGCCCTCGATCATCTGCAGGTCGAGCTGGTCGCGGCCGAGCGCGCACATGCGGGCGTTCGGCTCGATGCCGGTGCCGCGCCAGCCCTCGTCCTCGAAGCCCTTCAGCAGATAACCCGCCGCCGCGCCGATATCGAGCACCCGGCCATAGGGCGCGTGCCGCCTGACGAGGCGTGCATAGTCGCGCCCGCGCCGGCGCAGCAGCGCCGCTTCCGCGGTGTAGTCGTCATAGCCGGCGCCGCCGCCGAAGAAGTAGCTGTCGCCATAGACGGCCCGCAGGTGATCGCCGGGCGCGCGCGGTGCCGCCGTCTCCCGGTGGCCGCAGTCGCCGCAGGCGCTGATCGCGTAGCCGTCCTTGTCGAATACGTGCGCGCTGGCGCCGCCGCAGACGGCGCAGAGGATTGCCGCCTGGCTCGAAGAGGCGAGTTTCTCGGGCCGGTTCATGACGCCTGCGGATGCGCGTCGGGTAGCGAGAGCTGCATCGGCTCGCGGCCGATGCGCTCGGCATGCTCGCGCATCGTCACCACGTCGAAACGCGCCTTCAGCGCCGAAAGCGCCCATTCGGCGAAGGCGAGCTTGTCCTCCGCCGCGCGGTCCATCGCCGGGAAGAAGTCGAGGCCCTCCGCCTCGCCCCTGCCGGTGAAGTCGAGCGGGTGCAGCAGGAAGGAGGGAGCCACGCGGGCGGTCTTGCAGAGCGCCAGCGCGGTCAGGAAATAGGCCTTGGCGAGGGCGCGCGACCAGCCGTCGAGATAGAGCAGGTAGCTCAAGTGGAAGGGCAGCCGCAGGAACGGCATGGTGGTGACCGGGATTTCCGTCAGCGTCGCGTCCTCGAGCACCCAGCCATAGGGCTTGATCGGCCGGAAGCCGTCGGAGACGCGGCCGAACAGCCGGTTGCGCGTCTTCTGCTCGTCTGCCGACAGCGGCGCCTTCATGAAGTAGTAGAGCCGCGCCAGCGGGCCGATGATCGTCGGGAAGGTCGAGGCGTCGTAGGCGTAGCCGCGCCGCGTCAGCACCGACAGCACGTCCGGCGAGACGGAGAAGCCCGGGCCGCGGAAGCCGGCAGGCCGCTTGCCGGTCGCCTTCTCGATGGCCTTCTCGGCGCTTTCGATCTCCTCCTCGAGCTCGGTTCGCGAATAGAGATGCAGCCACGGCTCGTGGCGGAAGGAATGGTTGCCGATCTCGCAGCCGGCCGCGGCGATCTTCTTCAGCGCGCCGGCATTCTCCTTTCGCGCGGCGTCGGCGCCGACCACGAAGACGGTCAGCGGCAGGTCGAGCCGCGCGCAGATGTCGAGGAAGCGCGGGACCACGAGGTCGAGATAGGAGGGCATCGCCTCCCAGCGCTTGTCGCCGCGCGTCTTCAGATAGGACCACGCATTGTCGAGGTCGAGGGAGAGCGAGGCGATGGGCTTGCCGGTCATGCCGCGTCCTTTCGCGCTTCGCCGCCGCCGCTCCGCCGGTCGCCGTCGATTTCGCCAAGCGCCCGGTCGGCGAGCTCTATCGTCTCGTTGACGTTGAGCGTGCCGTTGACGATATGCGCGGAATTGACCGCGTAGAGGCCGGGCACGCTGGTCGTCAGCGGCGGCAGGTGGTCGGAATAGTTCATGCGCGGGATCGGCAGCACGTGGCGCGCCCGCGAGACGCGCATGGCCGCGATCTCCTCGTCGCGAATGTCGGGATAGAGCTGCCGCAGCCCCTTCATGGCGAGCGCGCGGATCTCCGCCTCGTCGGCGTCGAAGAGGGGGTGGTCGGCCGGCAGGTACATCGGCAGATAGGCCAGCGTCCTGCCGCCGAAGCGCTCGGGCCCGGCGACCGCCGTCATGTCGATGATCGTGGTCAGCGGGCAGCCGGTGTCGGTGATGTAGGTCATGTAGGCGCCGCGCAGCCGGCGCGAGATCAGCGCCGAGGTGCAGATGATGCCCTGATAGGCGACGCCTCGCATCGCTTCGCGCTCGCCGTCGGTGAGGATGCCGCAGAGCGCCGCCGCCTGCGCCGGCGGCGTGGTGACGACGATGCGGTCGAAATGCCGGCGGTTGCCGCCAGCCTCCAGCGTGAAGCCCGCGCCGGCACGGCGTATCGCCTTCGCCGGGGCGCTCGCATTGAGCTCGACGCCGCGCGCCGTGAGGTGCTTGGCGAAGCGGTCGAGCACCGTCGCGTAACCGCCCTCGACGACGCCGAAGCGGTCCCTGGCGACGCCGGCGGCGCGCGCCGAATAGAGCCGGCGGGCGATGGCCCAGATGAAGGAGGCCGACGCCGTCCTGTAGGCTTCGCCGAGCTTGGCGCGCAGCAGCGGACGCCAGATCGTCTCGAAGACGTTCCTGCCCGAAAGCCGCGTCAGCCAGTCCTCGATACTTTTCGATTCAAGCGGCCTGCCGTCGCTGATGCGCGACGCGTAGAGGATGGTTCCGGCGAGCCGCGCCTTGTCGACGAGCGACAGCACCGGGAGCCTGAGGAAGTCGACCGCGCCGTTGAGCGGGTGGAAGCGCTTGCCGTCGAAGAGGTCGGTGCCGGTGCGCGCCCAGCCTATGTCGCCGGCCAGCCCGAGGTCGCCGAGCAGCGCGATCAGCGCCCGGTCGACCGGCAGGATGACGTGATAGTGGCGGTCCCATTCGACGCCGCCGAACTCCCAGGCGTCGGCCAGCCCGCCGAGCCTGTCGGCGGCCTCGAAGACGGCGACCTCGTCGCCGCGCGCGGCCAGCCGGTGGGCGATCGTCAGGCCCAGCATGCCGCCGCCGACGATGCCCCAGCTCGTCATGCCGCCGCCGCGTGGTCGTGTTCGGTGACGACGCCGCCGCTGGCGGAATAGCTTCGCCCGCATTTGCCGCAGGAGGTCTCGGGCATCGCCGCCGGCTCTTCGCGGAAGCGTATCAGCGGCTCGCCGCAGCGGCACAGATAACCGATGGCGCGCGCCGGCTGTCCGGCGACGAGGTGGAAGTCGCCGACGTCGCGGGTGACGACCGATCCCATGCCGACCATCGCGAAGCGGCCGATGGTGATGCCGCAGCCGATGGTCGCGTTGGCGCCGAAGGAGGCACCCTCGCGCACCCGCGTCGGCAGCGTCTCCTCGGTCGGGGCCGAGGTCAGCGGCTCGCTCAGATCCGGCGTCGTGGCGCGCGGGAAGCGGTCGTTGGTGAAGATCGTCCCGGCGCCGACGAACACGCCGGTCTCGATGGTGACGGCGTTGCAGACATAGACGAAGGCGTTGATCTTCACCCGGTCGCCGATCTCCACCCCGTAGGCGACATAGGTCTTTTCGCCGACGATGCAGTCGCGGCCGATGCGCGACGGTCCGCGGACGTGGACATTGTCCCAGATCGAGGTGCCGGCGCCGATCTCGACGCCGTCCTCGATCAGGGCTGTGGGGTGGATTCTGACGCCCATCGCCTTCAGGCCCGCTTTTCCTTGCTGCCGTCGATGGCGGTCAGGTGGCGGTCGGCGGCGACGTCGACCCAGCCGCCGCTCTCCGCCGACGCATAGGCCGCCTCGATCACCCTGACCGAGGCCAGCGCGTCGTCGAGCGTCGTGCGCATCAGCGCCTTGCCGTCGATGCCGGCGAGGAAGTCGGCGATGTTGCGGCGGAACGAGTCTACCTTGTCGTAGCCGGTGCCGAACACCGTCCAGTCATTGTCCTCGTCGCGCTTGTAGCGGGACTGCTGCCAGCCGACCTCGAGCACGCCCTTGGTGCCGTAGACGGTGACCCAGGCCGGCGATTTCTTGGCGATCGCCCAGCTCAGCTCGATATGGCCGCGGATGCCGCGCTCGGTCTCCACGAACAGGATCGCCGCGTCCTCGACCGGCATCGAGCGTCCGTAGGTCTCGGTGATCGCCCTGACGCGGCGGATCGGCCCGGCGAGGTAGCGCACCACCTCCACCGAATGGGTGCCGTTGTCGATCAGCACGCCGCCGCCGGAGATGTCGGGATTGCTGTTCCAGCGCGACGACATGTCGACGCTCGCCGCGAACAGGTTCTCGACGAGCTGGATCTTGCCGATCACGTCGGATTCCAGCAGCGACTTCGCCTTGATGATGTCCTCGACGTAGCGGAACTTCGAGGCCATCGCCAGCAGCGTGCCGTGCTTGCGGGCCGCCGCGATCATGCGGTTCGCTGAATCGAGGTCGATGGTCAGCGGCTTCTCGCAGAGCACCGGGATTCCCGCCTTGAGGCAGGGAACGGCCAGCGCCGGATGCTGCACCGGCGGCGCGGTGACGATCACCCCGTCGGGACGCTCGGCGACGATGGCTTCCTCGATCGTCTCGTAGGCCGGGCAGCCGAGCCGCTCGGCGACGCTGTCGCGGATCGCCGGGTTGATGTCGCAGACCGCGCCGATGCGCACGCCGTCCATTGTGTCGACGGCCTGCATGTAGGTCTGGGCGATGGCGCCGGCGCCGATGATGGCGAGCGACTTCATTCCGCGACCTCCAGCTTCTCGGCCGCGAGCGCGCTCGCCGCCTGGCGGATCGCGTCGGCCAGGTAGTTCACATGCTCGTCGGTGTAGCGCTCGTTCCACGGCAGCACGAGCACGTCGCGCAGCCCGTCATAGGTGCCGGGGAAGCGGGCGCGGGAATAGTCGACCGCCTCCGGGCGCGCCAGCGTGAACGGGAAGCGGCTCTTGCCGAAGGTGTTCTGGTCGCGGAAGACCGCGCATTCGAAGGCCGGCTTCTGGATGTAGCGCGGCGCCGACATGACGTTGTCGTGCTTGAGCGCGTGGGCCAGCGCCGCCGGGCCGCCCGGGATCACCCTTCCGTCCACCGTCAGGCAGAACTTCCAGTAGACGTGGCGGGCGTTGGGCGCGACGCGCGGCGTCGCGATGCCGGGCACGCCCTCCAGCGCCCTGGCGAGCTTTTCCGCGTTCTCCTGGCGGACGCGCACCGAGCCGTCGAGCTTGTCGAGCTGCGCCAGCGCCACCGCGCCCTGCAACTCCGTCATGCGGTAGTTCGGCGCCAGGAACTCGTGGTCCGGGCCGGCCTCGCCATAGGGCCACGCCTTGTTGATGAACAGCCGCATGCGGCGCGCCAGCTTCTCGTCGTCGGTGACGACGATGCCGCCCTCGCCGCAGGTGATGTGCTTGCCCTGTTGGAGGCTGAAGCAGCCGATCTGGCCGATGGTGCCGACCATGCGGTTGTCTTCCTGCGCGAGGAAGGCCTGGGCGGCGTCCTCGATGAGCGGGATGCCGCGCTCGTCGGCGAGCTTGCGGATCTTCACCGTCTCCGCCGGATTGCCGAAGAGGTGGGTGACGATGATGGCCTTCGTGCGCTCGCTGATCGCCGCCTCGATCGTCTCGGCGGTGACGTTGAGGGTCACCGGGTCGACGTCGGCGAAGACGGGGATAGCGCCCTGGTAGACGATCGGCGACAGCGCCCCCATGTCGGTGATGGCGGTGGTGACGATCTCGTCGCCCGGCTCCGGATCGATGGCGGCGATCGCCGTGTGCACGGCGGCGCTGCCGCTCGAGCAGGCATAGGCGAACTTCGCCCCGACCAGCTCGGCGAAGCGGCGCTCGAACTCCTTGACCGCCGGCCCCTTGGTCGAGGTCAGCGTGCCGGAGCGGAGCACCTCGGCGACGGCGGCGATCTCCGCTTCGTCGAAAGTGCGCCCGCTGGCGTCCTGGTCGGAGGGGAATGTGAAGGTGTCAGCCACGGTCTTTCTCCATCGTCTGAGGGGGCGGGGCCATGCCGGTGTCGGGACTTCCGGGGGCGGTAAAATTGGGAGAAGCAAAGTTGGGGTCGGCATGGCGGAACTTGTCGCGGACGAGGCCTGCGAGGAGGCCGAGATGGCCCGCGATGGTCTTGAGGGTCTTCATCTTGGAGCGGCCGAACAGGCGCGATTCCAGCGTCGCCGGAACCTCCTCGATCTTCTCGCCGCGCTGGTCGAGGCGGGCGACGAGCTCGGCGATGCCGAGATAGCCCCCGTGCTCGAGCTCGATGCCCGCCACCGCCGAGCGGCGGTAGACGCGCAGGCAGGAGGTGTAGGTGGCGAGCTTCTGGTCGAGCAGCAGCCGGTAGAGCATCGAGAGGCCGCGCGACAGGAAGAGCCGCCATCCCGGCACGTTCATCACGTGGCCCTGCCGGTGATAGGGCGATGCGGTGACCATCGCGATCTCCGGCCGCCAGGCGTCGAGCAGCGTTTCGATCTGGAACGGGTCGTAGCTGCAGTCGCAGTCGATCGAGGCGACGATGTCGGTCCTGGCGCGCTTGATGCCGGCCATGATCGCCGCCGAGACGCCGCTGTTCCGCGGCATCGCGTGGATGGTGACGTTGCGCCGCTTGCCGAAGAGCCTGCCGAGCACGGCGAGGGTGCCGTCGCTGCTGCCGTCGTCGACGAAGACGTAGCAGAGCGCGTATTTCGCCTTCAGCCGCTGCTCCAGCAGCGCCAGCGATTTCTCCAGGAAGGGCAGGGACTCCGCCTCGTTGAAGCAGGGCACCACCAGCGTCACGTCGCGCGCGCCGGGCGCCTTGCCGGTGCGGATGCTGACGATCTCGGCGCTGCGCGGGGCCTCCGGCGCGCTCGCCGGTGCGATGCCGAGAGCTTCCTCGGCGCTGGTGAAGGCGTTCGTCCCGAGCACCTCTGCGATGCGCCGCGGCATCGCCTCCAGATTGCGGTAGAGGCGGATGCGGTTCGCCGCCGTGACGCCGTTCAGGCGCGGCATCTCGGGATCGAGCTCCCAGACATGGAAGTAGAAGACGAGCCGCGCGTGCGGGTCGGCGCCGGTGTTGGCGATGGCGCGGCGGGTGAAGGAATAGGGGAGCTGGCGCAGGAAGTTGCCGCCGGCGACGGGGATCGTCAGGCCGGCGAGCGACGCGGTCGAGATCGGCACCTCGCTGAAGCGGCTCGCCGGCGATCCGGCGGCGACGACGGCGTTGCGCGGGCCGGCGCCGAAGCCGAACGGCCTGACGCTCGAATCGTAGCGGTAGCCGATGTCCGCGAGCGCGTCGAACAGCGCGGTGTCGTCGATCGACAGGCCGCCGCGGGCGGCGCGGTAGCCGACGATCTCGCTGCCCGAGGCGCGCTCCAGCGCCTCCTTGGCGCGGCGCGCGTCATCGGCGAACTCGGCGGCGGTCAGCTGCTTGGGAAAGGCGTGCTGGTAGCCCTTGGCGGCGATGCGGTGGCCGCGCTGCCCGATCTCGCGCACGAGGTCCGCCGCGACGTCGGCGATCCATCCGGAGACGAAGAAGGTCGCGCTGGCGCCGGTCTCCTCGAGCAGCGACAGGGTGCGCTCGGTGTTGCGCTCGACCCGCCGCTCGAACCGCGACCAGTAGCGCACCGGAACCACCTCGCTGACCGGGGTGGTCTGGAAATAGTCCTCCAGATTGATGGTCAGGATGCCCCCGGAACGCGCCCCGGCGGCGCCTTTCGACGCGCCTTGCGGCGGCGATTTGCTGCGCGCCGATATGGTCGGTTCGAGTGACATGCTCAAAGGCTAACCGCATTCGATGTATTTATATCGAATGTCAAAATAATTGGCTTGCGCGTGCTTTGCGAATGCGAATCCGAACGATCCTGTCTTAACACTAAGAGTTAAAGTTAACAGGATTGGGAAAAGGCCGCCTATCCTTGATCGTGATAAATGATGACCGGCGCAACAGCGGTATGGTAACTTGGTTAATATTGAAAAGGATGATGTAGTGTCGATTGCGGGGCAGGCGAACAGCGAAGTAGAGCGGAGGCGGGTTTCAAGCTCCCGCGCCGGCTGGCTGCTGGCCGCCTTCAGTATCGCCGCGCTCTTCTACTGGTTCACCCGCGCCGCCAACCATGCCGTCGCCACCGATGCATGGCTCTATGCCTATGCGGCGGAGGAGAACCCGATCTGGCGGTTCTTCGATACCCGCATGATGCTTTTCCACATGCTCAACCGGGCGGTCTGGCTGGCTTCCGACCGCGCCGGGCTGGGCCTCGACGGCTTCACCGCGATCAATTTGGTGACGGTGGCCGGCGCCGCCGGCGGTGTCGTCATGGCCTACAGGCTGCTGCGGACGGCCTTCGCCGTGGACATCTGGCCGGCCGTTCTGGGCGCCGCCTGCCTCGGCTTCAGCTTCGGCTACTGGCACTATGCCGGCGTGGCGGAGGTCTACACCCCGTCCTGCTTCATCGCGCTGGCGCTTTCATGCGCCATCCTGCCGAGGCTTAAGGCCGGCGCGAGCCTTTCCGCTTGGGTGGGCTGGGGCGCCCTGTCGGGCCTTGCCGCGCTGTTCTACCAGCCGCTGGTCTTCCCGCTCTTCTTCGCCATGGGCATCGCCTTTCTCGCCGCCCGGCGCGTCGTCGCCTTCATCGTTTACGGGGCCGCCGGCGTGGCGGTCGTCGCGGCGGGATACGCGCTCGCCTATGCGTCCGACTATGCGAGCCTGCCGGGTCCCTTCGAGCTGGCCGAATTCGCCGCCAACCGCTTCGGCGAGTTCTCCGTTGCCGAACCCTACACGCTGAGGAAACTCCTCTGGGCGCCGCTCGCCATCGCCCACGACACGGTCTCGACCTACTGGCTGTTCGCCTTCGACCGGATCAATTCGGCGTGGAGCCACGTCCAGCCGGACCGCGACATCGGCGCCGAGCGGTTCGCAGCGGTCGCCGGGCGGCCGCTCGACTACGCGGCGATCGTCCTCGTGCCGGCGCTGCTGGCCGCGGGGCTGGCGCTCGCCGCCCGCAACGTCTCGGCTAGGCCGCTGCGCGAGGGCGGCGTCGCCGGCATCTATCTGGCCGCCTGGGCGGCGATCATCCTCGTCGTCCACACGATCATCGATCCGCGCAGCATGGAGGCGTGGATCATGCTGCTGCCGCCGCTGTCGCTGCTCTTCGCGCTTCTCGTGGTCGCGCCCGCCTGGCGGCGCGGCGACCG